>JAFSQD010000035.1 GCA_017446765.1 Alloprevotella sp.
TTTCATTTTTGAGAATGAAGAGTGGAAATACAATAAGAACTACTTGATACCATTGCCTCGACTTGGAAAAAACTGCGACTACAGATTGAAGAGAGTAACTGACGAATAATTTTCTCCATACACCTTGGAGTAATGACGGAATTGCCTACCTTTACGACGCCAACGGCATCTCATGAGCCATGCAGCGGCCGTCAGCCCCGCCGGGCAAAAATCGGCGAAGGCTGGAAAGCGAAAAGCGTGGCGAATAACGAAACACGCAACATGTCTCAGAACGTCAGCCACGTGAAGTACAACCTTCTAAACCTGCCGGACAGTGTTATTTTTGCCGACGGGAATGTGCTCAGCTTCGTCTACATGGCGGACGGGCGGCGCGTGGGTACGGACAGACCCGCTGACAAAGACCTATAAATAAATATCACAACCATTATTTTATCATATATGAAGAATACTAAGAGAATATGCACAGCTTTGTTGCTGCTTGGTGCAACTGTCCACATGGGGGCACAAACGAACCCAAAGGCGGGATATGTCATCACTAACACAGGAGACACGATACACGGAACCATCGACTACCTCTCTGCCTCAAAAAATGCGCAAGCATGCTGGTTCCGAGGCACCGACGAGCAGGCATTCCACACATACCAGCCTGGCGACATCAGAGGCTATAGGCTCTCGGACAACGGCATCTACTACGTCACGCGTACGCTGCCCGTGGACAGCATCCAGAAGATTGTGTTTGCCGAATTCCTCATAAAGGGAGGAATAAGCCTCTACCGCTACGAGGAGGACTTTCGGGAGTATTTCTACCTTGAGGACAACCAGGGTCGCATAGCTGAAGTAAAGAACTTCAGCACCGATGGGCTCGGAAAGGATGAACTCCGGGAGACCAAGCAGAGGGAACTTGCCCAGGCCTTCGACATGCTCAAACTCAGCGAAGAGGCCACAAACGCTCTGTGGAACAAGCGCATCAACACGCGAAACATGCTCCGCATAGCCAGAGACTACAACCATCAGTTCTGCGAAGAGGAAGAGTGCATCAAGTTCCAACACGACGAGAAGGCGGCACGCAGCATTGTGCCACGCCTGTATGCGGGAGTTGGCATCTCAAACTTATGGTTCGGGAAGGATTGTCACACACGGAATATCAAGCATCAGTTTGCGCCGAAAGTCACCCTCGGCGCAGAATACGAGATGCCACGGCTGAGCCAGCACTTCACCTACCATTCGCTCTTTTCGTTCCTATGCGGAAAAAAGAGCGGAAGATTCTCCACCACCCTCAAAGAGGGGCATGTGGGGGTCATCCCGGCCGATGCCGATGAACAGATAGAGTTCTTCGGGATAAGCGCAGAATTGGGCTTCACCTATCACGTCATGCCAAAGGGAAAAGTAGATCCCCTGTGCCGGCTCGACCTCCTGTTGGGATACGACCAGGCGGAATACTCGGAAAAGAATTGGAAGGTTTACTACCAAAACAAAATCTTCCCGCTGGACGGCAGGGCAAACTCAACGAAAGAAAACAACATGACTGCAGGGATAGGAGCCGGCGTAGGTGCCGACTTCCATCTGGGAAAGGGTATCATGCGCGTTGACCTGCACTACCGGCACAACTTCAAATTCTTCTCCAGCAGCGTACTCATGCCTGATGAAGTGGGCTTGCGTGCGGGGTGGATATTCTGACCAATAGCCGAGCAATACAGCAGGAGGCAGGCTCAATACCTGCCTCCTGCTGATTGTTCCTTGGTAGTCTCCGCTGCTACTCGCTTTCGGGAGCCTGGTCAATGAGCTCCATGAACTGGTCAAGCTTTGGAGTGACAATGATTTGTGTGCGGCGATTGCGCTGGCGTCCCAGCTCAGTGTCGTTGGTAGCGATGGGATTATACTCGCCACGTCCGCCGGCGGTGAGGCGAGAGGGGTCTACACCATACTTTTCCTGCAAGGCGATGACCACGCTGGCAGCACGCAGACAGGAGAGATCCCAATTGTTGCGGATGTTGGTGCGGCTGATGGGTACGGGGTCAGTATTACCTTCCACGAGCACGTCGTAGTCCTTGTAGTCCTTGATGATTTTGGCAATCTTAGAGAGCGTCTGCTGGCCGCGCTCGTTGATTTCGTAGCTTCCGCTCTTATAGAGCATATTGTCAGCCAGGGAAATGTATACAACGCCCTTCAGCACCTGCACATCAACTTCCTGCAGTTCGTCGCGCGTGAGTGAACGGGTCAGGTTGTTGGTCAGCACTTGGTTGAGGGAGTCACTTTTCGATTTTGCCTCTACCAACTGCTTGATGAAACGGTTTGAAGCATTGATTTCGTCAACGAGCTTGGAAATGTTGATGTTGCCTTGTGAGTTTTGGGCAATGCTCTTGTCTAACGACTTCTGCAGGCGTGAATAGTCGTTGCGAAGTTCCGCATTGCGGCGTTGCTCATCGTCAAGGCGCTGCTGCAGGCTACTGGCTGCCGAACGGCTCTGAGCCAGTTGCACACGTGTATCCTCAGCATCCTTTGCCAAGGTGGCATAGCGGGCATTGGCATCTCCGATTGCCGTTTTAAGTTCTGTGTTCTCGTTCTGAAGTTCTACGAACTTCGCTTTGCTGACGCAACTTGTCGTTGCCAGCAGTGCGCCTCCGAAGAGGACGCAAGTAAGGATGTACTGTTTCATATTTTCCCTATTTTGTGAATGTCTGGATTGAAAGGATTTATCTGCACGTTTCATGTGCTGACGCATTCTTATGTTTTGACTTGTTGAGGCATGCAACGTTTAATCGGTGCGCAAGGTATGCAAAAAGGCGGAAAACTTCCGCCTTCTTTTTCACTCTTTAAGGAATTTCGCCACTTTTGGAACCGATATTATCTTTTTTTAATATCCTCTTCGTCCAAAATGCTGTACCAATCGTCCTTCTCGCGCAAGCGGCGCCGACGCTCGTAGTCGGTCTGGTGTCCGTTTGTTAGACCTTCGCGCTCATACTCTTCGCGCTCGGCATCCTGCCGGAAACGCGGGTCGTCATAATCTTCTCGTGCCATAGTCTTGATGTTTAGGTTTATTTAATCGGAAGATAAAGATGGAGTTGAATAGGGTGTTAATGGGGGAGTTCTTGGCCCATTATGTATTGTCCACTTTAACTCCCATTTTATCTCCTATTTTAACTCTCATTTTTACCATCAGCTAATTGTCAAGTTCGCGGAGCGCCCTTTGTACGATATCGTTGCGACGGTTGACGAACATGAAGTATTCGTTGCGATCGTAGACATCGTAGATGATGAGGCCTTTCAGCAAGAAGCGCAAGTCGTCGAGGGTGCGCTGTAGTTCCTCGTCATCCTTTGGTTCAATCTTCCGCTTCCGTCCCACGCTGATCACGGAGTCCACGAGAGCCTGCGGCACCTCGTAGTTTGCGATGAAGGCATCGATGCCCTCATGCTGACTGCGCAGTTCCTGACGATGTTCGTCCACGAAGCGCAGCGCCTGGTCGTTGATGATGTTTGCGCGGCGCAGTGCCTGATAGTACTTCGTATAGGCCGCTGTGTCCAGGGGAACAAAGACGTCGGGCATCAACCCGCCTCCGCCATAGACGGTGCGACGCTTCTTCAGGGTCGTGTACACCTTTGTGGAATCCAGATGGACAGAGTCCAGCGAGACAAGCTCGCCATGGTTAAAACGATTCATGAGGTCCATGTCGTAGTCTGCCTTCTGCCCCTTGATGTAGGGCTTCTGTATGCAGCGTCCCGAGGGTGTATAGTAGTGCGCCACTGTCAGGCGTATCATCGAGCCGTCGGGCAACGGCAGGGGACGCTGAACGAGCCCTTTTCCGAAGGTACGGCGCCCCACGATGAGCCCTCGGTCGTGATCCTGGACGGCACCGCTCACGATTTCGGCTGCAGAAGCAGTATATTCATCCACAAGGACTATGAGTTTGCCTTTGCGAAACTCGCCTCCGCCACGGGCGTTATAGGTCAAGCGTGGGGTGTTCAGCCCTTCGGTGTAGACGACGAGGTCGCCCTTGGCCAGAAACTCATTGGCAATCTCGATGGCCGCCTCCAGATATCCGCCCGTGTTCATAGTAAGGTCAAGCAGAAGGTCCTTCATGCCTTCCTTCTTCAGCTTCCTCAGTGCCTCGCGCACCTCATCGTGGCTCGGTGCGCCGAAGCGGTCCAGGCGTATATAGCCCACGCGCGGCGCTATCATGTAGGCAGCATCAAGCGTATTCACAGGTATCTTGTCCCTGACGACGTCGAAGAATAGCGTATCGGCCACGTTGCGACGCACGACAGTCAGCTTAACGCGCGTACCCTTGGGTCCGCGCAGAAGTTTCATCATGTCGTTTCGGTCCATTTTCACGCCCGCAATAGGCCGGCTGTCCACACCAACGATTCGGTCGCCACTCACGATGCCCACCTTCTCGCTCGGTCCCTTTCGGATGGTCTGGATGACGACGAGCGTATCCTCCAGCACGTTAAACTGCACACCTATGCCGTCGAAATTTCCCTCAAGGGGCTCGTTCATTTTGCGAGTCTCCTCAGGGTCACTATAGGCCGAGTGGGGATCCAGTTTGTCAAGCATGCCTCGGATGGCATACTCGGCAAGTTTCTTTTGGTCCACACTGTCCACGTAGAGCGAGGCGATGGCCACCTGTGCCATCTGCAACTTTCTCAGCTGCTCCACGTCAATGTTGTTCATGCCTTGCGCATGTATCGGCTGTACACTACCGACCGCCAGGGCCAGCAGGAGTAGGAGAAGATATTTCCGTGTCTTTTGCATTATTATGGCAATAGAGTCAGGCCTGTCCTTCCAGGCTATGGCAGAAAATCCGTCACGTCCTTCCCGTAGGAGATGAGCTCCCTTACGACGCTGCTCGAGATGCAGGCATATTGCTCCTCGCAGAACAACATCACCGTTTCCACGCCGCCAAGGCGGCGGTTCATGGCAGCCACGTCGCGCTCGTACTCAAAGTCCTTCACGCTGCGAATGCCACGCAGGATGAACTGTGCACCCATGCGGCGGGCAAAGTCCACGGTCAGGTCGGAATAGCTCTCCACGCTGACACGATCGTCGGCGGCATACAGTTCGTGAATGCGGCGCACACGTTCCTCGGGTGGAAACAACGGATGCTTGCCCGCATTCACACCCACGCCCACCACGATGTGGTCAAACATGGGAAGGGCACGCGTCACAATGCTTGCATGCCCTACCGTGAAGGGGTCAAAGGTGCCGGGAAAAACGGCCGTTTTCATACTTGTAATACTTTAATTTGTGACGCAAAGATACAATGTTTCTTGTATATTCCCCAGATTCTTTCCAATTTTGCGCCTCAATAACAAAGAAAATATCTCAATTTCACTCATCACGATGGACAAATTCCAGACAGAAGAACGCATCGTTGAAGTTCTCAAGACCGTCTACGACCCCGAAATACCCGTTGATGTCTACAACCTCGGCCTCATCTATCGTATCGAGCTTGACGACGACGGCCATCTTGAAGTAGACATGACCCTCACAGCCCCCAACTGCCCTGCGGCCGACTTTATCGCCGAGGATGTGCGTCAGAAGATTTCAGCCGTCGAAGGCGTTAAGGAGGCCAAGGTGAACCTCGTCTTCGAACCCGAATGGACGAAGGAAATGATGAGTGAGGAAGCAAAGCTCGAACTCGGCTTCCTTTGACCACCCCCTCGCTGCTCCGAACAGATTCTGACCTCGTTACCATGAGGTTGGCAGATGTATTAGTGCGTACCCTTCTTCACTTCAAAGTTCTTAATACCTGACTGATTTCTTTATAGAAGATTCATCTTCTATCTGCACCACTTTGCACGGGACAGTGTTGGTTTACCGCAGCAGTTTTTCGCCGTTTCGAATATAGACCCCCTTGCTGGGTGACAGGACACGGCGCCCCTGGAGATCATAGGTCTGTGGAGAGTGGCGAGCTACGGGTGACGAGGCGGTTAAACCTGTAGGTACAAAGTCTGTGGTCTTGACGAATTGCCATACGCTGGCCCCCCAGTCGTAGGGCTTCAGCAGGAGGTAAGACCATGCGGAGGGGTTGGCATACCAACTGTAGGAACCGCTCGTGTCGATGATGGCCATGGCCGTATTACCCTGATCTGTGGTCACTTCGCGTAGCGTCCATGCATAGGAAGCGCCGAGACGCAGGCGCTGGTCGGCAGCACTGCTCTCCACGCGGGCATAGGTCTGTGTGAGTTTGTTTTTTAGTCCCACGGTGCCGTCGGCATGTTTCTCCACGACCCACAGAAAACCGTCGGTGGAGGCAAGAGCTTTCGGATCGACAGACTTGGTGGACTTGTTGCCGCAGGCATAGTAGTTCGTGAAATAGGCGTTACCGATGTGATAGTAGTAGGCTTCGTCAATAGCCGCAAGCACAGAGGTGCGCTCCATGAGCAGAAATTCCCGATATTTTTCCACGAGTGAACGATAAGTTGACTCGTCGGCCGCGCCTTGCTGTAATGCGGCCTGTGCTGGAACGAGGACGTCGGAGCGCAAGAATTCGAGTGCTTCGACCGTGGGCTCGCCCGCCTTTTCGGGGTTCGCGGTTTCAAGGATGCGCTGGACCTTGTCGGCAAGGCCTTGTATGCGCACTGTGAAGTCGTTCACCTCAACGATGCGCCACGTGCCGGGATAACATAGGGTGGAGTCAACGTTGGCCACGGCCTGCCCCGAAATGCGGGCATAGAGATTGTAACGTCCCGACTTGATGTTGACCACGCCGGGAATGTAGGTATATCCGCCTGCGGGTTTTGTGGCGCGGCGGATGGAAAGCTTTGTACCCGTGGATGCAAGGGTGGCTTCGCCGTCCGCCTTGGCAGGCAGGGATACCTGCTGACCATTCAGAATACTAAGGAGCAGGAAGGTGCCATCAGCCTGGGGTAGAAATTGCCAGAGTTCCTCGGGCTCGGTCTGTTCGGTGTAGTGTATGCGGAGGGCTGCAGCATCTGCGTATAGTACGGAGCCTTCGTAGTGGTTGCGGAAGAAGGTAGAGGCACTGACTATCTTGTAGGTTTTTCCTTCCTGTGGGAGTGTGATGGGAGCTGCCTTATAGGCCGTAATGGCCTCTTTCAGGCTTCCAAGTGCGTCGGTATTGCCCATGTCGGTACGCAGCCTCTCGGCGGCTGCGGCAAGAGCGTCGTGAACATCCTGCTGAGGATAGCCCACAGCGGCGGGCATGCTGGCCTGGAGGATGTTGTCAGCATCCTTTAATGCGCTCTCTGCCAATGTCCTGTCGGGTTTCTGTATGTAGTGGGGGGCATATCGGATGCCTTTCAGGTCCAGTATTTCCGCATGGTGCTGCAGGCGGCTGTAGAAACCTGCAAAGTCCTTTTTATCTATGGGAAGCCATGCCGTCTCGCTAAGTGCCAGCACACGGGGATAGAGGCAGTATTCTGCGGCTTCGTCCGAGGAAACGCTTTCCGTCCATAGCGCACACTGGGTGCCCAGCACATACTGTTCGCGACCCGAAACGTTGGAGGCGGGATTGAAATTGTATACGCGCTCCACCGTATTGACGGCACCGTCGCCATAGCCACCATAGTAGGGGGAGTCTATCTCAAGTTTGTCGGGACCCATCTGCAGGAGGTCAAAGTACATGGGGTAACTCGGAACGGCAATGCTCTGGAAGTTCTTGTCGGCAGCCTGAGAAGTATATTGCATGCCGCGATAGCACATGACGAGGGGCTCGATGGTAAACCTGCTGCTCCAATGGGAAAGGAGTTCGTCCCAGACTACGACACGTTTGCCATGTTCATCGCGCAGGAAGGAGCCTATGGTCTCTACGAGCCACGCCTGCAGTTGGTTGATACCTGTGAGACCTTCGTCTTTCACGCGCTGTTTACATTCGGCATTGTTCTCCCATGCCGTTGTGGGGCATTCGTCACCACCGATGTGTATATATTCGTAGGGAAACACCTCGGCAATGTGGCCAAGGACACACTTCAGGAAGTCAATAACCTCGTTCTTACCCACATTGAGCACCTCCGTGCTGATGCCTTTTGCCACGCGAACCTCGTATTCGCGCGAAGGATCGCAGCTCAGTTCTGGATAGGCAGCGATGGCTGCCACCATGTGTCCCGGCATATCTATCTCGGGGATAATCTCAATGTTGCGCTCACGGGCATAGGCCACGATTTCGCGCAAGTCGTCAAGTGTGTAGAAACAACCACGGCCATATTCCGTATCGTCGTAGAATTCGGTACCGTTTGTGGGGTCGTTGATGGTGAGCGAACGCTTGCGCACAGCACCCACTGTGGTCAAGCGGGGATATTCAGGTATCTCGATGCGCCATCCCTGGTCGTCGGTCAGATGCCAGTGGAAGCGGTTGAGTTTGTAGATGGAGGCTACATCGAGGAGTTTTTTTATTTCGTCCTTATCAAAAAAGTGGCGAGCTACGTCAAAGTGGAACCCACGGTGTTTATATTTTGGTTCATCTGTTATCATTACTGATTGGCAGAGCCAGGGGATGTCTGTGCGTAGTTTGTCGCCATAGATGGCCGTAGGCAGAAGCTGCCGCAACGTCTGGAGGGCGTTAAAGAAACCTCCGAAATCGGACGCTTTGATGGTGATGCCGCTCATACAGACATTAAGGCTGTAGGCGTCCTCGGGTAGGTTGTCATCCAGGACGAGCTGGACGAGAGGATGCGCAGCGTCGTCTTTAGCCGCCGTTTCGGGTGCCACCTCGTTTAAGGCAAGCTGGATGCCCGCCGTGCGCTGCAGGTCATCGGCAAAGCGCTGGGCGAGGAGGCGTGTGGAATCGCTGAAGAAGGTGATGGCCTCCACCTTGCTCATGTCCAGTTGACCGCAGTCGGTGAGATTGCAGGTGGAGGGGTAAGGTATGACAGGCACTTCGGGCATGAAGTTCTCCATCTCATGCTCCTCGAGGAAGGCCATGGGAGCATTGGCATCAGAGGAATCGTAAAGTTTGATATCGTTTCCCATGCCCATGCCACCCCAGCAGTTCAGTGCCTGCCCGGCGTTGGAGAAAGGTGTAATGGCATAGTTGCTGCCGCGTGCCTGAAAACGGAACTTGCTGAGGCTACCCGGTGCCTGCGAAGCGCGAATTTCCGATCCTTGTGTCGTGCCCATGGCGTAAAGGCGCAGACCAAGCTGGTTGGTCAGGGTATAGCCCGTCGAGGCTGTCCCTTCCACCTTCCACAACTGTGAGCGCTGCCCCGTGGGGATGGCCGACTTGCAGACAATGCCGTCGCCGTCGGAGGCTACCACATAGGAGCCTTGCGTGAACTTCAGATAGTACCAATACTCGTTTGTCCCGTCGCTCAGCTCGGGAAAGCCAGCGGCCAATATGCTCTGCAAGGTAAGGATGCCGAGCAGGAGGAAGGTTGTCAGTTTCTTCATGATGACAAAAGATTTATGGGGCAAAAATAGGCAATTATTTTGAGATAGGGCAAAGTGGTGAGACAAGTAAATATATAAAATGGGATCACATAGAGAGCCCCATCCTCAAAAGCCGAACAACCTAATCACCTAATACCTTAAAAACCCTATTGCCTATTGTCCCACAAAACAAGCGGAAGCGCCATCGTGGTGCCTCCGCTCGTTTTCAGTATATATGCCCGCAGAACCTATCTCAAGACTTTCTTGCCGTCCATGGTGTAGACGCCCTTCCCTTTGGTCGTTGCACATCTGCGGCCCTGGAGGTCGTATGTCAGGGACGAGGGACGAGGGACGAATGTAGAATAGATGCCGTCGGGGTCAAAGAAGGCATTCCAGAAGTTTGCTGCGCGGTAGGCATCCGTGCTGCCTTCGGGGACGATGAGGCTGCAAGCCTTCTTGTCCGTCAGCGTGAAGGGGTCGTATTCGGCCACGGCGGGATTGGCACGGCGTGCGGTGATGCTGCGGAAATAGGGCGAACTGAGTGCATCCTGCCCCAGGGTCAGCAGCGAGTCGGAAAGTACGATGTCGGTCAGTTGGCTCTCTTCGAAGGCATAATCACCGATGCGCGAAACGCCAGTGGGAACGGTGTACGAGCCTGTGCGCGCAGCGGGATAGTAGAGAAGTGCTGCCTCCTTGAAGTCGCGGCGCGAAACGGTGGTGACATTCAGTTGTGTGAGGCGGCTGTTGGCGGTGATGTCAAACTTCACACGCTGGCTCTGCCCTACCCATGCGCTGCCGTCCATGGTTCCGTCGGAGGGCGTTGCAGTCCAGCCGGAGGCGGGAAAGTTTATACGCGTGATGCGTGTGTCTTCGGGCACAGAGAAGGTGACGTCAGCCCCCTTCTTCAGGCGGAGTTCCGAGGTGCTTTCACCCGTGCTCAGCATGTAGACGAGCGTTTTTTCGTTGGAATCCTGCGCCGTGGCAGTCATTGTGACGCGCCCTACGATGAGGTCGTCATCCAGCAGTCCGCCGTCTATCTTCAAGTTGTTGGGAGCCTTTTCAAGATTCCACGGATTGTTGAGGAAATCGAAGAGGTTGTCCTCGACAAGAGGCGTGACGGCCGTGCCTGGGTCGGTAATCATCAAACTGTTGGTAAACAATATACCGTCCATCGTGACAAATTTGTCGTTCTCGCCCTCCAGCGTGACGCTTTGCAGAGCGGGACTGTGACGGAAGGCATCGGAAGAGATATTCTTCAACGTGGCTGGGAGGCTTACGGTCGTCAGCGACGGACAATTTGCAAAGGCTTCACTACCCACGCCCGAGACGGTGTAGTGATGTGTGCCCTCAACGTAGGCATCGGGGATGGTGACGACACCACTGTACTGGCCACCCTCCTTAGCCTTCACCTCAACCTGTGCCTTTGTGACGAAGCGGTAGGAGATGCCGTCAGCCTCCACGAGA
This sequence comes from Alloprevotella sp., assembly GCA_017446765.1. Classification (GTDB taxonomy): domain Bacteria; phylum Bacteroidota; class Bacteroidia; order Bacteroidales; family Bacteroidaceae; genus Alloprevotella. The sequence continues at coordinate 10,790 of JAFSQD010000035.1, forward strand.
TCGCCAATGGTACGTCCCACGAAGTCGGGGTCAAGGTAGCTGAACGACACCGTGCCGTCGGGCTCACGCTTGATATTGTAGACAGGCTTGTTGAGGCGTGTGCCGTTGCTGAGTGTCATGGCAGGCGTGGAGGATGTGGTGATGCTGGTCTGTACTCCTGACGTGCCGGGGAACAGCTCGGCCGCAGTTCCTCCCTGCTTGCTACCGGTAGCCGAGAGGTAGGTGAAGCGCAGATAGTCCTTGTTGTTGTTGAGGTTGTTGTAGCGCCATGAACCGGCATCGTAGGTCACGTGGGTCACAAAAAGACCCGAGCCGAAGCTGTTGGGATACCACGTACCGGGGGCGCGATGCTCAAGGATGAAGTATTCGCGCTCGTCGCGATTGCTGCGTATGAGGACGGCCGTGGGACTATTCTCTGTACCGAAGGGAGCCAGCGTAATATTGTCGGCCTCGGTCAGTTCGGGGATGTCCAGCCACCCCATGTAGCTGCGCTCGTAGGCCGTATAGCCAATGGGAGCACGTGCGTGACTGTCGGGCAGGTAACTGCCCGAGCACATGATGCTCCAACGACCCATCGTCACAGCGTCGTGGCCGTAGTCGGTAACGTAGAAGTCGGGGAGTCCCAGGGCATGGCCGAACTCGTGGCAGAAGGTACCCATACCCATGATGGTGCCGTCGTGTGCCATCTCGTTACCGATGAAGAGCGAGTTGACATGCACGCCACTCATCGTCGTGTTGACATCGTATTCGCAGGGCCACAGCGTATCGTCGCCGCCGCCTGTGGCTTCGCCCTCGCCGGCATAGAGTACGGCCACGAGGGGGACACCGCCCTCCTGTACGTAGTCAGAAAACTTCACGCCCAGACGTGTGGCAGCCGCCATGGCATCGCGCACCACTTCCACGTAGCCGCGGGCATTGTCGTTGGAACCATAGTGGGCTGCTGTCTTCGACAGCGTCACCTTACCTACCACCTCAAATCGCGGACGAAACATGCCTCCACTTTGTGCGATGAAGTAGTCGCGCACGCTACCCTTGCAGCCAGCTTCGTCGGCATAGCCTTCTTCGTTGTAGAAGCGTGTCATCTTCTCAATCGTAGAATAGCTCTGGAACTTTACGTCCGAGAACTCGGCCATGATGACGGGTATGACCACGTCGCCCAGACTGGGCACGGCACCGAGACTGCGCTGACCGTAGGCACCGAGACCGTCGTCGGTAGAGGCCATGATGGTGCGGCGGGGAGCGCGATTGGCCGTGGCGGGGTGCATGGGCTCGACGGTGCTTGCCGCCATGCGGGGTGTCAGCGTATTGCGGCTGACGAAATCATTTTCTTCTTGCGTGCGCAAGGCCTTCTCATGAGCCATGAGACCCGTAGAGACAAGCTTGCCTTCTTCCAGGCGAGCATAGCAGAGGTCTTTGTTGGCATCGCGTACGAGCACCTGACCATCAGTCGTTACGTAGAACTCCGTACGCCATTCGCCATAGAGCTTCACCATGATGGTCGTACCGTCGCTCTGACTCATAGGGAATGCCTCGTCCAAAGGCGGCACGGCCATAGCTGGTAGCAGACACAGCGAGAGCAGGAGGGATATGATCGTTCTTTTCATGCTAAAATGTTTCTTATCGTATGATTTTCTTACCACCAAGAATGTAGACACCTTTCTGTTGGCTGTTTGACAATCGGCGTCCCTGAAGGTCGTAGGCCTCGCCATTGGATGGGCGTGCCGGGATGACAGAGGTAATGCCTGTCAGATCAAAGAATTCTTTCCAGTATTCAGCGGCACGGTAAGCCTCTTCACTGCCGTCGGGGATGACGAGCTGGCAATTCACCTTGTCTACCGCCTCAAAAGGATTGGCCTTGCAGGCAGGCGGAATGGGAGCAAGCACCGTGAGCTTTGTGAGGGACGACGTACTGAGCGCACCAGCTTCCAGTTCCGAAAGGGATGCGGGTAGGGTCACCTCTGAGACCTTGGTATCCTTGAAGACCGATGCTAAGATAGTTGCAACACCTTCGGAAAGCACGCACGATCCACTGCGGGCAGCGGGGTAGGCAAGAACGGCCCAAACCTTTTCCGTATTGTCAGTGCTGAGGGTAAGCTCTACCTTCGTGATTGTCGTCGTGCCTTGGGCAGAGAATGTCACCTCTTGTGCCTCTCCCGTCCATGCCTTGCCTTCCAAAGTGCCTTCGTCGGCCGTCATGTCCCACTTTGACGCGGTGACGTTGATGGCGTTGATGAGCATTCCGTCGGGTACGCTGAAGGTCAGTGAGCCGCCGTTGTAGACGCGCAGGTCGGTGGTGGAACTGCCCTTCCAAAGGCGTGTCACAGTGGAACCGCTCGTTGCCGTCATTGTCACTTCGCCCATCACGACGGGATCTGTCAGCGTGCCTGCCTTCTGGTCGGCGGCACTGGAGGTGGGAAGGTTCCACGGATTGGCGGCAAAGTCAAACACCACCTTAGTATTTTCCCCGGCTTTCGCCGCCCTGACATTGTCCGCATGTTCTTCCCTGAGTATCATTTCCAGGGCATAGTCGTCTGTACGGAAAGACTTGTTCTTTTCGTCAACAATAATGTTATCCAGCTTCGGCGTGCCTGCGAAGGCGTCTGCATCAATGATTGACACCGTCTTGGGCAGGGAAACGCTTGAGAGCTCTGTACAGTTCTTGAAAGCATCAGCCACGCCCACTACGCTGTAGCTGACACCGTCCTCCGTTGCCGTTTCGGGCACGATGACGGCACCGGAATAGGGAGCCACGTCGCTTGCCACGAGCTCCACTTCGCCGCTTGCGGTGACCACGTAGACGAGGCCTCCGTCGCGCACGGTGTCGCCCACTTCCTTTGCGTCAATGGTCTCAGCCAGGAAGTTGAACGTTACCTTCCCTCCGGCATTCTGGATATTGTAGAAGGGCGTGGAAAGCTTGCTTCCGCTGTAGAGCGACCAGCTCTCCACGTTGACGGCTTTCCCGTTGTAGGAGAAGAGTTCTGCTACGCTGGAGCCGGAAGCCGACGGGTTCTTTCCGTTTGCCGTAATCAGTTTGACGCGTTGCTTGGACTTTGTGTTGTTCAGCGTATTCTCTTCCCATGCGTTTTTGTCGTAGCAAATGCGCATGACGAGCATGCCGCTGCCGTAGTTGGCAGGATACCACGTGCCAGGCTGATGGTTTTCGAAGATGAAGTACTCCTTCTGGTTACTCGGGTTGCGCAGGAGGCGAGCCGGCGTGGCCTCACCCTGAGCAAGGTCAGCATAGCTGTCGAGAGTGACGGCCTCGGCCTCGGTGAGTTCGGGGATATCAAGCCAGCCGAGGTAGCTGCGCTCGTAGGCCGTATAGCCCATGGGAGCACGCGCTTCCTGCACATAGGCACCCATATCCATGATACTCCATTCACCGACGGGGTTGGTGTCAGTGTAGGAATAGTCGGTGACATAGAAATCGGGGAGTCCCAAGGCGTGGCCGAACTCATGGCAAAAAACACCCATACCCATCAGCGAACCATCGCCGTCGAGCTCGTTACCGACGAAGTAACTGTTGAAGTGGGTGCCGCCGATATTTTGGTCGATGTCGTCCTCGCAAGGCCAGATGTAGTCCTCGCCACCATAGTATTCCGTGGCTTCGCCGCGTCCGGCATAGAGAAGGCAGATGAGGGGTACACGGCCGTCGACAGCAAAGCGCGAGAAGTCAATTCCTTGCGACTGTGCCAGTTCTACGGCATCCACTACAAAGTAGTTGTCGGCACAAAGGCCTTTGTCGTAGCCTTTCCATGGACCGGAAGTCACGTTGCCGCCATAGTAGTCGTGGTTTTGGGGCAGCGTCACGGTGCCAACGACTTCGAAGGTGGGGACGAAGAGCCCGTTGCTCTGGCTCTTGAAGTAGTCGCGCACGCTGCCGACACATTTGCTCTCCTCCTGGTAGCCTACCTCGTTGTAGAATCGCGTCATCTTTTCGGCCGTCGTGGTGGACTTGAACTTAATGTCCTTAAACTGCACCATCAGTACGGGGAGCGTATAGTTGCCGATGCTGTTGACGCCACCCATACCGCTCTTGCCGTAGCTTCCCAGGCCGTCACTTGTCGAGGCGCTGATGACGCGTGGACGCGAAGTGCGGCGTGGCAGCATGCGCTGTGACACCATATTATCCACGCGGAGCGCGTGCGTACGCACGTAATCGCTTTCTTCGGACGAACGCTGTGTAACGTCGTGGGCAATACGCCCAGAGGAGACGGTTTCGCCGTTCTCCAGACGTGCATAGCAAAGGTCGCCTGCCTCATTGCGTTGGAGGGTGATGCCGTCCTGGGTAGCATAGAATGCAAGGTGACCATCGCCAAACTTCATTACCATGAGTGTGGTGCCATCACTTTGCGTCACGGGGAAGGCCACGCGGCGCGGCGGAATGGCTGCTGCCTGCACAGCGATGAGTGCAAGCAGGAATAACTTGACAATCGGTTTCATCAGAATGATTATTTGTTATATGTGTTTTCTATATCTGAAAGGTGTGACTTTCGGGGGGCGAAGATAGTTTAAAGTTACAGGAAACAAAAATTTTATTTCACTTTGCACCCTTTTTGACACGGAAGGAATACAAGTTGTGCATGGAAAAGCCTACTTTTGCGGACGTTATGAATGTTAGAATTGAACCATCTTGGGCTGCGCGTCTGCAGTCGGAGTTCGAATCTCCCTATTTCTCGGAACTTACCCGCTTCGTTCACAGCGAATATGCGGCCGGCCCCTGCTATCCTCCCGGTCGCCTCGTGTTCAACGCCTTCAACCTTTGTCCCTTTGACAGCGTGCGAGTATGCATCCTTGGTCAGGACCCGTACCACGAGCCCGGTCAAGCAGAGGGATTGTGCTTTTCCGTGGCCGATGGCGTGCCATTTCCTCCCTCCCTGCAGAACATATTCAAGGAGATTGAGGGCGACCTTGGGCGTCCCGTGCCGGCATCGGGCAGTCTGCGCCGATGGGCCGAGCAAGGTGTCCTGTTGCTCAACGCCACCCTGACCGTGCGTGCTCATCAGGCTGGCAGCCATCAAGGTCACGGCTGGGAACGCTTTACCGATGCCGTCGTACACGCCCTTGCCGAGGAGCGCAACCATCTCGTTTTTCTCCTATGGGGCAGCTATGCCCAGCGCAAGGGGGCCTTTATTGACCGTGCGCGCCACCTCGTGCTCCAATCGGCACATCCCTCGCCCCTCTCAGCCTATCGTGGATTCTTCGGAAACCACCATTTTTCCCTTTGCAACGAATACCTCATGCGTCACGGCGAAACTCCGATACAATGGTAAAATCAAATCCCCAACTTCCTCCGATGCTCCAAGTGGGCGAGGTAATCCTCTCCACAGACATCCTGACCGAATGTTTCTGCTGCGATCTAAGACAGTGTCGCGGTGCATGCTGTGTGGAAGGCGATGCAGGCGCCCCCGTGACGTTGGAGGAAGTGGGCGAGATGGAACGCGTCTACCCCCTCATCCGCGAAGAGCTCTCGTCCGAAGCCTGCAGTGTGGCTGACACGCAGGGTATGGCCTATATAGACCGCACGGGCGACCTCGTGACGAGTATCGTCAACGGCCGTGACTGCATTTTCACCTGCCATGATGCTGAAGGGTGCTGCCTCTGCGCTTCCGACCGTGCCTTTCGCCAGGGTCGCACCTCGTGGGACAAGCCCATCTCCTGTGCCCTCTATCCCATCCGCGAAAAGCGTTTCGCCGGCGGGCTCACGGGGCTCAACTATCACCGCTGGGACATCTGTACCCCGGCGCGCCTCCTCGGCCGTCGTCTCCAGATGCCCCTCTATCGCTTTCTGCGTGTCCCCCTTGTGCGCCGCTTCGGACAAGCGTGGTACGACGAGCTTGAGCAGACTGTCACGGAGCTCCGCAAGCACCGTATGCTGTAAGACGAGACGATGACTTAGGATGTCCTACGTCTTCACATAAATGTCCTATACCTTTGCCAGCCCTCGGAACATTCATTCATCTGGCGACACGCCCCCTTTAACTCCCAATTTAACTCCCAATTAAAAGAGGGACGTCCCATGTGGGACGTCCCTCTTTATATAGAGGATAAGGTCGGATTTACTTCACGAGAACCTTCTTGCCGTTGATTACGTAAACGCCCTTGTTGAGGATGTTACGCTGATTCATGCGGCGGCCGTCGATGGAGTAAACAGCGTCGCTGTTGTTCAGACCGTTGATGTTGCGGATACCGTCGTCCAGACCAAACTTGGGCGTAATGGTGATGTCACCGTCTACCCATTCAGCGGGCACGTAGTAGCGGTTGCGTACAACCTCGGTTCCAGCGACAGTCTCGACGGCAAACTGGCGTACGCTGTGGACGTACTCCTTCTTGCCGTAGCCGTGACGGATGGTCATGCTCTCAAGCTTCATACCCTCTTCGGGGCTTACAATGATGCCGAATTCCATGCCGAAGGGCACAGGAGCAGCCGTCTCGAGAGGAGTACCGTCGTCAAGGGTTACCTGACCACCCTCAACACTTTCAGCCTTCACGTCAACGCTTGCGCCGTGAACGTTCAGACGCACGTCGGTGATAGTACCGCCGTTGGTGATGATGTGTTGCTTTGTACCAACAGCACCCTCGCCAGGATTACCGGCGGGATCCACGCTGTTCCAGTCCACCTTGAAGCGCATAGCATAGTAGCCAGGCTTGGTGTCTGTGGGAACGGTGAAGGCGGGCAGGTCAATGGTCTTGTTGCCATCGGCAACAGCTTCGCCGGCAGAGTTGTAGCCTTCGTAATGGGAGAAGGAAACAATCTCCTGTCCCTCGCCGATGACACCATCGGTGATGGCTGTGGGCTCAACCTTGAACTGTCCGTCGCGGTCGTAGTCTACGTAAACATAGGTGTGCATCCATTCTGCCATGTAGCCAACAGCGGGCTTCACAGTCTGACCTGCCTCAACGGCGAAGCCGGGCTGCTCGCGCAGGTCGCGATAGGCCAACGTGTTGTCGGAAGCACTTTCGCTTACAGCAATCTGCTGGTCGTCGATGGAGACAGTGGATACCCAGCGAGAAGCGTTCGTGGGCGTCTGAGTCTTGTCGAAGTTGAGAGGATAGTCATTTTCGGGATCATAGGCCTCTTCAACAAGCTCAACAGACATACGTGCGGAAACGTCGGAAGCGTTGCCAGCCCAGTTGTGAGTGACAAGTGTACCTTCAGAGAGCTTAATGTAGTCGTTGGCATTGCGATGGAGCGTAAAGCCTTCACCGCTCTTGCCAAGTACCCACATGACGGGTTCTGCGGAAGTGCCCAAGCCCGTGCTCCACTGACCTTCAGAAATCTCATTGTTGGCGAGATAGAAGGCTGCGCCTACGTTCTGAACGGCAATGCCCTCATAGGGATTGCCTGTGAATGTCCACTGGTAAGCCTCGTCCTCAGTTGCGGTCTCTGCGCTGGCGGCATTTCCGCCGTCGGCAAAGACGTAGCGAGTGTTCACCTTGAGGTTGTAAGTAGAGCCATTCGTCAGGAAGGGCATTACATAGTTCACATTGGCTACGAATACATTGTCGCCATCCTTCTTGACAACGAGGGTTGCAGGATAGCTGTACTCACAGAACGGACGAACGAGGGATTCAGGAATTGCAGTTACTTCAGCACCTACCTGAACAGGGATATTCTCGGTGTAGACCGTCTGTCCAGCTGCGTCAACGACATTGAACGTAACGTCGGTTGTCTCAAGCTTCACAACCTTCACCGTAATGACGGCATTGAGGAAGGTGCTTGCCGTGCCGTTAAGCACGAATTCTGCCTTCTGGGCGTGGTCGATGGTTACATCCCACTCGCCCTGCTCGGCGTTTGTGAAGACATGGGATTCCGATGTCTCGGTGTCAGTTGCCGTAATGTCATTGGTGTAAGCATTACCGCGAACCTTATAGCCTACGATTTCATAGCCAGGCTCAACCTCAATGGTGTATTCGCAGACACCATCAGCCTCCGTGAAGATCTTCAGACCTTCGCCAGCAAGATAGGAAGCATCCGTGTTGGCGGCCATGTTGTTGGCCGTCGTTGTCAGGGAGACAGCGGGAGCACCATCGTTGCTTTCCCACTTCTTCGCCCAAGTCTTATTCGGATTGGACTCTGTGAACTCACCAGTGCTCATGTTGATGGCCTTCTCGATCACCTCGGGCTCAACCACTTCGCCACCGCCTACTTCCTCAAGCGTCGTCACGGCGTTTTCGTCCGTGTTGGTGGTGGAAGATTCCTGTACGGCGCCATAGGTGTCCCAGATGTCAACGAGCACACCATACTGGCAAGTGAAGGTGAGACCTTCGCCACGAGGAGCGATGTCAACGAGGAGAGCCTCTTCGCCTACGCCCGTGTAGCCATTGGCAGCGGCCGTCAGATAGCTCTGTGTGCCTTCGTTGAAGAGCTTGAAGTGGTGGTAGGGATCGCCGGAGATGCTCCAGTGGAACGTCTTGGCGTCTTCAGCTGCCTCAACTTCCTCAAGGGTCATCGGACGGCTCTGGAAGTTACCAAGATCCACTACGCCCATGTGGCCTACGTTGCGAACGGCGTCGTACTGCATGTACTTGCCGTTGAGCTTCACATAGTAGTATTTATCCGCCTCGAAGGGCAGGTTGAAGCTGGCATCCACCATGAGGTAGTTGTCCTCAGCGCCTACGGTGAAGGGAGCCGCGAGCGTGTATTCCGTGAAGGGCTTCTTCAGGTCTTCGGGAATGTCAGTGAGGACATCGCCCACGTTAGCCTCGAAGGTCGTCATTTCCACGGCTTCGTCGTTAGCATATACGATAAGGGTGACTTCGACGGGCTCGCCCTTCACTTCGGGCTCGAACACTACCACTTCGGGACGTGTAGCCTCGGTGATGGTCCATACGAGCTTGTCGTCCTTAGCCACGCTGATGACGTCTTCCGTAACGGTCACTGCCGTACCTACCATGCGCTGGTTGTCGCCTTGGCCTGCATTGTAGAGCTCGGCGGTCAGTGCGTAGTCGGCACCGCTCTTGGCACCTACGATGAGGTAGTTGTGACCTTCCTTGAAGGTTACCACCTGAGTAGCCACGAAGGGATCGGCCGTCACATCCTCAATCTCAAAGAGGCGGATGGCGTTGGCAGCGGTGTTGCGGGAGAAGCGTCCGTTGCTACCGCAGGAGAGATAGGCTGCAAGGCCGCCGAGCTTCAGGTTGAAGACACCCGTCTCGGGACTGCTAAACGTCACAGCCTTGGTAGGAATGAGTGCGTCAAGGTCAACTACGGAGAGGTTGACATCAACACCCAGGAACTTGTCGGCTTCGCCAGCAAGGTTGCGGAAGAGGTAGGTACCAGAGGTGAGACCTGTGGTTTCTTCCACTTCACCGGCGTGACCCATCGTCCAGAGGATGGAAGCGTCGCGCTCCATGATGAGTTCACCTTCACTGATCGTAGCGGCTACGCCAGCCAGGCGCTGTGCGCTTGCGTCACCAGCATTCACGAGCGTGCTGCTCAGTGCATAGGTGGCACCTTCTCTTACGCCTACGAGAACATAGGTCTTACCAAGCGTCAGGCTTTCAACAGCCTTTGCAGAGAGCGTTTGAGCAGCGGGATCTGCTACCTCATAGAAGGTCGTAGCCGTGGCATCGCCGTTGCTCCAGTTGCCACCGGAACCGATGTGAAGGTGGTGCTGTCCGCTTGCCGTCTTGCCGGGGAGACCTACCGTGAAGGTACCGTCGCCATTGGCCGTGAGGTCACAACCAAATTCGCCGGCCGCTACGTTTTCAACCATAGCGAGGTTGTTCTCGTCGACATTGAGCACCTTGCCGTCAACGAGGCTTGCTACGTTGAACTCGCCCTCGGTGTATTCAACTTCGGGTTCGGGAACTTTTTCTACGAAGAAGCGACCAGCATCGGCATTTGCGAGGGAGGCACCATTATTCCAAGCGTAGAGATAACTTTGGTACTGAGCAAGATAAACGTTGTTGGCGTGGAGGTTGAAGCCTTCGCCATTTGCCGTGATTTCCCATGCTTGAGCAGCATCTGCGGTGCAATAGTAACCGCTGGTAGGAACCAAATAGCTACCATTTCCGAGTTTCACGGTAATGCCCACATAGGGATTGCCGAAGAAGGCCATCTGAGAGCCCGTATCTGTCCCAGGTGCATCGGTCGTATAGAAGTAACCACCAGTGTGTGCATAGTAGTTGCCTCCGTTGTCTTTCAGGTTATACCATACCTCGCTGCCTTCCGTGGAAACTTCGAAGGGCAGGTTATAACCCGTCACGATGACTTCGAACTTGGCATCCTTATCCTTCTCAACCGTGAAGGGCACGCTGTCGGCCGTATAGTTCGTGAAGGCCTTCTTCATGCTTTCAGGAATGTCGTTCACCTCTGTGCCAGCGGCTACTCGCTCGGACGTGTAGTCCAACACGTTGTTGTCGCCGTCATAGACGATGTAGGTGATCGTTGCACCCTGAAGCTTCTCAACGGTTACTTCGATGGCTGATACGAGGAATGCGTTAGCGGATGTTCCGCGTGTGAGATTGAAGGTGAAATCAGAAACATTGCCTGTGAACTCCTTGCTGAAGGTATTGTCATCCGTTGTGAAGGTCGTTGACTCTTCTCCGCTGGTCAGGACAACCGAGTTGGAGTTAGCGTGTCCGGCGATGACAACCTTTCTCAGATAGTAGCCGCTGGGAGCAGCAATCTGATAGTTCAGGCCTGCGGCATTTGCGAAGTAGCCCAGCTGGGTGCCGTCGGTGGGACAATCTGCCCACATGTCGTTGGCACAGATATTGTTGCCCGTACCCGTGATGCAGGTCACCGTGACAACAGGTTCAGCATTGGCAGCCCATTGCTTTGCAAGCAGCTTGCCTACCTCGCCATTGTTGGTCTGCGTGAACGTGCCATTGGCCATGTTGACAACCACGTTGACGAGCTCGGCCTCTTCCTCACCCTGTTCAGGCACAGCCTCAATGGTGATGGTGGAGCCGGCATCCGTGCGTCCCAGCGTGCTTTCCCAATAGCCAAGGTAGCCAGCGCTACCGCCATTCTGGTTGACATACTTGTTGGACGTGCCAGGCACGCGGAGCACGAAGCCTTCGCCGTTGGCAAAGACATCCCATGTATGCTCACCGTCGAGCATCAGTGCGAGGTCGCCGCTCTCGCCCAGCGTCTGGGAGGCACCGGCCTTCTTGTTGTAGACGCGGATGCCCTTGTAGGGGTTGCCCTTGAAAGCCCACTGGAAAGAGTCGTCGCTCTCGTCAAGCGTAGCCGTGGGATAGTAGGCACCAGCCTTGTTGCCGGTTACGGTCGTGTTGAGGTAGTAGTTGCCACGAATCTTGGCGTAGTACCACTTGGCATTTGCCTGGTCGCCCCATTCCGTCACGAAGGGGAGGTTGTAGGCCACGTCGAAGAGTACCGTGTTCTCGCCAGCGACGAGCGTCACGGGGCCTTCAGCCAAGCTGTAGGTGCAGAAATCCTTCTTGTACTGCTCGGGGAGGTCACTGATGACGTCGCCTTCATTGGCCACTGCCGTCGTAACGACATATTCCTCCTCGGTCTCGGGATCCATCACCACGTACTTGACCGTCGTAGAGGGATTGAAGTAGGCATCGAGCATGGCGACGGCCTCGGTGATATCCAAGTCGCCGGTCTCGGTGACAACGTACGTATTACCGCCATTGCCGTTCTCGAAGTCTTGCCATGTGTTGAAGTACACGCGGCGTTCACCGTCCATGTTGAGGTAGTTGCCCCACTTGTCGTAGAGATAGGCGGGGTAGTTCATGAGTCCGGTTTCGCCAATGGCCACGCCCGTGATGATGCGGGAGAAGTCGGTAGCACTCTCCTTGGTCACGGTCTCATCGCCCACAGTGGGAAGTGCGCTCTGGTCGTCGGCGGAACCGATGGCGAACTTCTTGTTCGTCACGTCGTAGAGGTACGTGGTCTCGCCATAAGGCACGAGGGCGAACTCGCCAGCCATGCTGGCATCCGTTGAACCTTGAAGCACACTGCCTGTTCCGTAGACATAGCCACGGGCACAGTTCATGGTGAACTTCTTCACGTTTGTAACGACAGGTTCGTCGCTGTCCACCTTGAAGACGCGGAAGCATGTCCACACACCAGTGCCACCGTTAAACTTTACGGTGTTGGTGCGCTTGCTGCTGATGTCAATGGCGTTGAGACGCCAGCCGGTGCTCGTATCCACCAGCAGACCCATCGTTTCCGACGAGTCACCGTTGACATTGCCCACGCCTGTTTCACGCTGCACAGCTGTAAAGACAGCTGCATCGGCGACATCTGCGGACCATGCCAGTGTGTTGTTGCTGTTGCAGACGTACAAGCCTTCACTGTTGCGGAGCACCACGCCACCATCGACCTTCACAAAGTCGAAGATGTTCGTCTTGTCCGCAGTGGAGAACTCGTTCGACCCCTGCCCCGTACTGGTGATGTAGAAGAATACGCCCTGATCCTGGTCTATGTTCAGACAGACCTGGCTCACGCCGGCATTCACCTCATCAGCAGTGAGCAACTTGCCGACCGAATAATCGGCCCACATTGTTACCATTCCGCAAAGGAACAGTAACAGCAGAGAAGTCAATTTTCTCATTGCGTTTTTAGTGATTTGGTTAGTAATTAAGTGAATTAAGAATTGTTTTGTGTCGTTGATTAGGTGGCCCGCTATCGGGCTATTACGGACGAAAGCGTACCATTCCGCTGCAAATCTAAATAGTTTTTTTAATATATGTATACTTTACATGGCATTTTTTACACTTTTATTCACATACTCCCCGGAAAAGGTGAGGGGAAATACCCTCATCGGGCCTCCGAAAGGGTCTGACACTTTCCCACGTATGCTTTTTATCATTCACGTTTCGCAAGTATGAATACCACCCGGCTGGGAGCAACCCTTAGGGGCGGGCAAGCCCTTAGCCCAAGTCAGCACCCTGCGTACGCATATCACAAATATGGAAAATCTTTTTTCAGAAAAAAACTGCCACCTCTGCTACCCGCCCCTTGTATACGGCTAACCTACAAGGCATTACGGGCACCTGGCGGGTAGCAGTAGGTAGCAGTAGAGCGGAGAAAAATGCGGCTTGGCATGCCACTTCCTTCCCATCCCCCTGCCACGCGGGGCGGAGCGATGACTCCCGCTTGTGGCATTCTCTTACCGTTATAAAATTTTTCCCAAGCCTTTGGAACTTATTCCAAAGGCTTGGGAAAATAGCTCTCTGTGCTTGCAAGGCGAAACGTCATCCCCCCTAAGCATACGGCGTGTAGCTATGGGAGCCACAGCCATCGTGGCGACACGCTAAGCGACTTTTTTCCTCAGAAGCGACATGCTAAGCCTGATGGATGCGCAGTATAAGGTGCTGTTTTGCGGCAACGAGGGATGGCGTGATCCCTCAAAATGGCATTCCCGCCACCCCCAAAGTGGATGGTGGCGACATGCTAAGAGCCGTTTTCTGATGCCCCCACTGCTACCTACTGCTACCCCGCGAATAATTGTAACGTATTGTAAATATGACGACTACGAGAATCAGGTAGCAGAGGTGGCAGTTTTTCTCCGTAAAAAAAGTTTTCAGAAAAGTCCACTCGGGGTGCTGCCAGGGCTATGTGCTTGACGGGCACAGCCCCAACCTGAATGATGACTCAGCCGGCCAAGAGTTGGCGCACGAGGGCAGAAACTTGCTTTCCGTCGGCACGGCCCGCGAAGCGCTTCGTGGCCACACCCATGACTTTGCCCATATCCTTGGGGCCTTCGGCCCCCACCTCGGCAATGATGTCGCGCAGTTGCGCCGTAAGCTCCTCCTCGGTCAAGGGCTTGGGCAGATACTCCTCGATGACGGCAACCTGCGCCTCCTCGCCTTCTGCCAGATCGGAACGGTTTTGTTCGCGAAAGATTTGAGCGGCATCGCGTCCTTGCTTGGCCAGTTTGGCCAGTATCTTCAACGCATCGGCGTCGGAGAGTTCATCGCCGGCCCCTGGGGCGGTCTTTGCCTCGAGAAAGAGTTTTTTGATGTTGCGGAGTGCGTCAAGGCGCACTTTGTCCTTAGCCTTCATGGCCAGGACGATATCTTTGCTGACTTGTTCGAATAACATGATTTTCTTAGTGACGAGTGACGAGTGACGAGTGACGAGTACTCACTCCCTGCAGGGGAAGCTTACGGAAAGCTCGCCTGTCAATACTTTTTATGCTTTTACTTCTATGAATTGCTCAAAAGCCGCCGATGACGTAGCCGCCCAGGTCGAGCGAGGAGGACTCAAGCTCCACAGGCTGTGCGCCGACGGTCTTGCTCTCGATTTCCCTGAGGTCTTCCTTCGTGCGCTTGTAGGTGGGCTTCACCTCGACGAGCGCCACAACCTCCTCATTGTCAAGGTCGGCCATGCTGAAGGTAAAGGTACGGAGCACAGAGCGTCCGCCCCTGTTCTGCTTTTTATCGCGTCCGTAGTAGGTACTGATGAGCTCTTGGTTGTCGATATCCTCCTCCTCGTCCTTGCGGTCGCGCTCGGCTTCCAATTCTTCCATGCCGGGAATGTCACGGCTGCCAAATCCTGTGGCGAGGATGGTGATCTTCACCTTCTTCCCAAGCGTCGGGTCTTCACGCAAGCCCCACTTGGTGATGACGCTACGGCTTGTGAATTTGTTCATAAACTTCGTCACCTCTGACATCTCGTCGGTCATCAGCGGTTCGCCACCTTCGGCATTGCTATAGGAGATGAGTAGCAGCACCTTTTTGGACCGATAGATGTCGGTATTGTTGAGGAGCGGGGAGGTGAGAGCATCTTTTATGGCAAGGGACAAACGATTTTCACCCTCGCCGTAGCCGGAGGACATGATGGCCACACCGCCGTCCGTAAGGAAAGTCTTTACGTCCTGGAAGTCAAGATTGATCTTTCCGTGCATGCCGATGATTTCCACAATGCTGCGTGCAGCCACCGAAAGCGTGTCGTCGGCTTTTTCAAAGGCAATGTTTATAGAATAGTCGGGATAAATATCCAGCAGTCGCTCGTTGTTGATGACGAGGAGTGCGTCCACATTCTTTGCCAATTCCTCCACGCCCTTAAGGGCCTGGATGATTTTGGGTTCTCCCTCCCAGCGGAAGGGGATGGTGACGATGCCCACGGTGAGGATGCCCTTGGATTTTGCCTCGCGTGCAATGACGGGAGCTGCGCCGGTGCCGGTGCCGCCGCCCATGCCGGCCGTGATGAACACCATTTGGGTGCCGTCATCAAGGTTGCGGCGTATGTCTTCGATGCTCTCTTCGGCTGCCGTGCGTGCCTTTTGGGGGTCGTTGCCAGCACCGAGACCATCCCTTCCCAGTTGCAGGCGATTGGGGATGGGCGAATCCATGAGGGCCTTCTTGTCGGTGTTGCAGATGAGGAAGTTCACGTCGTGGATACCCTGACGGAACATATGGTTGGTGGCATTGCCTCCGCCACCGCCCACGCCTATTACCTTGATGATAGAGGGAGCCTCGGCAGGAGCGCCCATGTCTATCAAGTTTTCATTATCTTCTATCATGGTCGTATGTATATTATTTCTAATCCCTTACGTCGTTACCCTCGTTGGCTTCATTGTCGCTGACGAGGTTGGTCATAAAGTTCTTTATCTTTCCAAAGAACCTCCTACGCTTTTCCTTTTTCTCTGCACGCTCTCTCTCAACGCGTTCCTTCTCAACCGCTTCCGGGGGTTCCTGCGGTCCCTTGACATTCTGGCCTGCTTCGCGTACTAAGCGTTCCTTTTCGGCTTCTTCCTCCTTCTTTTTCCTGTCAAACATATCATTGCCGCTGGAGAGGCTTCCTGCACAGCAGTTCTCTTTGCCTTGTTCAAGGAGGGCTATGGCCATGTTGCACGAGCCGTCCTTGTTAAAGCCCTGCGGGAGTGAGCTGGCGGGGCGGATGGTCGTATCGACCGACTTCACGACACGCACGGTCTCAAAGTCGGTTACGCGTCGGAAAGCCTTGACGATGTTGCGCATGTTGGCTGCCCCACCGGTGAGGATGATGCCACCGACAAGTTCGCTGCGCTTGTATCCGGAAAGCTTAATCTGATTGTGTACGTTGCAGATGATTTCTTCCTGACGTGCCTCGACGAGGTTGATAAACTCGTCGTAGTTAATGTGGCGTCCGCTGTCGGTGACGATGGGGTTGCGCACTTCCTCGTCATTCTCGCTGAAGGCCGTACCGAAGTTCACCTTCATGCGTTCTGCCTCAGCCTCTTCGACAGAAAGACTGGTGATGTCGCGCGTGATGTTGCGTCCGCCAAGGGGGAGCACGGCGAAATGACGCAGGAGGTTATTCTTGAAGATGGCGACCGAGGTGGTTTCGGCACCCATGTCGACAAATACGCAACCGCTGTGGCGCTCGCTGGCAGGTACCATGCGATCGGCGAGGGCAAGGGTTGCGATGGGGAGACCTGCAATGCCGAGCTCTGCGTCGTTCATACAATTTTTGATGTTCTCACACACAAAGTTACGCGTGACAACATTGAGAAACCGCCCTTCCACCCTGTCGGCAATCATTCCCACAGGTTCGTGTGTCACCTGTGCGCCGAGGCGATATTCCTGAATGATCGTGCCGAGGATGGTGTGCTCGTCGGACATGGAGCGGGCATTGTCCTGTTCGATTTCGTCAATGACGTCGCGCGACACCTCTGTTCTGGCGGTAAAGGTCTTGGGGACAGTGTTTTTGACGGAGTACATGCCCATGCCTCCGATGCCTACGTATGCCTGACCAATGGATTTTTTCAGTTTTTTCTCAAGGTTCTCCTTGATGCCTGAGAGGCAGGCCTTCATCTTCTTGATGTTGTTGATGCGGCCTCGGCTCACGAAATCGGAAGACGGCTCCTGCACGCATGCCAAGACAAGCAAGGCGTCGTCGGGCTGCTTGCGTCCGGCGATAGCCGTGACCTTGGATGATCCGATTTCGATGGCTACTACAAAGTTGTCTTCTGCTGCCATAAATATATATTATTGTTGTTTTATTTCTTTCGCTTGACACACACGACCTGGTCGGGGTGAGTGACATCGATTTCTGAGTATTTGTTCCATCCCACCTCAGGCATAACCTTTTTGTAGAATGCCATAAGGTTGCGAAACTTCTTGCCGAGACTGTCGGCTGTGCCAATGTGTATCACCTGATCGCCCACGCGTGGAACGAGGTTGATGTTGCGGTTTTCTCCAACGTAGATTTGCTCTATCTGATCGTCCCAGAAGGGATTGGCACGTAGGAAACGCCCAATGCGTGCAAGCTCGGTGGCCGAGAACTCCCTGTCGATGTGCCCCGTAGCGACAGCAAGGTTTGCCACATAGCCCATGGACTCCATAACGGTGCCTTCTTCGTCAAGGTAGTAGTCATCGCCGTTATCGGCCATGACGCGAAGGAGCGGCAGACGTTGCTTAAGAACGACGCGCACACGTCCTCCGGAGGTCTTGAAGCACACGGCTTCTTCGACGAAAGGATTGCCGACCAACGCCTCCTCAATGGCGCGGCAGCTCACGTCGGACATACTCTTCCCCACAGGATAGATGCCACCAGAGGCACGCAGGATGCGGTCGGCCTCAGCTGAGGAGATGAACCCTGCATGCGTGCTGTCAGCCACCTCGATATCGATGCCTTCGCAGGTTGCTGTATCCTCCGCGTTGCGGTAGTGGACAAAGGCATAGACGAGGTAAACCGTCAAGAGAAGCAGCATGAAGAGCTTCAGTAGGACTGTCTTCATCGTGAGAGGAGTATTTGCGTGAGTTCGGGCACGTAGTCGTCGACATCGCCGGCACCGAGCACGATGAGTACGTCGAAGCGCTCGTTTTGCACAATGGCGGGAAGCTCCTCCTTATGGACGAGGCGGCGCTTCATGTCTGGACGCAGGTTATCGTAGATGAGCTGACTGGTGACGCCTGGTAGGGGCTTTTCGCGAGCGGGGTAGATGTCGACGAGTATCACTTCGTCAAGTAGCGAGAGACTGTCGGCAAATTCGCGATAGAAATCTCGGGTGCGGGTGAAGAGGTGAGGTTGGAATATGGCTGTGAGCCTCCGCCCGGCGAACACTTCACGCACGGAGAGTATACTCTGCCGTATCTCCTCTGGGTGGTGGGCATAGTCGGAGAGGAAGACGAGATCATCGCGCTTAATCTTGAAGTCGAAGCGCCGGTCAACGCCTCCGAACGTAGCCATCGCGGCTCGTAGTTCGTCAGCCCTCGCGCCCGCGAGTTGCGCAAGAGCCATCGCAGCAATGCCGTTCTCAATATTCACACTGACAGGGACGCCCAACTCCACGTCGGACACGTTCTCTATAGGTGACACAAGGTCGAAAACAATACGTCCGCCGCCTATTCGCAGGCTTTCGGCATGAAAGTCGCCATCGGCACGTCCGTAGCTATAGAGGCGCACG
Organism: Alloprevotella sp.; assembly: GCA_017446765.1. Lineage (GTDB taxonomy): Bacteria > Bacteroidota > Bacteroidia > Bacteroidales > Bacteroidaceae > Alloprevotella. The sequence continues at coordinate 29,110 of JAFSQD010000035.1, forward strand.
TCCTCCCCAGGCTCGGGCTTAAGTTTCAAACCCGTGTGTACAATCAGGGCTCCACCCGGCTGAATGAGCGTGGAATAGTGGCAGAAAGCCTCAATGTAGGCTTCTTCTGTCCCATAGATGTCAAGATGGTCAGCATCGGTGGATGTGATGACGCTGGCAAAGGGTCTCAGGTGGTGGAAGGAGCGGTCGTACTCGTCGGCTTCTATCACCACGTAGGGACTCTCTTTGCTAAAAAGATAGTTTGTACCGTAGTTTTTGGTGATGCCGCCGAGGAAAGCATTGCACCCTACGTGACTTTGATGTAGGAGGTGAGCGGTCATGGCCGTAGTGGTGGTCTTGCCGTGGGTACCTGCCACGCAAAGCCCCTTCATGCTGCGAGTCAAGAGACCGAGCACCTCGGCACGTTTCTTTATGACGAATCCTCTTTGGCGGAACCATTCCCACTCCTTGTGGTCGGCGGGAATGGCAGGAGTTAGGACGACAAGCGTAGAAGCCGCATCGCGGAAACCGGCCGGGATGAGTTCCGGATTGTCCTCGTAGTGCAGTTGTGCACCTTCGGCAGACAGAGCTCGCGTGAGGGGTGTCTCCGTGCGATCGTAGCCGGCGACAGCCTTGCCGCAGGCGAGGAAATAGCGCTCCAGCGCACTCATCCCGATGCCACCGGCACCGAGAAAGTATACGTTGAGTATGTCGTCAATATGATGTGTCATCTTGTATTCCTTAATAGGGGGATTGTGTCTTCACGCTTTTCCCGTGGCAAGGCGTATGACTTCACGGGCAATGTCCTCTGAGGCGTTAGGACGGGCAAAATGGAGGATGTTCTTGCTGAGTGTGGAAAGGCGTGACACATCGGTCACGGTGTTGATGGCCAGGGGCAGAAGAGTCAGTCGCGCCTCGGTATCGGCCACGCAGAGTGCAGCATCCTTGTTGACAAGGGCCATAGCATTCTTCGTCTGATGATCTTCAGCCACGTTGGGAGAAGGAACGAGAATAACGGGCTTGCCCAAAAGGCAGAACTCAGATATGCTGCCGGCCCCGGCACGCGAGATGACAAGGTCGGCGGCGGCATAGGCTTCGTTCATGTTGCTGATGAAGTCACGTACGACCAGGTTTCCAGGCATCCCCTGTTCCTTCAGCCTCGTCTGAATCTCACGGCTATAGTATTTCCCTGTCTGCCAGATGAACTGTACACTCTCCTGCCGTCGTATCAGATTGAGCCCAGAGAGGATGGTTTCGTTGATGGTGCGAGCGCCGAGCGATCCGCCCACGATGAGAACGGTGTGGCGCTTTGGATCAAGTCCGAAGCTCTTGACGCTTTCCGTGCGCGAAAGGGTACGATCCATGAGGTTCTGACGGATGGGGTTTCCCGTAAGCAACAACTTATCAGCAGGGAAGAAACGCTCCATACCCTCGTAGGCCACGCAGATGCGCTGCGCCTTCTTGGCAAGAAGTTTATTTGTGACGCCGGCATAACTATTTTGTTCCTGCAGGAGGGTGGGGATATCCGCTTTCTGGCATTCGCGGAGCGTGGGACCGCTGGCATACCCCCCCACTCCGACCGCCACGTCGGGGCGAAAGGTACTCACAATTTCGCGGGCAATACGGCTACTTCTCCACACTTTTGCCAGTACGGCTATATTGCGCCAGGGACGATGCCGGTCAAAACCTGCGACGGGCAGGCCTTTTATCTCATATCCTGCGGCAGGCACGCGCTGCATCTCCATACGTCCTTCTGCACCTACAAAGAGGATTTTGGCATCTGGACGCAAGCGGCGGACGGCATTGGCAATGGCGATGGCAGGAAAGATATGTCCACCAGTTCCACCACCGCTAATGATAACTCTAAGTTCTTTATCCATAGACTGTTTCCCCGCCTCGTTAGCGCGGGGATATTCTTTTCTGTGTATAATGTCCCGCAAAAATAGGGATTTTTTGCAGATTCAAGGCTCTGATGCGCACTTTTTTTCTCTCACAAAGCTTTTTTCTTTTCCAGAGAGGACGGTTCTGAAAACCAAACAACCTTTTCCGCGTATTTCACGTGCTTTATGACTTATATGCTTGCCGCTTTATGAATAACCAGATGCCTCCATAACCCCTTAGAACATGCCACAGAATGCCACTGCTAAGTTTCCTTGCGGACATAAGGTGCGGGGAGATGTGCATTTTAAGGTTGAAAAAAAGTTTTTCTACTGCATCTCTTTGTCGTTCCACCCACATGTCGTACTTTTGCAGCCGCTTGAGGACAGATTTCGTGTCTGGGTACACAGAATCTTTCTGCGCTCGGGATAGCATCGAAAACAAGCTTTCGTGCTCTCCACTCGCTTGAGGACAGATTTCGTGACTTTGTCGCAGAATCTTTCTGCGCTCGGGATAGCATCGAAAGCAAGCTTTCGTGCTCTCCACTCGCTTGAGGACAGATTTGGCTGCTTGCAACCTCAATAAAAAATGCTAAAACTTGCGATAGTAGGCCATCGCGTGGCCTGCGACGTAGATAGGAAGCGCCACCCATGGGCGCTCTTTTTTATGACTACAACCAAACGACAGACGATATCAACACAACAAGAAAAAGAAAATGGCATATCTTTTCACTTCAGAATCCGTGTCCGAAGGGCATCCCGACAAAGTGGCCGACCAGATCAGTGACGCCGTACTTGACGAACTGCTTGCCTTCGACCCACAATCAAAAGTGGCATGCGAGACGCTTGTCACTACAGGGCAGGTAATCGTTGCAGGCGAAGTACGCTCTGACGCATGGGCGGATCTCCAGACCATTGCACGCCGCACCATCCGCCACATCGGCTATACGAAAGCAGACTATAAATTTGACGCTGACAGTTGCGGCATACTCAACGCCATACACGAGCAGAGCGACGACATCAACCGTGGCGTTGACCGCTCGGAAGCCCTGCTGCAGGGTGCTGGCGACCAGGGAATGATGTTCGGCTATGCCAACAACGAGACCGACAACCTGATGCCCCTGCCCATTTCCCTAGCCCACGACCTCATGATTACGCTTTCGCGCATACGACGTGAGGGAAAAGTGATGACCTACCTGCGACCCGATGCCAAGAGTCAAGTCACTGTACGCTATGACGACAATGACCGCGCCGTGGCCATCGACACCATCGTGGTCTCCACACAACACGACGAGTTTATCACGGCCGAGGAAGCTGGCTCGCAGGAAGAGGCCGACCGCCGCATGCTCGAACAGATACGCCACGACATCATCCATATCCTTGTCCCTCGCACCGTGGAAGAACGCGTCAAGACGCCCGAAGTGAAGAAACTCTTCGAGCAGAGCGACATACGATACCACGTGAACCCCACGGGAAAGTTTGTCATTGGAGGTCCCCACGGCGATACAGGGCTGACGGGTCGCAAGATCATTGTCGATACCTACGGCGGGCGCGGCGCTCACGGCGGCGGTGCCTTCTCGGGGAAAGACCCATCAAAGGTAGACCGCTCGGCTGCCTACGCAGCCCGACACATCGCGAAGAACATGGTGGCGGCCGGCATCAGCGACGAAATGCTTGTACAGCTGTCCTACGCCATCGGAGTGGCCGAGCCCATCAGCGTCTATGTCAACACATTCGGAAAGAAACACATCGACATGAGCGATGGCGAGATTGCCGAACGCATACGGGACATCTTCGACCTTCGCCCCTACGCTATCGAGCAGCGCCTGAAACTGCGCACACCCATCTACGAGGAAACGGCACGCTACGGTCATATGGGCCACCGCCCGAGACTAAAGGTGAAGTGCTTCGAGCGCAAGGGACAAGAACCTCTCCGCCTTGAGGTGGAACTTTTCACGTGGGAGAAACTGGACTACGTGGATCAAATCAAGAAAGAGTTCGGACTATGAACGTCACCGTCTACGCAGCCAGCAGTAGCCAAGTGCCCGAAGCCTACGCTGAACAGGCCCGCCTCTTGGGACGCATCCTTGCCCGCCGTGGGCATACCCTTTTGAACGGCGCTGGACGCACCGGCCTCATGGGCGCCACGACAGACGGATGTCTTGAAGCCGGCGGACGAGCCGTGGGCATCATACCAAAATTCATGGTGGACCAAGGATGGGAACATAAGAACATGACGGAACTCATCGTCACTCCAGGCATGCACGAGCGTAAAGAGATGATGGCATCGCGCGCCGATGCTTGCATTGCCCTGCCTGGCGGCGTGGGCACCATGGAGGAACTCCTTGAAATCATCACCTGGAAGCAATTGGGTCTTTACATCAAGCCCATTGTCCTACTGAATATGGGAGGATTCTTTGACGCCCTGCTCGCACAGATGCAACGCGCCGTGGACGAGCATTTCATGCGTCCGCTACACCAAGGCCTCTGGTGCGTAGCAGAAACTCCAGAAGAAGCAGTCCGCCTGGCAGAGACGACACCCCTTTGGGATCCCTCCATACGAAAACTGGCTGCGCTGTAGGGATACCCCAGCACGCAGACAAGCCTTTCCGCATCAACCACACACCACACATCCAGACAAATGCCCGACACGCTGAGTATAAGTCCCGACTCACTGCCCGTAGACACTTTGGCCGACTCGCTGCACTGTGCCGCCGACACAGCGGAGCCCATAGCGCGTGCCTTTTCGGAGGATTACAGCCTGACCGACTCTTTGCTTGCACTCAACGTAGCTACGGCCAACGGTATCAAGCCACCCATCCCACCCTACGTTCTGGCAGAAGACGATTCCATCGTCATCACCTTGACGGTGGCATTCCTGCTGATGGTACTCCACGTTGTAAGCCTCCGACTGCAAGGGGATAGTATCAGGCGAGCCTGGAGTGTACGTGGCGGCGAGATGAATTTGGCTCAGCCCCCTAAATCCACCTTTGGTGTTTTCCTTCTCACTGCAGGGCTTTCCCTGGGCGTATTGGCAGTCGGAGCTGTAGATCGCTACGGCATCATTCTCCCGTCCCCTTTCGACTCGCCGATGTGGATTGTTGTCATGACGGCAACCGCTTTCTGGCTTACCATGCAGATAAAGTTCATTGCCTGGTCGTTCGTCAATGCCATCTTTTCCGATCGTGATGTTGCCACGCAATGGAAAATCGTGGAGTATTCAGCTTCCGAGTATGCAGGTATTCCGCTTTTTGTGCTCGCCCTCCTGAGCGTCTACACACAAATATCCTTTACCAATATCAGCATACTGCTTTTTGTAATCCTCTGCTTTGCAAAATCGGCCCTTCTGTATGCTGCTTTCCGCACTTTTTGGGGTACAGGAGTGGGTGTTTTCCATATAATTATGTACTTTTGCGCGCTTGAAATTATCCCCTTGATGCTGCTGTGGCGCGTCGCCATGGGATTTTTTCATGTAATCTGACACAAACTGACTATACTTTCGAGAGTGGCAGTCAAAAGCCACAAGTGACTTATGATTAAGAAAATTCTCGTCTCACAGCCAGAGCCCACATCCCCCAAATCCCCCTATTTCGATTTGGCCGAAAAACACGGTGTAGAACTTGTATTCCACCCATTCATCAAGGTTGAAGGCATTCCAGCAAAAGAATTTCGTCAACAGAAGATTCAGATTCTTGACTACTCCGCCATCGTCTTCACCTCCCGCCACGCCATTGACCATTTTTTCACGCTCTGCAAAGAACTTCGCGTGCACATCCCCGAAGACATGAAGTATTTCGGCATCTCGGAGGCCGTTGCCCTCTACATCCAGAAGTACGTACAATACCGCAAGCGCAAGGTATTCTTCGGCTCAACAGGGAAATGGCCCGAGCTCATCAGCGTGATGGCGAAACATAAGTCTGAAAAATATCTTGTACCCCTGAGCGATGTCAACACTGGCGAAGTGACCGACATGCTCAACACCAAGAAACTCGTGCACAAGGAGTGTGTCATGTACCGTACCGTCAGCAACCAAATGCCCAAAAGCCTCCGTAGCTACGACATGATTATTCTCTTCACACCCAGCGGTGTAGAATCACTCCTCAAAAACTACCCTAATTTCAAACAAGGGAAGCTACGCATCGGATGTTGGGGAAACGCTACGGCAAAGGCCATACACGAGCATGAACTGCGCCTTGATCTCGAAGCACCCTCAGCGGAAGCACCTTCCATGACGGGCTCGCTCGACATCTATCTTGAGAGGGAAGAGGCCGCCGAAAAGGCTGCAGCCAAGAAAGCCGGAACCTCAAAAAAGACTTCTGCTACGAAGAAATCTTCCTCAAAAAAATCTGCGACCACGAAGAAAAAGGCTACTACTGAAGCGAAAGAAGAAGGCACAACGAAGAAAGTGACCTCAAAGGGAAAGGCTAAGACGGGAGCCGCAATTGCAGAAAAAAACATCTCCGAACCCAAGACCCCTTCCAAGAAGACTAAATAAACATTTCCTGCGGCATGAGGCTATACACCTTTCCGAAAGCAGAACACATATGCTTGCGCCGCGACATTGAAGAGCTCTTTACTAATGCTAGCCGCGCAATGACGGTTTTTCCTCTAAGAGCCGTCTACCGTGTTATGCCGCAAGAAGAGGGAAAACCGCGCGTCAGCGTCTTGCTCAGTGTGGCAAAACGACACCTCCGTAAGGCCGTGAGCCGTAACTTGGCGAAGCGACAAATGCGCGAGGCTTACCGAAAAAACAAATTGCTCCTGACATCGAAATTGCCCGATGGAAAGGCACTCCACATAGCATTCATCTGGCTGGCCGATACCCACATGGACTCGGCTCGCGTGGAGAAAAGCATCGTCAAATTGCTACAAAACATCGCCGAAAAGGAAACGGAAGTATGAACATCTTTTCGCGTATCCTTATTCTCCCCATACGTTTCTACCAACGTTTCATCTCCCCGCTTACGCCTCCCGCATGCCGCTTCACGCCCACATGCTCCCAATATGCCGTGGAGGCTATACAGAAGCATGGGCCGCTGAAGGGCACATACCTTGCCATACGCCGCATCCTACGATGCCACCCCTGGGGAGGTAGCGGATACGACCCGGTACCATAGTAAATAGACACTTGCAAATTCAAGACTTCCACACCCACAACCTTGAGGCCGAGCCAGGCACGGCCATCATCAACCTGCCAATCAGTGTTCTGCTACATCCCGAAACATGTCATTTACGGGAAGGTGCCCTGTATTCCGTGGGCATACATCCTTGGTGGACATCCGAGGATACAGAAACAATAAACAAATTGTGGAAAATAGTGACGCACATTGCAAGAAAGCCTCAAGTCGTTGCGATCGGCGAATGTGGCCTTGACCGCCTGAAGGGTGGGGACATGAAGCGGCAAAGCGAGATCTTCCTGCGTCACATTCTCCTCTCCGAAGAGCTCAAAAAACCTCTCACCATCCATTGCGTCCGCGCCTTTGACCTCCTTCTTGGCGCGAAAAAGGAGCTTCATCCTGAAATGAAATGGACGGTTCACGCCTTCCGCGGCCGCCCTGCCCTCGCCCGCCAACTCCTCCATGCGGGCTTTGACCTTAGCTTCGGTGCAAAGCACAATCCCGAAAGTTTTCGCCTTACGCCCCCAGAGCGGCGCCACGTTGAGACTGACGACAGTAGCGAACCACTCCCTACGCTTCCAACAGTCTGACTAAATCTTCAAAACGCTCTGCCACTGCGAAAGGTTTCTGCATGTTGGAGCGGAGAAGGCCATTCGCTGCGAGGTCGTCGACAAGGTGCAGGAGACTGTCCCAACATCCATTCACATTATAGAGAACGACAGGCTTAGCTTCAAGTCCAATGGCAGACATGCCGATGGCGGTGAACAATTCGTCAAGCGTACCGATGCCGCCGGGGATTCCCACAAGAATGTCACTCTCCCGGATGAGATGCACTTTCCGGTCGGTGAGGTCCTGTGCGGCTATCGTCACGTCCAGACTGTCTGCCACCCACCCCCTATCAAATAGAATCTGAGGCACCACACCGATCGTATGGCCCCCATGAGACTTGACGGCGCTTCCGATGACGTCCATCATGCCACGATTCGAACCACCGTATACCAGCGTTCGTCCCGTGCGTCCTATCCATGTGCCCAAATCCTCTGCGGCCTGACGATAGCTTTGGGGCAGGTCGGCATTAGCGGACAGAAATACACCTATGCGTTGCATATCAACAGGGAATTGTAAAATAGGGGGTGAGAAGGGTTACGGCACGCTCCAGGTATAGACGGTCTGTCTCGTCAAAGGTATTGAGTTCGCAGCTATCAATGTCCAAGACCGCTGCGACAGTCCCTGTCACATCAAAGACTGGCACTACAATCTCACTGCGCGAAAAACTGCTGCATGCGATGTGCCCGGGAAACTGCTCAACGTCAGGGACGATGATAGCCTCTCCTCGCTCCCATGCGGTGCCACAGACTCCGCACCCCTTACGGATGCGGAAACAAGCTACGGGTCCCTGAAATGGTCCCACCACCAGTTCCTCGCTTTCTACACGATAGAAGCCTGTCCAAAAGAAACCCATCTCGTCATGCAGAAGGGCAACAAAATTAGACAGCACTGCCACCTTGTCTTCTTCGCCGTCAATGAGCGAAGCAAGCTGTGGAAGCAGTGCTTCATATTTCTCCCACTTTGTCATCAGCGAGCGGCTATACACTCTATCTCCACTCGTGCGCCCTTCGGCAACGTTTTCACGGCAACGGCACTGCGGCCAGGGAAAGGTGCCTCAAAGAACTGGGCGTAGACCTCATTCATCTCGGCAAAATCGGCCATGTCAGAGAGAAAGACCGTTGTTTTCACCACATTCTCCATGCCGAGGCCTACCTCATTGAGGATAGCCTTCATGTTCGTGAGCGATTGATGTGTGAGTTCTTTGATACCACCTTCAGCAAATGCGCCGGTTGCGGGATCTACTGGCAGTTGTCCGCTTACAAAGACAAAGCCACCGGCCTCAATGGCCTGGCTATAGGGACCGATAGCAGCAGGAGCTGCAGATGTGCTGATTGCTTTCTTCATGTTATTGTTATGCTTGTTACCTATTTATGTTACAATTGAAGCCTTATTTCAAATAATCCTCAAAATACCGCGTTATGCGCTCGTGAAGATGCACCATGTCGTGCCCGCTCATGTTATGCCCCTGACTGGGGTAGGTGAAAAGGTCTGGTTGCGTGTCGGCATCGATGCAAGCACGCATGAAACTCAGCGTGTGTTGCGGAACACACGTTGGGTCGTTGTAACCGAAGATGATTTGCAAGCGCCCCTTCAGGTTTTTTGCTTTGTTTAGCAGCGACGTTTCCTCGTAACCTTCCGGGTTATCCTGCGGCGTACTCATGTAGCGCTCGCCATACATCACCTCGTAGTACTTCCAGTCAATGACGGGACCTCCTGCTACTCCCACCTTGAACACGTCAGGATAGGTAGTCATGAGGCTTGTCGTCATGAAACCGCCAAAGCTCCATCCGTGGACACCCAGACGTTCTGCATCCACAAAGGGAAGGCTCTTCAGGTAGTTCACGCCCACGAGCTGGTCCTTCATTTCCTCCACGCCGAGATGACCGTAGGTACAACTCTCAAAAGCAAAGCCACGGTCGCACGAGCCACGATTGTCAAGAATGAAAAGAAGGTAACCTTTCTGTGCCATATAGATTTCCCAAGGACGTGCCCGGTAGTTCCAAGCTTCCTCCACATTCCTGAGTCCGGGGCCGCCATAGACGTAGACGACGGCGGGATATTTCTTCGCAGGATCGAAATCAACTGGCTTCACCATGCGATAGTATAAGTCCGTTATTCCATCGGCTGCCTTCAATATACCGCTGCTTATCTCAGGGACGGCATATCCCTTCCAAGGGTCAGTATCGGCCTGCAGGATGGATGGGGCGACCTTGGGCTTCTCCACGGAGCGGAGAGTAAACTCGCGGAAGGTCTGAGGACTACTCCATCGGTCGAATAGAAATTTGCCTCCTGCAGAAAGCGTTGCATCGTGTACGCCCACGCCATTGTCGAGAAGCGTACGCTTGCCGCTCTCAATGTCTACGCTATAGAAATTGTTACGTATTGGACTGCTTTCGGTGCTCTTGATGATGACACTCTTGCTCCTTATGTTGAAACCAACGAGGTCAAGCACGACAAAGTTTCCTTCCGTCAGCTGACGCAGTTCGCCCTTGGTGGTATCAAAGAGGTACAAGTGATTATAGCCATCGCGCTCGCTCTGGTAAATGAACTTGGTCTCGTCCCAAGGGAGAAAGGTGAGGCTATGGGTGGGATGAACATACTTCTCGTGTTCCTCAGTATAGAGAACGCCCAACCGACGGCCTGTAGCAACGTCGTAGGCCACAAGCTCGGCTTTCTTCTGTGAACGTGGGAGTTCTATCATGTAGATGGTCTTCTCGTCGGGAGACCATGATATATTTGTGAAATAGCGGTCAGTGGGGTCGCCTGCCTGAAGCCATGTGGTTTTGTCATTGGCCGGATTGAAGATACCCACTGTTACTTTATGACTTGTCATGCCGGCCATAGGATATTTCTCGGGAGCAGCTTCTGCCACACGATGATCAATGTCCACGAGAGGATAGTCTGTCACCATCGACTGATCCATACGGTAGAATGCTAAAAGATTTCCACTGGGACTGAAGAATGTGCCTTTGTGGATGCCAAACTCATCGCGATGCACACTTGTACCATAGGGTATTTCGCGCGAACCGTCGGTGCTTATCTGATGAACATGGTCATCGGCTGTGCGAAGGAACAGATTCCAATCTTTCGTGTAGGCTTCACTGCGGCTGGCTGTACAGAATTCGTTGTTACTGCTCCCTGCCTCCAGTGTTTGCGACCATTCAATGCAGCGTTCCTTCCAGTTGTACAGAAAGCGCGACTTCGATGTCTGCAACAATGCCACCGTCTGCTCGGCATAAGGAAAAGTTGCGTAGTAGAGGTTTAAGCCGTGACCTTGTGTACCATCATCTACAAGCGGTGCCACATCGCTACTTGTGAATAGCACTTCCGCTTCTTGCCGGTGCCCTTTTTCGTCAGATATAAGGGCTACCTCCTCTGCGCCGAGACGTATCAGACGATCACCCCACCAGCTAGTGTATAAAGCACGGGGTTGTATGTTCCTATAGTTACGCCCGCCCCACATGAGGTCGTCAAGCGTAAAACTCTTCTTTGTCTGCGCTGTCATGGTTGTTGAAGCAAGAAGAAACAGCAATAAAGTCTTGAATATCTTCATTGTATTTGTATAAATATATTTGCTGCAAGCAGTACAGGATAGTATCACCTCCCTCGTCCTCCTGTGCGATGGGAACCGAAGCCGCCGGCACGTCCACTCTTTCCGCGTGCACCCCCAAAACGGTTGTCGCGCTCGTTGTGACCCTTGAAGCCACCTGCACGCTTCTGGAAACCGCCCTCATTACGCCGGAAACCACCTTTTCGGTCATTCATTCCACCGCGTCGAGGGAAAGCTTCTTCACCTTTCTGGAAGCCGTGCTCCCGTCGCTCCTCGCGACGGCGGCGTTTCTCCTCTGCTCGCTCCAGAAAGACACGATTGCGCTCAAACTCGGCATGCTTATGCTCGAGGATGCGATATTGTTCGTCTACATCCTGTTCGTCACCTTCGCCACGTGCCCGACTGAACGTCGTACGCAGGGTGCGGGAACGATGCTTCTCTTGCATGTGACGACGTTCTTCCGCATTCTTGATATCACCACCTGACATACGGAAAGCATCCATGCGACCGTCAAACATCTGATATTTGCGCAATTCGCAATCCAATGCACCATTGAACAACTGATACTTCACGCTCGGACGCAGCCCAATGGCATCATAGCACTCTTCCTTGGCACAGATAATCCAGGCATCACCTCCCTTGAACTCATGCTTCAAGCGCTGACCAATGCTCTTATAGAGTTCCAATATATCTGGGGGTGTCAACCGCTGCCCATAAGGAGGGTTTGTCACAATCATGGCAGGCATCTCAGGCTGCTCAAACTCACGGAAATCTCTTTGCTCAAACGTGATTGCATCCGACACCCCTGCAGCTTTGGCATTTGCCTCGGCACTGGCCAAGGTCGGACGGTTTATGTCATAGGCATAGATGCGGAATCTGAAATCTTTTTCCTCACTATCGTCATTGTAGATTCTGTCCAGCAGGTCGCGGTCGAAATCCTTCCACTTTTCAAAACCAAATTCTTTTCGGAATATGCCTGGATAGATATTACGAGCCATCAAGGCTGCCTCGATGGCGATAGTCCCCGAACCACAGAAAGGATCTATGAAATTACAGTCACCCTTCCAGCCTGCAAGCTTCAGCAATCCAGCTGCCAATACCTCGTTCATTGGAGCTGCACACGATGCCACTCGGTAACCACGGAGGTGAAGGCTCTCGCCACTTGAATCCAAGGCGAGCGTACACTGCGTGTCTGCAATGTGAAGATGCACGCGCAAATCTGGCTGGGTCAGACTGATGTTAGGACGTCTTTCCTCACGATTGCGGAAATAGTCGGCAATGGCATCCTTTACCCTGTAGGCCACGAACTTTGAATGACGGAATTCCTCTGAGTAAACCACCGCGTCTACGGAAAACGTCATTCCCGTATCAAGGAACTCTTCCCACTTGACATTCTGTACCATCTCGTACACCTCGTCTGGTGTTTCGGCATGAAATGTGGTCAAGGTCTTCAGAATGCGCAAAGCAGTGCGCAGACAGAAGTTAGCACGGTACATCATCTCCTTGTCACCAGAAAAGGCTACCATGCGGCGTCCTATCTCCACGTCATTAGCACCCAGTTCTGTCAGTTCCTGTGCCAAGACCTGCTCCAATCCAGGCAAGGTCTTTGCAATCATCTGATAAGTTTCCATATTTCTGTGTTGCTGATTCTTTTGGTAGGAAAAAAAAGAGCTGAAGCCCCTTGAGGTTTCAGCCCTGTCTTTCCTTTAAGTCCGCGCGTCAAGCCAGAGCGTTGACGTGCTTGCTTACGCTGCTCTTCAGATTTGCAGCCTTGTTCTTGTGAATGATGTTACGGGCAGCCAGCTTGTCGAGCATCTTCTGTACTTTCGGCAGAAGTTCCGTAGCAGCTGCTTTGTCAGTCGTAGCGCGGAGCTTACGAACTGCATTACGCATAGTCTTTGCGTAATATCTGTTGTGCAGTCTGCGGGTTTCCGTCTGACGAATGCGCTTCAAAGATGATTTGTGGTTTGCCATTGTATCTGTTTTATTATTGTTGTAGCCTATAGCAGAGTCGAACTGCTCTTTAGAGAATGAAAATCTCTCGTCCTAACCGATAGACGAATAGGCCCCTTGCAACTCCGCACCTTTCAAACCTCTTGCGACGTCGCGGCACTTAATTGCGGGTGCAAAAGTACGGCAAAGTTTTTTAACTGCCAAACAATTCCGCGTTTTTTTGTTTCTATTGGCATCGGATGCACAAGAAAGGTGAGAGGACACTTCTATTTGAACTCCAGAACGAGGCGGAAGCCGAGGTAGTTGTAGATGAAGCCGTGATAGTCCCCTTCGCGAGAAGCGACGGAGCAGTAAACGGCGTTGCTCTTCCCACTGCCGCCGCGATTGATGCGGTACGAGCCCGAAACTGGCCCTTGCGGATTCGTCTGAGCATCTGAAGTATAAGCACCAAACCTATCTTGACACAACTCCCCAACATTGCCGCTCATGATCTACTGGCAGTTTCGCACCCTTAAAGCTATGGGGGTTATTGCCCATCGCGGCTTCTCAAAGTTCTTGCGTCACCTCGGTCTCGCCAATGCAACAGCTTGACATTGTGACTTCGTGTTGCGGTTATTCATCATCACTGGCATCTGCGTCACTTTCAGGTGAGCCATCTGGAACGTGCCGCCCTCGACGACAATCATCTTAAACGAGACACCATTCACCGTAATCGTTTGGATCTTTAACATGTCAGTGTTATCGCCGTCTTCTTCAGCGTCGTCACCGAAGCAAGCTGTGAACGACACACACGTTGCTGCCAGCATCAACGTAAAGGCCGAGAAATAAATGATGTTCTTCATCGTTGTAAGAGTATAAAGGTTATATAATTGTATAAGAAAAGCTCTCGTTCATCCATACAATGTGGAAACTGTTCCTACTTCTTTATTCTTAGCAAAGTTAAGGATTTATCTTGATAAACGAAAAAGCCCCTCCCAACTGTGTACCGTCTGAAAGAGCTCCTAAAAAAACGCGGCTGCCTACTCTCCCGTCTTCTGGAGAGGCAACCCACCATCGGCATTGGCGCCGATGAGTATAATAAAAAGAAACCGTCCCTCAAGCTATATGCCCGAGGGACGGCTCTAAAAACGGCGGCTGCCTACTCTCCCGTCTTCTGGACAGTACCATCGGCGCAACCGGGCTTAACTTCTCTGTTCGGGATGGGAAGAGGTGGAACCCCGGCGCCATAACCACCTTGATAACGCGGCAGCTCTTCAGCTGCGTATCTCTGGCACAGACACTAGCTAATCGACAAA
>JAFSQD010000036.1 GCA_017446765.1 Alloprevotella sp.
ATGGCTATGCCCCAATAAATGCGCAGAGCGGGAGGCAGGTCGCCAAACCACATTGTCAGGTTTTCCATACGCTCTAATTTTTACGTTTTATATTCTGGCTACAAAGATACGACTTTTCGAAATACTACCAAAGCATCAAGGGGAAAATGAAAAAAGTGGCCGCGAAGTGTTTGCCAAGTAAAATGTTTGAATTACCTTTGCAGCATAAAAGAAATAGGGCTGAACCGGTTCGATTGGGATTCTCATCAATTAAATCTTTGAAACCGAGAAAGCTGGCCTGGCAATGGCGTGCCGATATGCGCAGAGCGTAGGGTCGGATTACAGAGGCAGGAAGGGCGCTCAAATCCTATCTTTTCAGGAGTTTCATCACATCACCGGCTCAGTCTTTTTCTTTGTCTGCTCTCGCGCGGGCGCACGCAAGCATAGTTTTTTATAGTTGTGCAAGCTCGTCGTTAGGCTTAAGACAATCAAAAAAAATACTATTATACAGCAATGAAAGATTTCATCCGCGTTGAAACGCAGCACGCTGTGCAATTCCTGAAGGACGGCGCAGTGGCAGGCATGGAGCAGGAAGTGCGCTGTGCCCATGAAGCACTTGAGAATGGCACCAGTGAAGGTGCCGACTTTTTGGGCTGGCTACACCTCCCCACAAGCATCACCCCCGAATTTGTGGCCGATGTGAAGGCTACGGCTCAGACGATGCGCGAATTATGCGACGTTATCGTCGTGGCAGGTATCGGCGGCAGCTATCTGGGCGCTCGCGCTGTCATTGAAGCGCTCAAAAACCAATTTGTCGAACTCACTCCGCGCATTCTCTTTGCCGGGAACAATATCAGTGAGGACTACCTTGCCGAACTGCAGGACTATCTGGCCGACAAGCGCTTCGGCATCATCAATATCTCCAAGAGCGGAACGACCACCGAGACAGCTCTTGCCTTCCGCCTGCTTCGTGCACAGTGTGAGGCACAGCGTGGCAAGGATGAGGCACGCCGCGTCATCGTGGCCATCACCGATGCGGTCAAGGGGGCTGCGCGTACCACGGCCGACAAGGAGGGCTACAAGAGCTACGTCATCCCCGACAACGTGGGAGGCCGTTTCTCTGTGCTCACGCCGGTAGGTCTCCTGCCCATAGCCTGCGCCGGCATGGACATTGAAGCTCTCGTCGAGGGTGCGCAGGAAATGGAGCATCTTCTCCGGACAGCGCCTATGGCCGAAAATCCCGCCTATCAGTATGCGGCAGTGCGTAACCTGCTCTATCGCGGCGGCAAGAAAGTTGAGATTCTGGCAAACTTCCAGCCGAAGTTGCACTTTATCGCTGAATGGTGGAAACAGCTCTATGGGGAGAGCGAGGGCAAGAACCATCTGGGCATCTTCCCCGCAAGCGTAGACCTTACGACCGACCTCCACAGCATGGGACAATGGATACAGGATGGTGAGCGCAGCATCTTCGAGACGGTCATCAGCATCGAGCAACCCGAGCGCGAAGTGCGCGTGCCGAGCGACGAGGAAAACCTTGACGGCCTGAACTTCCTGGCAGGGCGACGCGTTGACGAGGTTAACAAGATGGCCGAACTTGGCACCCAACTGGCACACGTGGACGGCGGAGTTCCCTGCTTGCGTATTGTGCTGCCCCGACTGACGGAGCGCTACATCGGCCAGTTGCTCTATTTCTTCGAGCTGGGTTGTGGTATCAGCGGCAACGTGCTGGGCGTGAATCCCTTCAACCAGCCTGGCGTCGAGAGCTACAAGCGCAACATGTTTGCCTTGCTCAACAAGCCCGGCTACGAGGCTGAAAGCCAAGCCATCCGTGAACGGCTGGGGAGATGATGGTTCTCAGCCTTACCCTATGGGATAGGCTTGTCGATATTATTTACAGCAAAAGTTGGGGCAGAGACTTTATTTTCTGCCCCAACTTGTTTTTGTTTGGACAGAAAAGATTACCTTCGCCGACGATATCAGTATTTCTGGTGCTACTACGTGCACCACGCAAACCACGATTACCATGAAATCTTCCATTTGCAACCATGACGGCCATGTACTTATTCGTCTTGAAGGCCGTCTTGACACTTCCACCACCTCCCAGGCTCAAGCCGACATCGAGCGTCAGCTCCTGGAAGCCGGCTCCATCAAAAGCCTGACGCTGAACCTCTCCGGGCTTGACTATATCTCCAGTTCCGGCCTGCGTCTCCTCCTTCATCTGGCAAAGACCTATAAAGAGTTTCGCCTCGAAGAGGTACAGCCCGTTGTCTACGACGTGCTGCAAATGACGGGCTTCACCAAGGTGATGTCCGTCGAGCGGGCACTGCGCCAATTGAGCGTGGATGGGTGTGAGGTCTTCGGCGTGGGCGGCGTGGGCACCGTCTATCGCATTGACGGCGACACCATCATCAAGGTGTTTCGCGAAGGCACTACGATGGACGAGGTGAAGGCCGAGATTACCATGTCGAAAGAGGCTTTCGTGCTGGGCATGCCTACGCCAATCTCCTTTGATGTCGTGCGCGTGGGCGAACAGTATGGGTTGGTCTATGAACTGCTGCAGGCCGACACGCTGAGTGCATGTGTGCGACGCGAGCCTGGGCGCCTTGACGAGTTTGCCCGCAAATATGCCCAACTGTTCCGCCAGCTCCACAGCATCTCTGTGCCTGCCACGAGCAACGTGCCCAGTGCGATGACGCACGAGGTGGAAGCCGTGCGCCACGTCGGACGCTACTTTCCCCAGGAAAGCATCGGCCTCATGCTTGAGATTCTCCATGCTGTGCCTGAGGGCGACCGCCTGCTCCACCTCGACCTGCAGACGAAGAATGCCATGATGCAGGGCGACGAGCTGATGCTCATCGACATGGGGGAGATAGGCTACGGACATCCTATCCTCGACCTTGCACATGCCTATTCGGCCATGGTCACCCTCGTGGGCGACTACGAGAAAATCATCGGTATGCCGAAGTCGCTCGGCCAAGAGCTCTGGGAACGTGCCATCGGCTACTACTTTGAAGGTGAAACGCCGGAACTCATTGCCCACCGCAAGGAGCAGATCGAGGCTGTCTCCTGTGTGCGAAACTTCAGCTGGCTATCGCTGAG
>JAFSQD010000037.1 GCA_017446765.1 Alloprevotella sp.
CATGGCGGTAGCCATCGCCCAGAATGTCGTCAACATCAGCCTCTCCCTGTTCTTTGTCATCTTCCTCGGCATGAAAGTGGAAGGCGTTGCCCTGGGCACACTCATCGCACAGTGGGTAGGTCTTGCCATGTTTGCCGCAGCCAAAGATTCTCCTCTCAGGGCGACTGCTTTCTGGAAAACGCTTTTTCGGAGGAAGCCGTCCTCCATCACGCATGTGCACCATGCCGTGTCCTCGCATGGTAGTCACCTCGAAGTGACATTGTTCCTGCGCACCTTGTGCATGGTAGCCGTGATGGTCTGGTTCACTCGGAGCGGTTCTGCACAGGGAGAAGTGATTCTTGCTGCTAATGCGCTATTGATGCAGTTCTACATGCTGTTTTCCTATTTCATGGACGCTTTTGCCTATGCCGGCGAGGCCATCGGGGGAAAATACTACGGTGCCAAGGATGGTCCGAACTTCCGATTGCTGATGCGCTTGCTCTTCACGTGGGGCATAGGGCTGGCATTCCTTTTCACGCTCATCTATGGCGTGAGTGGCAAGATGATGCTTTCCCTGCTGACGGACGAGGCTGCCACGCGCCTTGCCGCCCAACCTTATCTTCCCTTTGCCAGCATAGTACCCCTTTGCGGATTTGCCACGTTCCTATACGATGGCCTCTGCATAGGAACGACGAAGGTGAAACTCTTGCTGGCATCCGTCTTAGCCGGCATGACCGCCTACTTTACGATCATTTTGACACAGCCCTCCCCGGACGCCAACGTATCCTTGTGGCTCGCATTGCTGACATTTCTTGTTTTGCGGGGCATTGTGCAAGCTCTTGCGTTCCGCCGGGGTGAGCGCATAACGTTTAGCGAATAATAACAAACACCCTACATATATTATGCAAAGATTCAAACGTATCCTCCTCAAACTGAGCGGCGAGAGTCTCGCAGGCGCTCAGGGTCACGGCATTGACACCGAACGTCTTTCGGAATATGCCGCACAAATCAAGGAAATCACGGAAATGGGCGTGCAGGTGGGCATCGTCATCGGCGGTGGCAACATCTTCCGCGGCCTGCAAGGTGCCGGTCGCGGCTTCGACCGCGTGAAAGGTGACCAGATGGGCATGTGCGCCACCGTCATCAATTCGCTCGCCCTCTCCTCGGCTCTCGGTGCCATTGGCGTGAAGAGCCGTGTGCTCACGGCCATACGCATGGAGCCCATCGGCGAATTCTATTCCAAGTGGAAAGCCATCGAAGCCCTCGAGCGTGGCGAAGTGGTCATCTGTTCTGCGGGAACAGGCAATCCTTATTTCACGACCGACACTGGCTCGACCCTGCGCGGCATTGAGATTGAGGCCGACGTCATGCTGAAGGGCACACGCGTGGACGGTGTCTACACGGCCGACCCCGAGAAAGATGCTTCGGCCACAAAGTTCGACGACATCAGCTACGACGAAGTGCTCCGTCGCAACCTGCGCGTGATGGATCTCTCGGCCATCACGATGGCACGCGAAAACGGACTCCCCATCTACGTGTTCAACATGGACGTCGTGGGCAACCTGCGCCGCGTGATGGAAGGTGAAAACATCGGTACCTACGTGCATGCCTGATACCTTCCCCCTGTCATGAGCATCAAGACACGCCACGAAGCATGGCTTCTCGTGAAATATGGCATGGTGGGAGTGGCCAACACGGTCGTGACTGCTGCCACCTTCTTCCTGCTTCGCCAGGCCGGCGTGGGCGAGGATATTTCCAATCTCCTCTCCTACGTTGCCGGCGTCTTGAACAGTTTCGTGATGAACAAACTCTTCGTCTTCCGCGACAAGGCGACGCCCTGGATGCGGCAAGGTGTCACGTTCTTCCTGGGGGCCGCCGTCTGCTGGCTGCTGCAATGGGGGGCTTTCCGCGCACTTCTCAGCCTCATCCCCGAGGCGTGGGCATACTTCGCAGCCATGATTGTCTACAACGTGCTCTACTACCTCTACAACCGTCTCGTCACCTTTCGGCGGAATGCATGACGACCATGCTTTCCACGAGAAAACGAATTATAGAACACACCTCAAGTGGATCCTTTTTTTGAAAACTTTTTTGCGACGAAAACTGCGACCTCTGCTACCCAGCCTTCGTAGAAAACACATTGTCAACACGTTGCGAGCACCAGCGAGGTAGCAGTGGGTAGCAGTTGTGGCATCGGAAAAGGTCTCTTAGCGTGTCGCAACCATGCACTTTGGGGCAGGCTGTCACGTCAATTTTGAGGTGTAAACCATCCTTTGTTGCCGCGAAAGAGCACCTTATGCTGAGCAGCCCTTGTGTTTAGCATGTCGCTTTTGACGAAAAAAGTGGCTTATCGTGTCGCCTCGAAACCTGTGGGCCCTTTCGCCGTACGCTGTTTGATGAGGTTGAACGACGCTCCGCCCCGCAAGCACAGAGAGGCATTTTCCTACGCCTTTGGAATCGATTCCAAAGGCGTAGGAAATATTCTATTAAGCCAAATGACTACAATTTGAGGGAGAAATCGCTCCACCCTCACGGCGGGAGGATTGGGAGGAAATGGCATGCTAAGCCCTGATTTTCGGCGTTCCACTGCTACCTACTGCTACCCCGCCAACACCCACAACGCATTGTATATGAATCACATACAAGGGTGAGGTAGCAGAGGTGGCATTATTTTCCCCAAAAAAGATTTTCTATATTTACGATATGCGTAGCCAATGCAATGCCCGGGCCGCTGGCTCAAAGCCCTTCCAGGCCGCGGGAGGGATGCACACCCCTTACGCAGGGCACTGCCTGGTAAGGGGCTTGCTGTAAACCATGCTAAAGCGCTACAGATTCAAGGCTACCAATCCAATCGGCTATGTCGCGGAGCACTTCGGGGGAAATGGTCTCCTCTATCTGCCCATACTCAATGGGAAGTCCTGTTGTGCAGTGCTGAAACAGGTGGTTTAGCGTAGGATAACTCTTGAACAGATGGCGAGGGGCGGAGGGAAGCAGCCGACGAATGGCAGGCAGGTTGAGCGATGCAATGACTTGTACGTCGCGCTCGCCGTTGAGGGCAAAGACGGGGCAGCGTGTGGCCTGCAGGTGGGCAGAGGGGTCGTAGGTAACAAACCACTTCATCCAGGGTATCTCCTTGACGGCATCCAGTTGGTGTACCTTTTCCACGGTCATATCTGCCACCCGTCCTGAGAGGGATAGGATGCAATTGCTTTGTGCGGCCAGGAGTGTGTCGCCCTTCACGCCAGGAGCGGCAAGCGAGACGATGAAGTCCACCAATCCTTGTGCTCCCAGCATGAAGGCGATGCTTCCGCCCTCGCTGTGGCCGAGACAACCCACGCGCCCAAATGCCTTCTGCTCGCGAAGGAAGGAGATACCCGCTGCGGCATCGCGCATGAAATCCTCGGTCGTGGCGCTTTCCACCTCGCCACCCACGGAGCTACCCGTGGCACGGTCGTCATAGCGCAACGAGGCTATGCCGCGACGTGCCAGGTAGTCGGCCAGGACATGAAACGGGGCGTGAGAAAAGATTTCCTCGTCACGGTTTTGCTGTCCGCTACCACTGACGAAGAGCACCACGGCAGGCTTTTCGGAGGAAGAGGCGTCGTAGCCGACAGGATAGGTCAGCGTGCCGGCCAAGGTTGCACCGTCGGCCTCGTTGATGAAGCTGACTTCTTCCGCCTTGTAGGGATAGGGAGGCTGCGGACGCTGTGGACGCATCACTTCCGGTACTCCTCGTTCCAAGGAAAGGCGGAAGGCGACGCCATTCTGCGTAAACTTTCCTTCAAGGCGGCCATTGTGCAAGTGGGCCCGGTAGCTGGCATTGAGCGCATCGAAGCGCACGGCAATGCTGTCGTCGGAAAGAAACTCCTTGAAAGCCCCAATGCCCTTTGCGCCTTGGTCGGGGCTGTCAAGGGCTATTACCACATACCCATCCTTTTGCTCCAAATGAAGCACGAGCGTGAGCGACTGGATGCCAAACTTCAGTTTGCCTGACCACGCACCAAGCAGGGCCATCGTGGAGGCTACCTGAGCCTGTGCATGAGCCACACAGAGCACACACACAATATAGAAAAGGAGTCGTTTCATAATGTCACTTTTAGAAACAAATGCATGCGACCCCACTACTTAAGGATGCGATCCATCACCACCCAGACGGCTTTGCCGGTCTGCACGTGGTAGATCTTTGCCTCGAGAAGGTCCGACTTTGTCTGCAAGAGCGTCAGCCGAAGATATTCCTTGCCGTCGGCATAGATAGTCACATAGTCACCCTTTGCCGAGAAGGTACAAGGCACGTCGTCTGGAGCAAAATAGCCCTTCAGTTCGCAGCTGAGATTCTGGGTAAAAAACTTGAACGTTGTCTCAACGGCGAGCTCCTTGGTGTCGAAAAAGTCCTCCCATGCCACGTACTCTCCCGCCTCCACACGCTTGGCTTGCTTCACCACATAGTGGTCGGCTTGAGCCAGATAGAGGTCAGTTAGGAATTCCTTCGCCGTCTCTTCGTCGCAAGACGTGAAGGTGGTCGTTGTCAGGCCCATTGCGATGAGCATGAGACCCAGGGTCAAAAGTTTCTTTGTCATTTTCGTCTTCATTCTATGGTTTGAATTCACTTACGGGAGTGAACGGGGACAAATGCTTCGTCCTGCACGTAGTGCTTCACATCCTGCCAGCAAAGCTGGCTTAACTCCCTACTTAACTTCATTCTATCGCTCGGGCTTGCTCGCTTTGCTTGCAAAGTTTCGCTACGCGCTTGGCTTGCCAAGAACTCCCGATACTTTCACTGTGGCTGCGAAAGGCTGCGTCAGATGTTCCTAAGCAGGTCCAGCAGGTGGTCCCAAACCATCTGGACAGTAGGAATGAGCAGACGTTCGTCGGGGCTGTGGACCCCACGCAGCGTGGGTCCGAAGCTCACCATGTCGAGGTGAGGGTATTTCACGCTGAACAAGCCGCATTCAAGGCCGGCATGAATGCCTTTCACGACGGGTTCCTTTCCAAAAAGGCGCTTGTAGCTTTCTACCGCCTTCTTCACGAGCAGACTGTCGGGGTTGGTGGCCCATCCGGGATAGCCGTCGCCAGTCTCCACCTTGACGGCTCCGCCCAAGCGGAATGCAGCGCGCACCGTGGCCGACATGTTCTTACGGTTTGACATGATGCTTGAGCGCTGGCTGGTGACCACGCGGACAACGCCGTCCTGCAGACGCACGGAAGCAAGGTTTGAACTGGTCTCGACAAATCCAGGAATGCTTTGGCTCATCGCATAGACGCCATTATGTACAGCGCGCAAGGCAAGTAGCATACGGCACATCTCATCGGCCTTCTGCACCAGGGTCACACCGCCCACGCTTTCGAGCGTCAGCGCAAGGTCGGGCTCGGTCTCGCTGAACTCTTCGCAGACGGCAGCAGCCAGGAGGTTGAGGTCGGCAGACAGTTGGTCGCGGAAAGCCGCAGGGACGGCGATGACGGCAGTGCCCTCGCGGGGAATCGCATTGTGGAGACCTCCACTCTGGATGTCGGCCAGGCGCAAGTCGGTCTTCTCCATCTCGTCGGTGAGGAAGCGAACAAGGATTTTGTTGGCATTTGCACGATTCTTGTTGATGTCGTCGCCCGAGTGACCGCCACAGAGGCCTTTCACCGTGACCCGTGCCGCATAGTAACCGGCAGGAAGGGGCTCGGGGGAAAAGGGAAACTCTGCCACCGTGTTGGCACCACCGGCACAGCTGACGAAAATCTCGCCTTCATCCTCCGAATCAAGGTTGATGAGGAAGTCGCCCTCCATGAATCCGGGCTTCATGCCCTCGGCTCCGGAGAGACCCGTCTCCTCGTCGCGCGTGAAGACACACTGCAGGGGGCCATGCTGTATGTCGTCAGACTTCAGAATGGCCATCTCCATCGCCACGCCGATACCGTCGTCGGCACCAAGCGTGGTGCCACGAGCCTTCATCCAGTCGCCGTCAATATAGGTCTGTATCGCGTCAGTATCGAAATTGAAGTCCACGTCGGCATTCTTCTCGCACACCATGTCCATGTGGCTTTGTAGGATCACGGCTGGAAGATGCTCGCAACCAGGCGTTGCAGGCTTGGAGATAGCCACGTTGCCTGTGTCA
This sequence comes from Alloprevotella sp., assembly GCA_017446765.1. Classification (GTDB taxonomy): domain Bacteria; phylum Bacteroidota; class Bacteroidia; order Bacteroidales; family Bacteroidaceae; genus Alloprevotella. The sequence goes on from JAFSQD010000037.1 coordinate 6,081, forward strand.
TCCACCTTTGTGGGCAATCCGAGCCCTTCGCCAAACCTGCGCAGGAAGTCTATCATTTTTTCCTCGCGCTTCGAGGGACGGGGCACACGATTTACTTCTGCAAAGCAGTCGAAGACGAGCTTCGGTTGTAAGTTTTCTGCGTTCATTTGAGTGTATGTTTTAAGGAATTTGTACTTTTGTGGCCTCAAAAGTAAGAATAATGTTTCAAACTTTCGCTGTCATCATTGGATTAATTGCCGTTTGCGTGGCTCTTTTGAGCGTACGCATCTTCTTCGGCAAACGTTTTGTACATACCCATATTGAGGGCAACCGCGACATGCACGAGCGTGGGATACACTGCGTTATGCACATGGACAAGGAGGAACGCCGCAGCAAGAAAACGACAGTGAGAGAATAAAAATCGAAAAAAGATTATCACATGAAAAAGACAATGCTCGCCATGGCCATGGCCTCAATGGTGCTGGCTGGTTGCAACAAGGGTGGAGATGCCGCCAAGGTCAAGGACAACGGACTCCCCAAAGCTGAAGCAAAAACAAAAAGCACGGCCATCGCATATATCGAGATTGACAGCCTTGCCACACAATACCAATACTGCGTGGAGCAGCAGAAAATCCTCAAGCAAAAGAGCGATGGCTTCGAAGCCCAGCTGAAGAAGGAGGCGCAAGCCCTGCAAAGCGGGGCAGCTGCCTTCCAGAAGAAACTCCAGGACGGTCAGTTCTCCTCTGAGCAGGAGGCCCGCAACGCGCAGGCTGCACTGGAACGCCAGCAGCAGACAGCACAGCAGCACGAAGCCCAGTACTCCGAGCAAATCGCACAAGCCACGGCCGACTATCAGAAAGAACTTCTCAAGAGACTGCAGGAGTTTCTCAAAGAGTACAACAAGGACGGACGCTACGCCATGATCATCTCCAACAGCGCAACGACGATGTCCGTTCTCCACGCTGCCGAAGGACTTGACATCACCGCCGAAGTCATTGCTGGACTCAACAAGGAATACAAACCCGAGGAGAAGAAATGAACCACCCACAGACGGAGACCTCCTTCCGCAAAGCGTTGAAGATCTGCCACGATCTCTTCGCCAAGAAACTCCACGACTATGGTGCAGCATGGCGCATCATGCGTCCCAGTTCGGTGACAGACCAACTCTACATCAAGGCTAACCGCATCCGTACGCTGGAAATGACAGGAGAGGCCATGGTGGACGAAGGCATCCTGCCAGAATTCATCGGCATCATAAACTACTCCATCGTGGGACTGATACAATGCGAACTGGGTGCCGCCGAGAGCGAAGACCTCACAGCCGAAGAAGCTCTGAAACTCTACGAGCGCCACGCCGAGGAAAGCCTCCAGCTCATGCTTCGCAAAAACCACGATTACGACGAGGCATGGCGTCTCATGCGCGTGAGCTCCTACACCGACCTCATCCTCATGAAGGTATTCCGCACAAAACAGATTGAAAATCTCGGCGGACGCACCCTTGCCTCCGAAGGAGTCACGGCAAACTATATGGACATGATGAACTATGCCGTGTTTGCCGTCATAAAACTTGCAGTGGAAAAGGCAGAGACCGAAGAGGCCTCTGCCTGAACCATATCATATAAGGTATGTCGAAACGCGGACAAAGCATCCTGAGCATCGTTGCTGCTATCGTCTTGTCGAGCACACTCCTGTTCTCGGGCTTTGTCAAGGCACTGGATCCTCTGGGCATGTGCATCAAGCTGAATGCCTACCTTGCCTATTTCGGCATCGCCCTGCCCGACAGTTCGCTGTGGCTACAGCTCAGCACGGCTGCGCTGACCCTCCTGGAATTCACGCTCGGCCTTAACCTTCTGTTGGGCATACGCCGCAGGCTGTCCACGATGATCACGCTGGGTTTCATTGTGGCCACGACGACCTTGACGCTGTGGACATATATAGCAAACCCCGTGACCGACTGCGGATGCTTTGGCGAGGCGTTAAAACTTACACATGGCCAGACGCTTGCCAAGAACATCATTCTGCTGATTCCCTCGGCTTGGCTGGCATGCCATCCGCTGACGCTGCCTCGCCTGATGCCCGAACGCAGCCAGTGGATGGCAAATATCTACGCCGCGCTGTTCCTCGTCGGCCTCATCGCCTATACATTCCATCGGCTCCCCCTCGTGGAGATGACGGACTATCGCATAGGAAGCAGCCTGCGCGAAGCACTCTTCAACCCGCAGTCCGAGGAGAGCCATACGGACATGGCCAACTTCATCCTCTGCTCGCCCGAAGGAGAAATGCTGCAGGACAGCATCCTTATGGCCGACGGATATACCTTCCTCGTGACATTACCCGACGAGGACGAAGCCGACGACGGATGCAATGATTTGCTGAACGACCTCTACGACCTCCACCCAGCCATATCCTTCTACGGCATCATCGCGGAAGAGAACAAAGAACAAGCAGCAGACTGGGTAGATCGCACCGGAGCCGCCTACCCCATCCTCTCGGGCGAAAGCACGCAGATAAAGGCTATGGTACGCTCCAATCCAGGACTGATGCTGCTCCACGACGGGCGCATCGTTGCAAAATGGAGCCACAACAACCTGCCGACACTCCCGGAAGAAGGCATTCCAAACCTTGCCGAATATGAACAGCGAGACACTTCCTTAGCCTCACTCATCAAACTGCTCCTCTGGCTCTGCCTCCCCCTGGCGGCAATCGTACTATTGCCACACATCAGTAGAAAACCGAACATTCCAAACCTAAAAAACAACAATAAGACAATGAGAAAGAAAATCGTTGCAGGCAACTGGAAAATGAACAAGAACCTGCAGGAAGGCGTTGCTTTGGCAACGGAACTCAACGAGGTGCTCAGCACCGACAAACCCAACTGCGGCGTAGTCATCTGCACGCCCTTCATCCATTTGGCCAGCGTGGCTGATGTCATCAACAAGGACATCATCGGCCTGGGCGCTGAAAACTGCGCCGACAAGGCCAGCGGTGCCTACACGGGCGAAGTGAGCGCCGAGATGGTGAAGAGTACAGGTGCCGACTACGTAATTCTTGGCCACAGTGAGCGCCGTGCCTACTATGGCGAAACAGCCGAAATCCTGAAGGAGAAGGTGAACCTCGCCCTGGCAAACAACCTGGAAGTCATCTTCTGCATCGGCGAAGTGCTTGAAGAACGCGAAGCTGGCAAGCAGAACGAAGTGGTGCGCACACAGCTCGAAGGTTCACTCTTTGAACTGACCGCAGAGCAGTTCTCCCACGTAGTCCTGGCCTACGAACCCGTATGGGCCATCGGCACGGGCAAGACGGCTACGGCTGAACAGGCTGAGGAGATGCACGCATTCATCCGCCAAACCATCGCCGACAAGTTCGGCGCCGAAGCAGCTGACAACACAACCATCCTCTACGGCGGAAGCTGCAAGCCTTCCAACGCAAAGGAACTCTTCGCAAAACCCGACGTGGATGGCGGCCTCATCGGCGGTGCCTCCCTGAAAGCAGCAGACTTCAAGGGTATCATTGACGCTTGGAAATAACACCTCCTTGCTGACTGACATCAGTAGCCCAAACGGCAGTGGCGAATGTGCGCCACTGCCCCTATGGGCTCAACACCTCAACCCTTTTAAACAACATCCCTACAAGCATTTTGTACGCATGAAACGTCAGCTACTCTTCACCATGTTTGCCGCGGCAGCATCCATCACGCTTTCCGCACAACATGTCCAGACTGGCACGGGCAAGCTTGTCATTGTACAGGATGAAGCCGTAGAACGTCTGCTCACCAGCAAACATGCCGACCGTGTTGCCCAGCGTAACGCAGAAAGCGAGAACGCCGAAGCCAACCAAAAGAAGGAAACACAAGCTTCGCAGCAGAACACAAACCGACGCAACGGACCGCGCAGACGCTTCAACTCGGCTGGCTTCCGCCTGCAAATCTTCACCGGAGGTAATTCGCGTGCAGACAAGAAGGCAGCATTACAGGCACAGCAGAAGTGTCGGGCTGCATTCCCCGAACTTGCCACCTATGTCCACTTCTTTTCCCCCCACTGGGTGTGCCGGGCTGGCGACTTCCAAAAGCGCGAAGAGGCTCAACGATACGTTTCCAAGCTTCGCGCAAGAGGACTGGAAGCACGCATCATCCGTTCCAACATTATCGTTTCAAAATAGATTATACCATAAAAAGTCCATGACGCAGACCGAACAACTTGCGATTGCCGAAGGCGAACGCATCGAAAAGCTGAAAGCCCTCCACCATCAAGCTCTTGCCCTCATTGGCGAAGATCCTGAACGGGAAGGATTACTCAAAACGCCCGAACGCGTAGCAAAAGCCATGATGGACCTCACAAGAGGATACAAAATGGATCCACTGGCAGTACTCAACTCGGCTCGCTTCCAGGAAGACTATCGTCACATGGTCATCGTCAAGGACATACAGTTCTACAGTCTCTGCGAGCACCACCTCCTCCCCTTCTACGGAAAAGCCCACGTGGCCTACATCCCAAACGGATACATCACCGGTCTTTCAAAGATAGCACGAGTCGTAGACATCTATTCGCACCGCTTGCAGGTGCAGGAACGAATGACGCTACAAATTAAAGAATGCATTGAGAAAGCCCTCTCTCCGCTTGGCGTCATGGTCGTTGTGGAAGCACGACACATGTGCATGCAAATGCGTGGCGTCGAGAAAGCCGATTCCATTACAACGACCTCCGATTTCTCCGGAGCATTCAACCAAGCCAAGACACGTGAAGAATTTTTGGCACTCATCGGGCATAAATAAAAAAGAAGCACTATCTTTGCACCCGCAAAGCCAAACAATGCGGCAGTAGCTCAGTTGGCAGAGCATCAGCTTCCCAAGCTGAGGGTCGCGGGTTCGAGCCCCGTTTGCCGCTCCCTTGATACAGTCATTTGATAGGCGTATCGCAAAATAGACTCCGTTGCACTCCATGCAACGGAGTCTATTATTTCTCAATAGTAGGCAGGAATAATTTGCTACGCAATAGCACTGCCATGAAGAAGTATTCGCGCTTACTCCTCAATGACAATGACAGCGTCCCATGTGTCGTGAGGAATTGCAAAGTCGAGATGGAGCACGCCGTTACGCCATGAACTGCTAAGCGAGAAATTACCTACGAGAGGACGCACCTTCCTGGGCTTCTTAGGCAGGGAAAGGTCAATGGAAGTCAAGCTATCCGACAACAGATGGAGATAGAGGCAACTGCCTTTACGCGTACTTACAACGGTCTCGCCATCCCCTACACCACCAGCCGTGGTAGCATAAATGCTCTCGCCATACAGCCCCAACCAATGTCCAAGGCTCTCCAGACGCGATAAGGCCGTATCGGGAAATTGTCCGTCGGGCTGCGGACCAATGTTAAGCAGGAGATTTGCACCCTTTCCGCTTGTACGAACGAGGAGACGCACGAGTTCACAAGCACTCTTGTAGTCTTGGTCCACGACCTTATAGCCCCACATGCCGTTCATGGTCTGGCAGGTCTCAAGGGGCAGGCGGCTTATGGACTGTCCGGAAAGCCCGGCCTTGTTCTCACCCGGCACGTCGCGCTCGAAAATCTGGATGTCTTCGCCTTGAAAGGGAGTCTGGTGATGGTTGTTACCCACAAGACATGCAGGCTGGAGACGGTGAATGAGGGCATACTGTTCATCCAGTTGCCAGTCGAAAGGGATGGAATCCTCGTCGTGGTCCCACCAACCGTCAAACCAAATGCAGCCGATGGGGCCATACTGGGTGAGAAGTTCAGTAAGCTGGCGGTTCATGAATGCATAGTAGGAAGCCCAATCACCCTTCTTTGATGCATGTTTGCGCTTAGTGCCAAGTCCTGTACGACCGAGGGGATAGTCCTCTCGAGTCCAGTCAAGGTGGCTGTAGTAGAGATGCAACCTGAGCCCCTGACGCTGGCACTCGTCGGAGAGCTGACGCAAGACGTCGCGCCCGTAAGGAGTATGCATGATGTTATAGTCGCTTTGACGGGTATCCCACATAGAAAAACCCTCATGATGGCGCGAGGTGAAAGTAACGTAGCGCGCGCCACTGCCCTTGATGGCCTTCACCCACTTGGCGGCATCAAAAGCGTGGGGATAGAAGGCATTGGCAGCCTTGGCATATTCATGACAGTCAATGTCCTGATTGGTCATATACCATTCGCCTTGCCCAAACATGGAATAGAGCCCCCAGTGGATGAAGATGCCGAACTTGGCATCGGCAAACTCCTGCATGGAAGAGATTCGCTCGGGGGGAAGGGACTGTGCCGTCTGCGCCCTTGCGGGAAGCTGGAATAAAACAGCAACTATCAGAAAGGAAAGAAACTTGTTCATATTACTTCACGAGATTTCCAAGGATGTCGCGGGTAAGTTCACGCGTAATGGTGCGGGTGGCGGCAGAAGTGGCGTTCTTCACCACACGCCCTGTGCCGCTTGTCGTGCTTCTGGATTTTTTGCCTGTCACCTTGTTTGATACGGCTGTACCGAGAATAGTTCCAAGGGTGGCTGTGATGGCTGTGATGATGGCTTTAAGCACCTTATTCCAGATGCCTGGCTTCTTCTTCACAGACTTCTCGGCTCTTTCCTGGTCTTGTCTTGCTCTTGTCTCGGCTTTTTCTGCCTCTGTGCGCTCGCATTCAGCCAACAATACTTCAAAGGCCGACTCAGGGTCATTTGCTTCATCATACTTACCATATAGCGGCGACTGCTTGATGAGATCAAGCCGCTGACCCTCAGTGATGCTCCCTATCTGGCTCAGTGGAAATAGCACTTTGGCACGCTGCACCACTGAGGGGGCACCCTTCTCGTCAAGGAAAGAGACGAGCGCCTCGCCAGTCTCCAACTGTGTGATAGCTTCTTCGGTGCTAAAGCCGGGATTCGGGCGGAATGTTTCAGCTGCCACTCTTACGGCCTTCTGATCGCGCGGAGTATAGGCTCGAAGCGCATGCTGAACACGATTTCCCAACTGCCCGAGTATTATGTCGGGAATGTCGGAAGGACTTTGCGTCACAAAATAGATGCCAACACCCTTACTGCGAATGAGGCGCACCACCTGCTCAATCTTGTCGGTCATAGCCTTTGACGTATCTTCAAAAAGCATATGTGCCTCGTCAAAGAAGAAGATGACCTTCGGAAGATCAGTATCGCCCACTTCGGGAAGTGTGGTATAGAGTTCGGAGAGTAGCCATAATAAGAACGTGCTGTAGAGCTTCGGATTCTGCATCAGGCGGTCGGCCGCCAATACGTTCATCACTCCGCGCCCATCATCCTTCTGTAGCAGGTCTCGAATATCAAATGCCGGCTCGCCAAAAAAGCGCTCAGCACCATGACTCTCCAGCTGCAGCATGGCACGCTGGATTGCACCTATAGAGGCCGACGAAACGTTCCCGTAGCGCGTCTGGTACTCAGAAGCATGTTTCCCTACATAGTCCAGCATGGCACGAAGATCCTTTATGTCGATGAGCAGAAGACCTCGCTCATCGGCTACCCGGAAGGTGATGTTCAAAACGCCCGACTGAACTTCATTCAATCCCATCAAGCGACTCAATAAGTCGGGGCCCATGTCGGAAACGCGAGCTCGCATGGGATGCCCCTGCTCGCCATATACGTCAAAAAGGCGTACAGGGCAGGCTGTGAACTCGGGAGCATCAAGACCAAACTCGGGAAGGCGCTTTTCAATGAAACTGTTCAACTTTCCAGGCTGAGAAATGCCCGAGAGGTCACCTTTCATGTCAGCCATAAAGCAGGGCACACCAGCCTGGGAGAATGTTTCTGCCATCACCTGTAGTGTGACCGTCTTTCCCGTACCTGTCGCACCGGCAATGAGCCCGTGGCGATTGGCCATACGGCCTTGAAGGGATAGTGCGCCGCATTCTGCATGGGCGATATAGAGACCTTGTTCTCTTGTAAGCATAGCGATAGTGAGTTTTTGTACGTGGCAAATTTAAAGATTTTTTCATTATCCTTAGCATCTGAATATAAAAAATGTGGACGAAAGCGTATTTCCACATTTTATTTCTACTTTTGCAGGCATAAAAGGTGTTATGCAGCAGGACAGTCCGTCGCTTGAAGGTTTCCACAAACGCTTCAAGAGGAAAGTCCGGGCAGCAAAGGGTATTCCGCTTCTTAACGGGAAGTAGTCCGCAAGGGCTAAGGAAACGCAGAAGAAAACAACCGCCCGCAACGCTCCCCATTTCTGGATGAGGGACGCCTGCGGGTAAGGGTGAGAAGGTGGGGTAAGAGCCCACCAGGTGCTTGGTGACAAGCATGCTGTGCGTCTCGGATGCTGAAAGTTCATGTATACCGGCGCTTGAGGGCGACCCGTCCGAGCCGGAGGGTAGAACGATACAATGCCTGTTGCCGCGTGCGACAAGGGCACAGTGTGGCGGCAACGCCACACGCAGATAAATGACGGACCGCGGCGTCGTTTCGCGACAGAACCCGGCTTATCGTCCTACTGCAAACTCCTTTTTTGCTGGTTTGGAAGGCTACTTCCCATAAAATATGCAGTCGAATCAAAAAAAGTGCGCAAAAAGTTTGGTACATATCAAGGAAAGGCGTACTTTTGCACCCGCAAATCAGCAAGGATGCACCCTTAGCTCAGTTGGTAGAGCAACTGACGCTTAATCAGTGGGTCCAGGGTTCGAGCCCCTGAGGGTGTACAGAAAGCGGGAATTTCCTTACCGAAATTCCCGCTTATTATATATATTATATCTGCTCCTATCGGATACCACGTTCGTTGAGAGCTTGCGCATAACGACGCGCATTGGCACTATGCTCAGCGTATGACTCGGCGAAGTTGTGATAGCCGCTAAAGTCCTCGCGAGCACACATATATATATAATTGTGTGTCTGTGAGTGGAGCACAGCATCAATGCTTGCGCGCGAAGGCAGGCAAATCGGAGCAGGCGGCAGTCCGGCATTAAGATACGTATTGTAGGGCGAAGGAGTCGTAAGGTGACGGTTAAGAATTCGCCGCAAAGAGAAATCGCCCACTGCAAACTTCACGGTCGGATCGGCTTGTAGTTTCATTCCCTTCCTGAGGCGGTTTATGTAGAGACCTGCCACTACGGGCTTTTCGTCATCTTTGGCTGTCTCCTTCTCCACGATGCTTGCCAATGTCACCACTTCGTATGGATTAAGGCCTCGAGCTTCGGCCAAAGCTTTACGCTCGTCTGTCCAAAACCGTTCGCTTTCCCTCTTCATGCGACGCACAAAATCCTCGGGAGAAAGCGTCCAGTAGAATTCATACGTATCAGGGATGACAATGCAGAAGAGTGAAGCTGGTGTCACTCCAAACTCAGCAAGAAATACAGAGTCGGCAAAGGTTGCAGAAAAATCTGCACTGTCAGCCAGGAACTTCGTGCCAAGGCGCTTGGCTAAGAGGTCGGGTGTCCACACAAGAGGAATGTTATACCTCAGAGGCTCCTACTGCCCGTGCCGAATGTTTTGCAGCAATGCAAATGTGGAGAGTCCACTCACCTTGTAACGCCCTGCGCGCGGAGAACTCTTACCATATCCGGACAAGACGGACAGCAGGCGAAACATGGGCATCCTGCCCGATGCAGCCACGGTATCAAGGCGAGCGCAAAGCATATCAAAGGATTCGCCATGTCGAATAAAGACACTACAATCTGTCTTAGCGGAAAAAGGCGTGAACACCATATAGGAAATGATGCCCGTGAAAATGAGACTTAAAAAAAGTGTAGAATAGATGAGACGTTTCTTCATGAACGTTGAGGTCGGTTTTTGCGTGATGACTTAACGAGCGTAAACTCTTGTGTGCAATAGGACAAAGCTTCAGGGCGATGGGTCACAAAGATAACCGTGCGGCCATGTGCGGCCTCGATGATGCCTCGAATTACAGTGCGCTCGGTCTCGGCATCAAGTGCAGAGGTGGCTTCGTCAAGCAACAAGAAAGGTGAATCTTTCAGCAAGGCACGGGCAATGGCAATACGTTGTGCCTGACCTTCGGAAAGTCCGTCGCCCATTTCGCCACAACGAGCATCCAGCTTATCCGGCAAGGCCTCCACAAAGTCGGCAGCAGCAAGATGGAGTGCGTCATAGAGCTGTTCCTCTGTGGCATCCGGGTCCGCAAGGAGCAGGTTTTCGCGTATCGTGCCGCTGAGGAGAGTGTTACCCTGAGGTACATAGGCGAAATTGCAGCGGGTCTGCGGGGAAGCTGCATAACTGTGACCTTGATTGTCGGAAAGCAAAACACATCCCTCTTGGGGATGAACGAGGGAAAGCAAGAGACGGATAAGCGTAGTCTTTCCACTACCCGTCACTCCCCGTATAGCCGTGATGCTGCCGGGAGGAAACTCGTAACTAAAATGCTGGAAGATATGGCGACTCTCAGGAGAATATGCAAAAGAGAGGTTTTTAACACTGATTGAGGCTGGAGTCAAAAGGGGGTGGTCGGGTCCCTTTTCTTCGGGGGCAATGGCCTCTATCTCCATCAGGCGTTCGGTGGCCGTAAATGCACTGATGAAGACGGGGACAAAACGTGTAAGCTGGCGCACGGGGCCTTGAATCTGCGATACGAGTTGAACAAAGGCAATAAGTGCACCATAAGTTATGACTCCGTGATGCAGAGAGACAGCTCCCCACGTGAAGGTAATCAGATAGCCTGCACCAAAGCCCAAATTCATGAGTCCTGCCGTGATGCTTGAATACCACGTCTTGCGAATAATCTCCCCTTGCAACTGACGTTGGAAGGAGGAAAGACGCTCGACGGCGGTCGCGGTACGCATCAAGGTTTTCACGACAAGTGTGTGCTGCAAGTTTTCCTGCATGATAGCCTGAATGCGACTTTCTGTGTCGCGCACCTGATGGGTAAGTTTTCGGAGTCTGTTGACAAACAAACGGCTACCAATGAGAAAGAAAGGGATGATGAGCACCACTAGAACGGCTAAGGTGCTGTCCATCCAGAACAGGAAAATGAAGGCTCCCGTAAACTGTGCCAGCGTATTGACGAAAGATGGTAAGCTCTCGGTCAGGAAAGCCACGACATCGCTCACGTCACGCTCAAGGCGGTTGAGGAGATTGCCGGTATGGTACTTTCGTAGCCCTGCCCAGCTACTTTCCAGAAGACGGGAAAATAGTTCCCGCTGCATGCGGTTGGCGGATTTCACCCCCAACGTGGCGCGCACCCATCGGCCAGTGAGCCCCAAGGCCACCTGAAGGAGGATAATGAAAAGCAACAAGGCTATGGCCGGACGCAGAGAGAATTGGTGTTCGTAGTCGGTAGCGATGTCAACAGCCCACTTTGTGGCCCATACAAAGGCAAGGTCAGCAATCACAAGTGCAAGACCGATGAAGGTATTCACTATACTCTGTGTACGATACTGCTTCCACTTCGTCCAAAGCCATCGCAAGAGTGATTTGTATGTCCCGAGTTTCAAAACGTCTGTTTTAATTTGTAAAACGTTGGTCCTTACCCCATTGCATCTTGTCGCGCAAGGTATCAAAGAATTTGGGGTGCCGAATCTTCACCACCTGAACTGTATAGGGAGCTCGATGGAGACGCAAAGTTACCCCTTCACAGAGCGTTTCGCCGCGACCGTCTATGGAAACAAGAAACTTTCGGCTACGACTCTTTACACATAATTCAATTTCCACGTCGTCCGTCACAATAACTGGACGTACACTGAGGCTATGGGGCGCGACGGCAGAAATGCAGAGGGATCGGGAGGCCGGGGAAATGATGGGACCGCCGGCACTCATGGAATAGCCTGTTGAGCCCGTCGGCGTACAAATGATGAGGCCGTCGGCCACGTAGTTGGCAAGAAGCTCACCATTGATGCTTGTGGCCACATTGATGAGCGATGAATTGTCATATTTCAACACGGAAACTTCGTTCAAGGCATAGGGGTAGCCCTCCAATGGCACATCTGCCTCAACATGGATAAGGCTCCTGGGCTCAGAGGTATAATGACCTTTTCGCAAGGCAAGGACGGAAGCGGCTATCTCATCTGGAGCAACATCTGCAAGGAAGCCCAACTGGCCGGTGTTGACTCCTAAAACAGGTACGCCACTGTCACCAACAGCCGCCGCTGTGCGCAAGAAAGTGCCGTCACCTCCCACGCTGATGGCAAAAGATGGCTTTATATCCGCAATATCAACAAACGTGCCGTAAGCAGACACGTCAAAAGCTGAATGCTGAGCGGCAAATCGAGCAAATTCCATTTCAAGAAACGGGCGAAATCCTGCACCACAAAGATGGGTAAGCAAAAGTTCGAGACAAAAACTCTTGCGTGGTTGATAAACATTGCCGAAAACGGCCACCTCGGGGAGTGATTCTTGCATATTCCGTTACTTCTTCTTACTTTTGCTGCCGCCTAACTGGCGCTTATCGCGAAGCAAAAGTAAGCATTTTGATTTAATAATCCCCTTTTTGCGATGACAAAGTTAAGTGTGAATGTCAACAAGGTAGCTTGGTTGCGCAATGCGCGGGGCGGAAACAACCCCGACGTAGTGGAAATATCTAAACTCTGCGAACTCTTTGGTGCCGACGGTATTACGGTACATCCACGCCCCGACGAGCGACACATACGGAAAACCGATGTGTATGCGTTGAGCCCTGTGGTACGTGGGGAGTTCAACATGGAGGGTTACCCATCCGAACCTTTCCTGAACCTTGTAGAGGACGTGAAGCCTGATCAGGTGACTCTTGTTCCCGATAGCCCGGAGCAACTGACATCAAACCATGGATGGAACGTTACGGACAACGCCACGTTCCTCAGGAATGTCACCTCACGGCTTAAGAGGTGTGGTTGTCGAGTCTCCATCTTTATTGACCCCATACCCGAACAGGCAGAAGCTGCTGCACGTGCGGGAGCCGACCGCGTGGAACTCTACACGGAACCCTATGCCGCCGCCTATGAGGCTGACCGCGAAGAGGCCATACGTCCCTTTGTGGAAACGGCTCGCCGCGTACAAGAATTGGGCATGGGGCTGAATGCGGGTCACGACCTCTCCCTTCAGAACCTGACATTCCTCCGCCATCGCATTCCCTGGATAGACGAAGTGAGCATAGGGCATGCCCTCATTGCCGATGCTCTGCGAATGGGGTTACGCGAAACCATACGTCTCTATCAAGCATGTCTTGGAAAATGATTTGAACTCAAACACACAACACTATTAATATGCTACACATATTTCTTGCTCCCGGCTTCGAAGAGATTGAAGCCATTGCTCCTGCCGACATCCTTCGGCGTTGCCGGCTGGACGTAAAATTTGTAAGTTGCGGTCCCACTCTCGAGGTGACTGGTGCCCACGGCACGACGGTCACTGCCGATCTGATGTTTGCCGATGCCGATCTCAGTGATAGCGAAGCCCTCATTCTGCCTGGCGGATGGCCTGGAGCAAAAAACCTCAACGAGCATGAAGCCCTCCACGCTGTGCTACGCCAACACGAGGCCGAGAGCCGCTTGACATGCGCTATCTGTGCAGCTCCAATGGTGCTCGGAAACCTTGGAATACTTGAGGGACGCCGAGCCACCTGCTACCCTGGCTTTGAAGAATACCTACACGGTGCAGAGCTCTCCGAGGAACTGGTCGTGGAGGACGGTCACATCATCACCGGACGCGGCCCTGGTGCCGCCATGGCCTTCGGATACGCCATCGCAGCACGCTTCACGGACGAAGAATTTGTAGAGCGTCTCAAAGCAGGCATGGTTTTCTCATAACTTCCCCTACCCTGCGGTCAATCAACACAAACAAGGGGGGCATACTATCCGACGATGGCCAGCATTCTGGAGCAGGACATAAAATACCTGAAGGGCGTAGGTCCCGCAAGAGCGAAGATTTTGGGTGAAGAGCTCAAGGTCTACACCGTGCGGGATTTGCTGTTCTATTTTCCCATCAAGCACATCGACCGCAGCGAAATACTCTCCGTGCGCGACCTCTCGGAAGATATGCCCTACGTCCAACTAAAAGGACAGATTGTCGACATCAGCGAAGAAGGCACCAAGGGACGCCGACGCCTGCGCGCTGTTTTCACGGATGGCACGGGATACGTAGAACTCGTGTGGTTCAGTGCCGTAAAACGCATCCACGAATCCTTGAAGATTGGCACCCCATACCTTCTTCTGGGAAAGCCTGGCGTCTTCGGGGGACACATCAGCATTTCACACCCCGAACTGGACAAAGCCGAGAACGCAGAAAGCCTACGAAAATTGGGACTACAGCCCGTCTACAGCCTCAGCGAACGGCTCAAGAAGAACGGATTTACTTCGCGCGTCATGAACACCTTGATGCGCAATGCTTTCGACCTTATAGCCGGAAGAACTATTGAGGAAACACTCCCGCCTTACCTCATTGCCCAGCACCATCTCCTACCCCTTGGCGAGGCCTTGCGAAAGTTACATTTTCCAACGTCTTCCGATGAGATTCCAGCCGCTCTTCGCCGTGTAAAGTTTGAAGAACTTTTCTATCTGCAACTCGACATCCTTCGCTATGCCAAGAATCGGCGTTTGAGCATCAAAGGGTTTCCCTTTAAGAAAGTGGGCACGCTCTTCAACGATTTCTACAACGAACATCTTCCTTTCTCGCTAACAAGAGCGCAGCAGCGCGTTGTACGCGAACTTTGGACCGACATGAAAAGCGGAGGTCAGATGAACCGCCTGTTGCAAGGCGACGTGGGGAGCGGAAAGACGATGGTGGCTCTCATGGCCTGCCTCTTGGCCATAGACAACGGCTTTCAAGCCTGCATCATGGCACCCACGGAAATCCTGGCGGAGCAGCATTTGGCCACTATCACTAGCCTTCTCAAAGGCATGCCCTTGCGCACGGAGCTGCTGACGGGCATCGTAAAGGGAAAGTCAAGGCGCGAAGTCCTGGAAGGTATTGCCGATGGCAGCATACATATCCTCGTGGGGACACATGCCCTTATTGAACCCAACGTCAGTTTCCTTAATCTTGGCCTTTGCGTCATTGACGAACAACACCGATTCGGCGTCAAACAGCGTGCCAAGCTTTGGCAGAAAAACACGCAGCCACCTCACATTCTCGTAATGACGGCAACTCCTATCCCACGCACACTTGCCATGACGGTCTATGGTGACCTTGACGTTTCGGTCATAGACGAAATGCCGCCTGGCCGAAAGCCAGTCAAGACGTTACACTACTACGAGGAAAACATTGTGAAGCTCTTTGAGGGAGTCCGGTATCAACTACGTCTGGGGCGTCAGGTCTACTTTGTTTTCCCGCTCATCGCCGAGAGCGAATCACTCGATCTCCAGAACCTTGAGGAGGGATATGTCCACATATGCAACGCCTTCGCAGATTATAGCGTGGGAAAGGTACATGGCCGTATGCGTCCTTCCGAGAAAGAGGAAGCCATGCGAGCTTTTCTGGCCAAAGAGACGCAGATACTTGTTTCGACAACCGTCATTGAAGTCGGCGTCAACGTGCCTAATGCCAGCGTCATGGTCATTGAAAACGCCGAACGATTCGGCCTCGCACAACTTCACCAGCTTCGGGGCCGTGTGGGGCGTGGCGCAGACCAATCCTATTATATCCTCGTAACGAAACGTGAACTCTCCAACGACACGCGCCGCAGAATGGGCATCATGGTGGAAACGACTGACGGTTTCCGCATTGCAGAAGAAGACATGCGGTTGCGAGGTCCCGGCGACTTGGAAGGAACGCAGCAGAGCGGCATGCCCTTCGACCTTCATGTGGCAAATATCCTACGCGACAGTACGCTCATGGAGGAAGCACGGCGTGTAGCTGCCGACGTCTTGGAAAAAGATCCCCTTGAGGAGAATCCAAAAAACACAATCCTCTGGCGCGAACTCCGACGTCTCAAGAAGAACCAGACGAATTTCTCGTCCATATCTTAAGGCTCTTCCTCATCCTACTCCTACACCATTACATCCCTTCGGGCGAGTGTCATTCCTGATTCTCGCATTGCTCGTCGTCCTTTTTGCCAAATTCAGGATCCACTTTGATAAATTTTGCCACCAGGAAGGTGAGCGGCGTGAGGCATACGGCGATGATGAAGAGGCTCAGGTAGTTTACGTGAACATTTGAGGCTTCAAGCCATGTAAGCACCTTTCCAAGCACTACGCCTGGCACCATCATGCTTAAGGCCATGAAGAGGGTGCAGAAAGCATAGTGTGCCGTCTTGTAATTTCCTTGCGAAAAATAAATGAGATAGAGCATGTATGCCGTAAAGCCGAAGCCATAGCCGAACTGCTCGAAGGCGATACAGAAGTTGATGAGAATGAGATTGTCAGGCTGGTAGTAGGCAAGAAAAACATAAACAAGGTCGGGGATGGTGATTGCACAGACCATCGGCCAAAGTAGCTTGCGGAAACCCCGAGCACTTATCAGTATGCCGCCGAGTATACCGCCCACGATGAGGCCGATGGCTCCCACCGTACCTTGTACGAACCCCACTTCCATCGTCGTCAGCCCCAGTCCGCCGAGGTTGGGCTTGTCGAGGAGGAAGAGCGGACATACCTTCACGAGGATGGCTTCGGGTAGACGATAGATGAGCATGAATGCTATTGCGATGAGCACATGGGGCTTTTTGAAAAAGGTGTAAATAGTCTCTGAGAAGTCTTTCGCCACCTTTCCCATACTCATTGTCTCGCGACGTTTATGGTCGGCATCGGGACGTATCCAAATGGTAAAGGCGAGCGCATGGTAGACAGCAAGCGCCAGCATCAGGGCTGCCGCGCCGTAGAAGGTCCACGTCCATGCCTTCGCTGGATTCTGCAGGTAAACCTCGAGATTTCCGGCAATCATGATGACGATACCCTGGCAGAAAATGGTGGCCAGACGATAGAAAGTGCTTCGTATGCCTACGAACACGCTCTGCATCCTGTCTGAGAGCCCAAGCATGTAGAAGCCGTCGGCGGCAATGTCGTGGGTGGCGCTACTGAAAGCCATAAGCCAGAAGAAGGCTAAGGTCCACTGCACAAAGTGAGGCGCGCGAATAGTAAAGGCTACACCCGCGAGTGCTGCTCCCACAAGTATCTGCATCGCCACAATCCACCAGCGCTTCGTGCGGAAGATGTCGACGATGGGACTCCAAAAGGGTTTGATGACCCAAGGGAGATAAAGCCAAGACGTGTACTCGATAATCTTGTCGTTAGGCAGACCGAGACGCTGGTAGAGAATGACCGAGACAGTCATTACGAAGAAATAAGGCAGACCTTCCACAAAATAGAGGGAGGGAACCCAAGAGGAGGCCTTTAAGACCTGAGACAAATGCTTGTCCATAAGTTGACTGTAACTTTATTATTCAGTTAGTTATAAGTTTCTTCAATAAACTCTTTCTAGTTTTGCACCAGAATAGTAGTGTTGCAGTATTTGGCGGAAGTCATACCCCTTGCGCGCCATGGCGGCTGCACCTATCTGACAAAGCCCTACACCGTGACCCCAACCGTGCCCGTGGAGGATAAAGCCCGTGGCGGTCTTCTCCACGTCAAAGGCAGAACTATATAGATGGGTGGGTGAGAGCAAACGTCGTATTTCAAGCTCCTTGCCGACTGTGACGGTGCGGCTACTACCCACGATGCGCAGGGAAGAAATGCGTCCGCTGGGACCTCGTCGCAAAGGTTCCAACTGAAGGATGGTACCCAGTCCCAGGTGCCCCTTTCCCTCTATGATCCTTGATAGTTCTTCTTGCGTATATTCTTTCGTCCAACGATAGAAGTCTGTAGTCTCAAAATCGTACGTATTAAGCACTTGCGAGAGCAACTCCTCATCGTCAGTATCACAAAAGATACCACCTTCGTCGCCGTCAACAACACTCTGGAGGTAGGGCACGTCCTTGTCCTCCCAGCAGGTACTGAACACCTCGGTTTTTCCCCCACAACACTTTGAGTAGCGGGCATCACAAATGAGGCCATCACTGGTAAGGACAAGTCCCTCGGTAGCCTCGACAGCTGCAGCTGCTTGTGGCGATGTGAGACGAGTGATGCCCTGATAGCGCTGGCAATGGTCG
Organism: Alloprevotella sp.; assembly: GCA_017446765.1. Classification (GTDB taxonomy): domain Bacteria; phylum Bacteroidota; class Bacteroidia; order Bacteroidales; family Bacteroidaceae; genus Alloprevotella. Next base: position 24,010 of record JAFSQD010000037.1, read on the forward strand.
TCGGCACAGATGTCAAAGTCTGTATGTGCACTCGTATCGTACCACACCTGCAGAAAGTCCTTGTCCCGTTGCGGCTCCATGGGAGCCACGAACCCACTTTCCGGCAACATTTGGCGCAGGAGCCAACTACGGCTGATGACTGCGTGAGCCTTCAGGAGTTCAATATCGGCCGTAGCTCGCATCTCTGAAGCCACGACGCAACGAAGGTAGCGCTCCACAGGAAGGACGTTGATAACCATAAGCCCACGGCACATTGTGTGGTGCTCGGCATCGGGAAGGTACTTCGCGGTGCATTGTATGTTCAGCGCACCCTCAAAGGTCTGGTCCTCATCACGCTCCCAGTGGAAATCAAGGCCGAAGCGCACGCCATGAAGTGTGAACGTGGCGTTTGCATCAAGGGGAACAAATTGCAGCGAAGCATATTCACGTCCTTGCCAGTGCATCTCCTCTGTTCCGGCATCCACGAGTTGTTCGCCTTCAGCTTCCCACTCACCATTTACAAGGAACCGCCCGTTCAGGCAGAAGGCTACGCGAGCGACATTTTGCATGAGGCCTACGCTCACGGGAAAGGGCATGGTCACTTCGCGCAAGATGCCTTGTGCTTCTTCGGCCGTCAGCTGGAGGTAATCTTCTTCGCGCGGTGTGATGAGTAGGCCGCCCATGTCGACGGCACCGGGAGAGATGAGGCGCTGAGTCGTACCTTCCGCCCCATAGCATGCCGGTCGATGCTTGCGCCGGGGAAAAAGTACGGATATGAGTACATGGCCTTCGCGCCACGTTAGGACGTTGTAGTCGAGTGGCGAGTGACAAGTGACGAGTGGCAAGCGGCGAGTGACAAGTTCCTCCAGTAATGCCATATGTTCCTCTTCAGAATGTCCTGTAACGACATAGGCGGGGCAAGCGTAGTTGTGGAGACGGTAGATGCCGCGGCCGAGCGGGGCGAGACCTCGCCTCAGCGTTACCCAGTCGCGTTCCACGGGAATGTCGCCTCGAGCGCCGGCCTGAAGGTGGGCATGATCGGGGGCGGAAGCTCCGCTGTGAGGACCATTGAAGAACACAACAAAATCTGGCCACGCCCATGCCAGGCGACACATCTCTTTGGCCAGAAGGGAAAAGTCCTGCGCCACGTGTTGGCGCGTTGCTATCGTCAAGTGTCGGCGGAGTATCGGGAAGGGATTGACAAGAATCTCAAAGTCGCCGTCATCAAGCACGAATTGTGCTGCGGGACGATTCTTCTTGCAGAGAAAGCAGGGGCGCTCGGCAATGGCTTGTGCCGAGATCTTCGCCCCAGTACTGCGAATTCGCGCCGGGTTGAACTGCACGTCAAGGCTCATGCCGCCGGGCAGCAAAAGGGTGCGGCGGCGCACCTGTGCAAGGTCGGTCACCGCGAAATCCTTCTCCTCGGCCTGCCGCTCAAGGAAGTGGAGCAGTTCTTGCTGCGAGGGTGCAGGGCTCAGCGCTTGTTGCGGGCTATTCTTTTCCATAGCTCCGAGGTGCGTAAGGTATCTTTAAAGGAATTGTTCTCATTGATTCTATCCTGCGATAGCGCAGCGTCGCTGTTACCTTCCCATCGACGGCACAAGTAGAGTTCGTCGTAGATGCGACCGATACGATATTGCCGGCTAATGCGAAGCCCCATGTCGTAGTCCTCGCCGTAGCTGGCATTGAGAAAACCACCTACTGAGCGCACCACTTCGCGGCGGAAGGCACGCGGCGCACCGAGGCCGTTGATGCGCAGGGCGTTGTTGCGCCCGTTGTCGTCCGTCCATTCGCGGTGGTCGATAAGCCCTGGCGGCAATGTGTTCAGCTGGAAGTCCACCATGCGATAGGAACCAATGACCATGGCCGCCTCCTGCTCGTCAAAAGCACGCACAATGCGACGGAGCACGTCGGGGCCGCTGTAGAGGTCGTCGGAGTCGAGCTGCACGGCAAAGCGTCCGCATTGCGGGCTGTCCACAGCGAGCTGCCAGCATCCTCCTATGCCGAGGTCGGTACGCTCAGGACGGATGTGCACCACCCGCGCGTCGTCCTGAAATTCCGCTATGGCCTCCGTGGTACCATCCGTGGAGTGATTGTCCACGACGAGAATGTTGTAGGGGAAATCGGTCTCCTGACTGAGGGCGCTTCGTATGGCATCGCGTATGGTGCGTTCGCGATTGCGCACGGGAATGATGACGCTTGCCGTGACGGGATACGTCGCAGCTGAATCATCGGGCAGCGGGTCGTAATCGTCGGGCGAGAGCCATGCCCCGATACGCTTCAGATAGTCTGTACATACGCGCTCGGCCTCCAGTTGCACCTCTCGATTGCGTGGATTCACATAGTCAAACTGCTTCTCGCCGCTCTTCCTATGGTCGGTCTCGCACTCCTCATAGAGTATTTCCTTAAGATGGTGTATCTCATGATAGCCATATTGTGGATGTTCGCCTGGCCAAAGGGTGAGGAAAAGGCGCAGCGCATAGGGAGCGTGAAACTTCAGTTCGGGTGCCTGCGCAAGGAAATCCTGTAAAGCTGCCGTGCGCACCAGCCAGAGACCGCCGAAGTCGAAATCATCGCGCAAGGCTCCGGGCTGATAATCCGTCACCGGATGGGGACCGCGACCGTCACGGCGGTCACTATAAACCATGCAGGGGTGAGTGCCTTGATTACTTGTCGCGGCCGCAAGCATGCGGCTGACACATTGCGGCTCCATCCGAAGCACCTTGTTGGAGAAATACAGCAACGTGAATGGCTCGCTGATATCTTTAGGTACGGCACGCCGCAACACCTCCGTGGAACAGAGGGCGTCAAGTCCCTCAAGAATGCAGAATACGTCGTTTTCAGTCATAGCTGTAAAGGATGATTTGGCCGCAAAGATACGTTTTTCTGAAAAGAGATGGCTCAAAAAGCGCGGGCAAATTGCCCACGACTATAGTAACAGCGCCCACTTGAAAAAGTCATGAAGGGACGAAAGAGCACAGGGAGGGGCAAAACTACCTCCTTGATAATCAGGTGGCTGCACGATGCCCAGAAGGGCGACGAGACAAGAAGGTCTATTACGAAGGGGACGGAGACAACTATCTACCTTGATAGAGGTTTTCCTCTACCTTGCCCGAGGTTTTTCTCTACCTTGACCGAGGTTTTCCTCTACCTAGGTAGAGGTTTTTCTCTACCTTGACAGAGGTTTTTCTCTACCTAGGTAGAGGTTTTCCTCGGTTTTGAATTTGTAACCGAGAAATTTGGGCATAATATACATGATATGTCTACTAAGGGGCTATGCCTGGGGTAAGGAGACGATGGCAAATAACCCTTCCCCGTGACAAAATGCCCCGATTTGGGTATTTTCCACCACAGAGGGTATGTCTACTTTTGCACCCGAAAATAACAAGCTTATGACACGACACCTACTTGCGTCCATTCTGGGAACCACGATGAGCCTCACGGCATTGGCCAACACAGTGCCCACGCCAGCCGACACTGCTTTTACGCGTTTTCGCGTAGGCGGCTACGGCGAGATGCTCGCACAATTCAAGGACTACGGCCTTAACCGCTTCAGCGGCGTGCCCACGGGCAACATGAAAGTAAACCACAACGAAATCAGCATCCCCCGCTTTGTCCTCGCGGGTGACTACAAGATCACCTCGCGATGGATTCTCGGTGCCGAGATTGAGATTGAAAGTGGCGGTACGGGGCAGGCTTTGGAAATCGAAAAGGGTTCAGGCTCGGAAAACGGCGAGTACGAGCTGGAACAGGAAAAGGGCGGTGAGGTGGCCTTAGAGCAGTTCCACCTGACACGTCTTGTGGTGCCCGAGTTTAACGTGCGCATCGGTCACATGGTAATCCCTGTAGGACTGACCAACGCACACCACGAACCCATCAACTTTTTCACTGCAGCACGTCCTGAAGGAGCTACGACGCTCATGCCCAGCACGTGGCACATGACGGGCGTGGAGTTCTTCGGTTCCTTCGGGCGCGGCATGGCATCGTTCGACTACGAAGCCATGGTGACAGCCGGCCTCAACCCGAACGGATTCAACGCCTATAACTGGGTGCGCGGCGGCAAGCAGGGACTTTTTGAGACCGACAACTTCTCGGCTCCGGCCTACACGGCACGACTCAACTGGACCGGCGTGCCAGGTCTTCGCGTGGGTGCCAGCATCTTCTACAATCCCGACGCGGGTCGCAACGCTGACAAGCTCATCACCTACAAAGGCATAGGCGACATCAATGTGCTACTCTACAGCTTCGACATACAATATATAAATAAATACGTGTGCGCGCGAGGCAATTTCCTCTCGGGCAACATCACAAACACAGAGGCTCTGACGAGCCAAAACCGCAGCGGACTTGGCATGAACCACCCCTACAGCACGCCGCGACCTGGCACCCTCATCGCCCGCCGCGCCGTGGATTGGAGTGCCGAAGTGGGGCTAAACCTCAAGTCACTTTTTCCACGGATGGAAAAGTTCCCGCGCATCTATCCCTTCATCCACTACAACTACTACAACCCTCAAGAGTCTGTGGCCGGTAGCGGCACACCGGAAAAACGATGCCAAGTGAGCTTGTGGTCGTTTGGCCTGAACTGGCGCATCCTGCCTGGCCTTGTGGCAAAAGCCGACTATACGACGCGGCAGATAGGCACAGCAAAGGTGTTTGGCACAAGCGGCTATCACAGCGAAAACGAGTTCCGCCTTGCCCTTGCCTATACGCTGTGGTTCACAAAGTAAATATCCATCGCCACCATCACATAAAGGTATGTTCTAAAAAGAATAAATCTATTCAACAAAAACAAGTAATACAACACAAGCATTATGAAGAAGTATTTCACCCTTGCCCTGTTGCTCAGCACTGTCCTGGGCTTCACCGCCTGCGGTAGTGATGACGAAGAAACCCGCTTCAACGAAGCCGCAAACCTCGACTACACAGAAGAGAATGCCCAGCAATGGGCTAACTACATGGTCACCGTGTCGGGGCTTCTGAAGAACGACGCAGAAAGCCTCTACAACTATTGGACCAACACCAACAACGATTCCTATCCCACAAGTTATGCCAACATCTTCAAGTCACACGACGGCACGGAATACAAGAGCGCCCTGGAATGCGTGGCACAGATTCTGGACGGATGCATTGAGATTGCCAGCGAAGTAGGCGGCAGCAAAATCGGCGAGCCCTACAACCTCTGGACAGCCGGCAAGACTACTGAAGCTCTCTACGCTGTGGAGTCGTGGTACAGCTGGCATTCCATCGACGACTACACAAACAACATCGTTTCCATACGCAATGCTTATCTGGGCACACGCGAAGGTACTACTAATAAGCTCAACCTCTTCGCTACGCCTGCAGCAGAAAACAGCCTTTCCTCACTCCTGGCTGCAAAGCGCCCCGAACTGGACACAAAGGCAAAGGAAATGATTCAGGCCACAGCCACAGCCATACAGAACATTACACCGCCCTTCCGCAACCACATCGCTTCTGCCGAATCGCGCAAGGCCATGGAGGTGTGTGGAGAGTTGCAGGCTTTCATCAGCGACGAACTGAAGCCAGCCTTCACAGCCCTATATGCAGGCAACGAGACAGCCTACGACCGCATCGTGGAGACATTCGTGGACAACGTAGTCGTACCTACCTATAAAGAACTGAAAGAGAAGAACGCAGCACTCGACAAAGTGGTCAACGATTTCAAGGCTCAACCCTCCAACGCAGCATTCCAAGCCTGTGCTGAAGCATGGCTTGAGGCGCGCGAACCCTGGGAGAGCAGCGAAGCCTTCCTCTTTGGTCCCGTAGACGCCAAGAGCCTTGACCCCAACATGGACTCGTGGCCCCTCGACCAGGTGGGCATCGTCAACATCCTCAAGTCGCAAAGCTGGAACAACCTCAACTGGAACGAAGGACAGAGCGAGGAGGCCATCGAAAAAGCCCAGACCTTGCGTGGCTTCCACACGCTGGAGTTCTTCATCTTCAAGGACGGAAAAGCACGTACCATTCAATAAAGGTATGATAAATACGGTTAAAAAAACTTTTACCCTTCTGATCGCTCTCGTCGCCCTTTCTTCGTGCGACGAGAGCGATCAGTTGACCGTAGAGGACATCAGCGTACCTGAAGGATATGCCCTTTCGGCCGGCACTTCGACGGTGTTCTTCAACTCCAGCGTAGCCTACGACCAGCCGGCACCGTGGATTGCTGGTGCCTACGACGTGCGTTTCACCACAGGCGACCGTCTCTACGACAACGTGAAGACGGCCAACAACAACGGCATGGGCGGTGGTCTTGGACCCGTCTATGCAGGCTACAGCTGTGGAAGCTGCCACCGCAATGCCGGACGTACCGAGCCTTCCTACTGGACAGCCGTCAAAAACGGTTCCGACGATGCCTCTGGACAATATGGGTTCACCTCCATGCTCATCTACATCACGCGCAAAAACGGAGCTTTCTTCCCCGACTACGGCCGCGTGGTACACGACCAGAGCATCTACGGCGTAACGGCCGAAGGCAAGCTGAAGGTGAAGATTCGCGAGGAGCAATTCCAATTCCCAGACGGCGAGACCTACAGCCTCTGTGTCCCCGAATGGACCATCACGCAATGGTACGCCGACAGCATTGCCCCCGAGGATCTCTTCTGCACGGTGCGCATCCCCCTACGCCACGTGGGCATGGGGCAGATGATGGCCCTCGACCCCGTGGAGATAGAAGCCCTCGCACGCAAGAGCAACTACCCCGAATGGGGCATCAGCGGACGCGCAAACTACATCGTGGAACGTGGACGCCGCCAACTGGGTGTATCGGGCAACAAGGCACAGCATGCCGACCTCACCGTCGAGCTGGGTTTCTCCAGCGACATGGGACTCACCAACAGCCGCTTCCCTGAAGAAATCTGCGAGGGGCAGTCGCAAATCTACCAAGGCTCCATGATGGGGCTCTCCTATGCCCGCCTTGACTGCACCACAGAAGACATGGAAAACGTCGACCTCTACCTGCAAGCCCTCGGCGTGCCCGCACGCCGAGATGTCAACCATCCCGACGTCATTGCTGGCGAAAAGCTCTTCTACCAAGCGGGGTGTCAGCTCTGCCATACCACGACCCTCCACACGAAGCCGCGTGGCACGACCCTCCTTGCCGGTACCACCCTGCCCTGGCTCGGAGGACAGACGATACATCCCTACTCGGACTTCCTCATCCACGACATGGGGTCGGAAATCATGGGCGTCGGCCTTAACGACAACTACGTCAGCGGCCTTTGCCGAGGCAACGAGTGGCGAACGACACCCCTTTGGGGTATCGGCCTACAGCAGAAAGTCAACGGCCACACCTACTTCCTCCACGACGGACGTGCCCGCAACCTTGTGGAAGCCATCATGTGGCATGGCGGCGAAGGCTATGCTTCCAGGCAGAAGTTTGCCCACATGAACCGCACGCAACGTGCCCAGCTAATCCGTTTCCTCGAATCATTATAAAATAGTTTATTATGAACTTCATTCACATTAAAAGCATTCCCCTCATATTCACCATAGGACTTGCCGCACCCTCTCTTGCTGAGAACGACGAGCCCATTAACCCCATTGACCAGACGCCAAGCGAGGAGGTACACCTTGACATGGAGAACGGCGTTCTGCCCATCGCCGACGACCGTGGCTTCACGCTCCAGTCGAAAGACGGAAAGTTCGTCTTCAAGCCCTACCTGTACCTTTCTACCAATGCGAGCCTCCACTACTACGCCGACGAAGGACTCGACAAAGCCTACAATCAGGACAACATTGCCAACTCGGGCTTTGCCATCCCCTACGGCATCATCGGCTTCACGGGAAAGGCATTCGGCAAAATAGACTATAACGTCAGCATCAACGCGGCAGGTTCGGGCGGTGCCATCCTGCAGCAGGCATGGATTGACTATGCGGCAAGCCCTGCCTTGCGATTTCGTGTGGGAAAACTCAAAACGCCCTATACACATGCCTTCATGACTACCCTGGGCGAGACGCTCTTCCCGATGGTACCCACATCGCTCTCAAGCAGCGTCATCCTGCCCCACTCGCTCAATGCCGTCACGCCTTCCATCATGACGGGGTGGGATCTTGGCGTTGAGATGCACGGCCTTGTAGGCGGTAAATGGGGATACGAAGTGGGTATCTTCAATGGCACGGGCGGTGCCGTCAACACAGCAACTAAAGGATTCAGCGACGACAATCACCTTCCCTCCCTGCTCTATGCCGGACGGGTGACGTTCCAGCCCAACGGTGCCATGCCTGCCACGCAGGGCAATGCCCGCATGCTCAACCAAAACAAATACCTCATAGGCCTCAGCCTTAACTACAACAACGAGGCAGAGAACGAGAGCACCAACGACCTGCGTGCAGGCCTTGAATTTGCCATGCTGAGCGGACGCTGGTATTTCGCAGCCGAAGCCTATTATATGAACATGGGATTCACCAACCGTCAGAAGATTGACGAACACTACAACTACTTCGGAGCCTATGCCCAAGCGGGCTGTTTTGTCACCCCACAACTGCAATTGGGACTCCGCTACGACTGGATGGACCGCAACGGAAGCGGAAAAGACGGGTCACTGAACGCTCCGGCCGTAGTGTGCAACTATTTCATTCCCGGCACAAACCTGAAGCTCAGTGGTATGTATCAGTTCACGGGACGATGGGGACATGCCACACAGCTCGACCGCGACCTTGACGACCTCGGCATCTCTACCCATACGGCATGCGTGCAGTTGCAATATGCATTCTAAATGATATAGGATACGGGATATGAAAGGAAAATATAGTATCTTTGCAGCGCTTTTCGCCCTTTCTGCCCTTTGCAGCTGCGATGACGGCCGCATCGAAGAAAACATGAAGGGAGACGAAGAAGGCATGGTCTGCAAGGCCGAGGGATGGCTAAGCGGCGTGGATGCCGAATGGCCTGAGGGCTACACACTTGCCCTGGCCGGATTTACCCACGAGGACGACTACGCGGCTATCTCCAAGGCCATTGCGCCCAACACCTCTTCCGAGGGCTGGCTGAGCATGGAGATGAGTGGCATTCCTGCAAACGTGGAACAGGTGGAACTTTGTGTGCTCAACCGCCTTCGCCAGCGTGTGGCTACCTTTCAGACATTGCGCACCGATGGCATCCGCGACACATTGTTTGTCAGCTTTGACCACATAGATGCCTCCCCCCTGAAAGCCATACAGACCAACCTGTTGGATGCGAGTTGCATCGCTTGCCATGGCGCATCAGGCTTCAAAGGTGCCGGCCTCGACCTCACAGACGGACACTTCTATGAGGCCACAGTGGGAAAACCTTCCCAGAAAGTGGAGGGGAAATACATCGTGCAGCCAGGAAATGCACAGGAGAGCGTACTCAGCCTCGTGCTGGGCACCGACATCTCATCCTCATGGCGCCAAAACCATGCTGACATGCTCAACCGCGAACGCACCGCAAACCTTCTGCAGTTTGTCGACCGCTGGATTGACAGATTGGAAAACAGCAACAAATGACTATCACTAAGAACAATACACGCGCGGAGATATTCCGCTTTGACAACGGGACAGATGTTACGGAGTACCACTTGATGCTTCATGTCACCGACTCATCACTCAACTTTGCCCAGCAGATGGACGCCTTGATGAAGGCTTACGACGAATTGCGGCAAGAAGAACTCGGCGGTGCCGTTGCCGTCATGAAACGATACTTCCTCAGCGATGCCGCCAACCAAAGCGACACTGTGCTGGATGCCGATGGTTCCTTCTGTGCCCTTTCCCTCATCCAACAACCGCCCATCGACGGTACCAAGCTGGCTCTGTGGGCCTACATGCTGACAGGAGTAGTGCCTGAAGCCCTTGAATGTGGCCTCTACGAGACACGCCACGGCTGTTTCCGTCACCTATGGGGCGGCGGAGCCCACATTGTGGAAAGGGATTCGGAAGCACAGACAGCACTACTCATCAACAACTACGTTATGCAGTTGTTTCAGGCAGGATGCAACCTTGCCGACAACTGCATCCGTACGTGGTTTTTCGTCAACGACATCGACAACAACTACGCAGGCGTCGTCAAGGCACGAAATGACATATTCTATACGCAAGGACTCACGCCCAGCACGCATTTCATTGCCTCCACCGGCATAGGCGGACGCCAGGCCGACCACCGCATCCTTTCGCAAATGGACACCTACGCCATCGCGGGGCTTCAACCAGGGCAGGTGACCCACCTATATGCCCCCACCCATCTCGGACGCACCAGCGACTATGGCGTAAGTTTCGAACGTGGTACGCGCGTCGACTATGCCGACCGCCGCCATGTCTTTATTTCGGGCACGGCCAGCATTGACAACAAGGGGCAGATTGTCCATCCCGGAGACATCAAGGCTCAGACCCTCCGCATGTGGGACAACGTGGAAGCCTTGCTGACCGAGGCCGAATGCACCTTCGACGACGTGGCACAGATGATTGTCTACCTCCGCGACACGGCCGACTATGCCACGGTGAGCCGCCTCTATGCCGAACGCTTTCCCGGAAAGCCTGTGACCATCGTGCTCGCTCCCGTATGCCGTCCAGGTTGGCTCATCGAAATGGAGTGTATGGCTGTGAGAGCTGTCGCCCATCCGGAACTTCCTGCATTCTAAGAATTAGCTCCCCCTTACCCTCTGCGCGAGGTGTAGCGAAGGGCGGTGCACGAATATGCAAAGGGCAACAAACCTAAAATCTTAAAAACCTAAAAACCTAAAATGACGTCCTTCGGGGCGTCATATTTCGTTTTATGGATTCTTTTCACTACTTTTGCGGCTCAAATATGCAAACAAACAAATAAATAACATAGGAGAAATGAACATCAAATTAGAGAAAAGTTCCGCCGTGAGTGGCGTTATCACCATTGAACTCCAAAAGGCCGACTACGAAAAAGCCTTCAACGACACGCTGAAGAAAACAGCAAAGAAGGCCGACATGCCAGGCTTCCGCCCCGGCCACGTACCCATGAGCATCGTGAAGAAACTCTATGGCCCTCAGGCAAAGATGGACGCCGTGAACAACATCCTGGGCGAAAAGCTCTTCGGATATATCCGTGAAGAGAAAATCGACATGCTCGGCGAGCCCCTCCAGCACGAAGGACAGGAAGCACAGGACATCGAAACACAGGATGATTTTACCTTCCAGTTTGACATCGCCATTGCCCCTGCTTTCGACATCAAGCTTACGGCCAAGGACAAGGTGACCTACTACGACATCGAGGCCGACGACAAGGCCATCGGCGAACAAGTGGAGCAAATCCGCCGTCAGAATGGTCATCATGAGGAGGCCGACGCCTATGCCGAGAACGACATCCTGCGCGGCATCCTTGCCGAACTGGATGAAAACGGACAGCCCAAGGAGGGTGGTCTCGTTGTGGAAAAGGCAAGCCTGATGCCCAACTTCTTCAAAGAGAAAAAGCAGCAGAAGCTCTTTGCAAAGGCCAAGAAGAACGACGTCATCACCTTCAACCCCAGCAAGGCTTACAAGGAGAGCGACACCGAACTGGCTGCCCTGCTTCGCATCAAGAAGGAAGAGGCCACGGCCTACGTGGGCGACTTCTCCTTCCAGGTGGACGAAATCAGCCGCTTCGTTCCCGCCGAGCTGAACCAGGAACTCTTCGACCGCGTTTTTGGCGAAGGCAACGTGAAGAATGAAGAGGAAATGCGAGCACGCATCAAGGAACAGCTCCAGCGCCAGCTCGAGGCCGATGCCGACTACAAGTTCCGCCTTGACCTCCGCGCCTACTGCGAGAAGAAGGTGGGCGAACTGGAGATGCCCCGCACCGAACTGCGTCGCCTCATGTTGCAGAACAACAAGGACAAGGACGAAAAGTACGTCGACGACAACTTCGAGCGCAGCATCGAAGAACTCAAATGGCACCTCATGCGCGACAAGCTGGCTCAGCAGCAGGGCATCAAGGTGGGCGACGAGGACGTGCGAGCCGCCGCCCTGGATGCCACGCGCTTCCAGTTTGCCCAATATGGCATGAACAACATACCCGATGAGTACCTCCATCAGTACGCAGAAGGTATGCTCAAGGACGAGAACCAGGTCAACGGCCTCGTGGAGCGTTGCATCGAGCAGAAGCTCACTGCTGCCATGAAGAACGTTGTGACGCTCGACCGCAAGCCTATCAGCATCGAGGACTTCCAGAAGCTTTTTTAATAGAATGAAGATAAATTGGGAGTTAAAGCCTAAAACCATATAAATTGGTCTGTCTATGGACCCAATCGCAAAGGCAAGCGTCATCTTGACGGGAAGCCGCTTGCCTTTGCATGAATTTTGAGCGTTGCGACCCCCCAAAAAAACAAAACCTTAATGAACGACTTTCAGAAATTCGCCCTCAGCCGCGGCATCAGTTCCATGACAATCGATGCCGTAGCAAAGGCTCAGAGCCAATACCTCAACCCCTACATCCTTGAGGAACGTCAACTCAACGTGACGCAGATGGACGTATTCTCCCGCCTCATGATGGACCGCATCATCTTCCTCGGCACACAGATTGACGACTACACGGCAAACACGTTGCAGGCACAGTTGCTCTACCTTGACAGTGCCGACCCCGACAAGGACATCAGCATCTACATCAACTCCCCTGGCGGTAGCGTTCACGCAGGCCTCGGCATCTATGACACAATGCAGTTCATCAGCAGTGATGTCAATACCATCTGCACGGGTATGGCGGCCTCGATGGCAGCCGTGCTCCTCGTAGCAGGCCAGCAAGGCAAGCGTAGCGCACTGCCCCACAGCCGTGTCATGATCCACCAACCCATGGGAGGTGCTCAGGGACAGGCCAGCGACATCGAAATCACTGCACGCGAGATACAGAAGCTGAAGAAGGAACTCTACACCATCATTGCCGACCACAGCCACCAGCCCTACGACAAAGTGTGGGCCGACAGCGACCGCGACTACTGGATGACGGCAGAAGAGGCTCTGCAGTATGGCATGATTGACCTCATCCACACAAAGAAGCAATAAGCTGAAGATGGCTGACAAGAAGAACACGTGCAGCTTCTGCGGACGCTCCGACAAGGAAGTCACCGTCATGCTGACAGGCATCAACGGCTGTATATGCAACGACTGTGTGGAGCAAGCCATGCAGGTGCTACGCGATGCCGGGCTCGAATCCACGCCCTCACGAAACAATCACGACCACCAGCTGGACGTAGACTTCACGAAGGTGCCAAAGCCCACCGAAATCAAGGAGTACCTCGACCGTTACGTCATAGGGCAGGACGATGCCAAGCGTTTCCTGGCCGTCAGCGTGTACAATCACTATAAACGCCTGGCACAAAGCACCGTGAAGATTGGCGATGACGTGGACATCGAAAAGTCCAACATCATCATGGTGGGCACCACGGGTACGGGAAAGACGCTGCTTGCACGCACCATCGCCCGCCTGCTTGACGTACCTTTCTGCATCGTCGATGCCACCGTCTTCACCGAAGCCGGCTATGTGGGCGAGGACGTGGAAAGCATACTCTCTCGACTGTTGCAGGCGGCCGACTGGAACGTGGAGCGTGCCGAACGTGGCATCGTCTTCATCGACGAGATAGACAAAATCGCACGCAAAAGCGACAACCCCAGCATCACACGCGACGTGAGCGGTGAGGGCGTACAACAGGGCTTGCTCAAACTCCTCGAGGGCAGTATCGTCAATGTGCCGCCAAAGGGGGGACGCAAGCATCCCGACCAAGACTATGTCCATGTGGACACGCGCAACATCCTCTTCATCTGCGGCGGTGCCTTCGACGGCATCGAGAAGAAGATTGCTCAACGGCTGAACACACACACCGTGGGCTACAACAACGTGAGGGCCACACGACGCATCGATCCCAAAAACCTCATGCGCTACGTGTCACCTACCGACCTGAAATCCTTCGGGCTCATCCCCGAGATTATCGGACGCCTGCCCGTGCTCACCTACCTGAATCCCCTCGACCGTGAAGCCCTCCACCGCATCCTGACCGAACCGAAAAACTCCCTCGTCCGGCAATACACAAAGATATTCCAGATGGACGGCGTAGCCCTCAGTTTCGATGACGAAGCCCTTGACTTCATCGTCGACAAGGCCATGGAATACAAGCTTGGGGCTCGCGGACTGCGCAGCATCATGGAGAGCATCATGGTGACGGCCATGTACGAACTCCCCTCATCGGGCAAAAAGAAGTTCAAGGTGACAAAGAAATATGCCGAAGCCGAGTTAGAAAAGAACAACTCCCTTGCCGAAGAAAAAAGTAAATAAGCAGACGTGTAGGCCAAAGGACAAGTTGTAGCTTGTCACTTGTCAACTCGTCACACGTAAACCAAAAGGGATGGTCGATTGACCATCCCTTTTTATTTTGTTTATTCCGCTATGCGGAAACCCACGTTTGCCACACGCGTACCGGGCTGTCCGCTGTCGCGGTAGCTTGTGCGGAGGCTGGCGGCCTGGCTGTCCCATGCACCGCCGCGGTCTACACGGCCTTCACCGCCTACCTGCTGCGTGTAGCGAGGGTTTGTGCGTGCTGTGTCGGTATACTCCACATACCAGTCGTCACACCATTCCCACACATTGCCGCTCATGTCGTAGAGACCCAGCTCGTTAGCCTTCTTACCCCCCACGGCATGTACCTTGTAACCAGAATTAGCCACATACCATCCGCATTCGCGAGGATTGTCGGCCTCGCCGGCATACTGTGTGGGACGAGCCAACTTACCGCCACGTGCGGCGTACTCCCATTCGGCTTCAGTAGGCAGGCGGAAGGCGTGTCCCGTCATTTCATTCAACCTTTTGAGAAACTGCTGGCAGTCGTCCCAGCTCACGTTCGTCACGGGCAGGTCGTCGCCCTGTTCTTTCGAGGGGTTCTGCCCCATCACGGCTACCCATTGTGCCTGTGTCACCTCGTAACGTCCAATCTTGAAGTCGGAGAGTGTCACTTCGTGCAAGGGACGTTCGTCCTTAGCCACGTCCGTCTTCTGTTCTTCGGTGGCACCCATCGTAAAGGTGCCCCCCTCCACGCTCACCATGTGAGCCATAAGGCTGTCAATCGCTTCCGTGCTTTTGTCCGTCTTTCCGCAGGAAGCCATACTCAGTGCCAGGGGCAGTACAAGAACTGCAAATTTTACTCTTAACATAAATTACTGCTTTAAGTTATAGAATGAAGTTAAGGGGGAGTTAAAGGGGGAGATAAAACATTTATGTGAGGGCAAAGATACGACTTTCCCCGACATAATCGAAGATTCACCCAAAAAGTTTCGTACAAACGACTACCTGAACCGACCTTTCTATTCAGGCGAGAATAGCGTGAAGCATGGTAATTGTTCTTTCCTATTGCTACAAGTGTATTCGTACTTTTCAAGTTTCGCAATTTGTGAACACCCGCATTATATTCGGCAAGGGCAGCAAATTGAAAAACTTTTTTTTTGCAACGAAAACTTCCACCTCTGCTACCCATTCCTTGTATATGATTAATCTATAGCGTATTGTGGGTGTCGCCTGGGTAGCAGTGGGTAGCAGTAGGGACATCAGGAAACCTCGCTTAGCGTGTCGCCACCATGCACTTTGAGAGGGCAGAAACGCCGTTTCGGGTGCTCTCGTGGCCCCCAAAGCACCCTTATACTGCGCATGTATTGTGCTTAGCATGCCGCTTCTGATGGAAAAAGTGGCTTATCGTGTCGCC
>JAFSQD010000001.1 GCA_017446765.1 Alloprevotella sp.
AAGGCTACGGGTAGGCGACCAACGGTCGGGAATCCAGAGGTCGAGCGCGTTGTCGATTTTAAGGGTGGTATACTTCAGTTACAAATTAAAAAGCTCCTCGCAAATTCCAGGCGGGAAGCCGTGCCGACATACCCTCGGCCTCCGGCTTCCTGCCCTTGCGTTTCCTACATTTTACACCCCTACGAAGTCCAGCGCATTGCGCTTGATGACGAGAGGATAGCGCTCGGGGTGCTGGAGGCTCTCGATTTCGAGGTCTACGTCAAGGTCGGGCCACTCGATGGCTTCGGGACCGGACATCTGGACGTTCAAGACGCTGCGGATGGGCGCGTCCTGCATCCACGGGATGCGGTTGTACGACAGGAAATAGTCGTGGCCCAGCACGGAGAGCATGATGCCCTGTGCGTTAATCATCAATACGCTTGCCGATGTGCTGGCGGAATTGTTCTTTGAAGCTGTCTGCATATTCCTCTACGATTTTCTTGATTTCACTCAGTTTGTGCCCAGGGATGCCCGGGTGCCCTCCCCGATGTTATCAACATCGCGGAACCTCCCTTCTTGGCCAGTTCCACGCGGGGCTCCAGCCAGTACTTGGCCTCGTGGCCGCCGCAGATGACGTGGATGTGCATCCGCTCCTCCTCATTCTTTGGCAAGCAAAGCGTCCATAGGCCGAGCGGGAGTATATCTTGAACGTATATTCGCTCTCGCGTCTGAATACTGGACTCATAATCTGCTACTTTCGCGTGCAAAGATACGAAACTTTCCGCAAACCTATTCGTTTTTGCCGTTAAAAGTAACAAAACGTCATGAAAAAGTCCGTGACAGTCCGAGGCTCTATTAAGGTCAAAATGCTGATGGCCTATGGTTACTTTTGCTGTATTTCATAAAGGGGTAACACTTTTATGATTATTTTTTGGACCAAGATGTATGGCGGATGCATTTTTTTGTGTAATTTTGTCGGCAAATTAACACATATCTCATTATGATTCTACTGAGTTTCGACACCGAGGAGTTCGATGTGCCCCGTGAGCATGGCGTCGACTATTCACTGGCCGAGGGCATGCAGGTGTCGCGCGAAGGCACATGTCGTATCCTTGACGTGCTGAAGAAGAATGGGGTGAGAGCCACGTTCTTCTGTACGGGCAACTTTGCCCAGAACGCACCCGACGTGATGCAGCGCATCATGGACGAGGGCCATGAGGTGGCCTGCCACGGGGTGGATCATTGGCAGCCCAAGGCAACCGATTTTGCCGAATCGAAGCGCATCGTGGAGCAGGTCACGGGCCGTACGGTCTACGGCTACCGCCAGCCGCGCATGTTCGCCGTGAGCGACGAGGCTATCCGTAAGGCTGGCTATCGCTATAACTCGTCGCTGAATCCCGCCTTTATTCCTGGCCGTTATATGCACCTCACTGCTCCACGCCGTCCGTTTATGAAGGAGGACGTCTTGCAGATTCCCGCATCGGTGACGCCGTGGCTGCGCTTCCCGCTGTTCTGGCTCTCGCTGCACAACCTGCCGGGGTGGCTCTACCACTGGCTGGTGCGCCGCACACTGCGCCACGACGGGCACTTCGCCACCTATTTCGATCCATGGGAGTTCTACGATCTGAAAGAACATCCCGAACTGCGCATGCCCTTCATCATACGCAACCATAGCGGCAGGCAGATGGTGGAGCGTTTGGACCGTCTTGTCGGGATGCTCAAGAAGCGCGGCCATGAGTTCATCACCTACAATGAGTTTACCGACATTACGATCTCCAACCTCCAATCCTAAAATCTCAAATTGCGATGATCAGACTTGCAACCGTTTCACCTTGCTTTAATGAAGAGGAAGTGCTACGCCACTCGGTAGAGCGGCTGACGGAGCTTTTTGGGCGCATGA
>JAFSQD010000038.1 GCA_017446765.1 Alloprevotella sp.
ATATCTATGCTTGCCAGGCCAGTGCAACCATAGAACGCGTCCCGTCCGATACTCCTTACAGAATAGGTCTTTCCATCATAGGTAACGGAGGCTGGAATGGTGATACTACCGGCGTAACTATTCCCAGAAAAAGGAAACCAACTTGTATAGGTCACGCTGGCGGTCATCTTACTGCCATCCAGCCTGTAACATATACCGTCAATATCCGTTCCGTCGGCCCACGACAAGTTGAGGGAGAGGAGGACGGCAGCCAGTGTGGTAGAAATTTTTGTTTTCATACATAATAGGATTTTGGTTAAACAATCTGCTCGTGTGTTGCGAACAAAGGTGAATTGTCTGGTTGTGTGTTCTTCTGTTTTCTGTCTTGTTCACCTACAAAGGAAAAACGATGTCTGAATCCACCGTTTGGGCCGACAGCCCATAGAAACTGGCAAGTGAGACAGAAACGTCAAGGATAACGTGTGTTTTTACGCCGACAAATTTAACGTTTTAGTGGAATCACACCAAGCTTCTCTTAAATTATTTATTCGTTACCGCACAGACAAACCACAGGCCACGAAGCAGCTGGAAGTGCTTCGTGGCCTGTGCCTACAAATGGAGGAGTGCCTTTTTACTTCATCACTTTCCTTCCATCCTTGATGAACACGCCATACTGAGGCACGACGTTGAGACGGCGACCCTGGAGGTCGAACAGCATCGTTGGCTGAGCATTGACTGCCGACGGGGCGGAGATGCCGACGACGTTCTTGACGTGAGCCTCCTCGCAATTGACAACCTCGCCGGTCTCGGTGTTGAAGAGCAGGGCTACGACGCTGAGCTTGTCCCAATCCTGCACAAGACTGTTGCCCGAGAGTTGCAGCACGCAAGTATACTCCTGGGGCTGGTCGTGGCGGATGGGGGCAAGGATGCTGCGGCTGATGCCTTCGATGATGCCTTCACCAGCAATGGGCACGTGGTTGAAGGGGTCGCGGAGGTATTCGCCCTGCTGGATGATGGTCTGTAGGTCGGCATCGTTCTGATAGGCTGTGGTGCCTTGGTAGCTGGCATAATAGTTGTGCTGGAACCATGTGCTGGTGGTCCCGCGCAGGCCGTCGGCGCGAAGGATGAAGCCGAGTGCATAAGGTGCCTTGTCGGCATTGAAGCAGAAGTTGGCGCGTGCCGTGACGGCTACGGTTTGGCTCTCGAGGTCGTAGGTGGGAACGTCCATGCTTACGCTGGCCTCGGTGAGCTTGGCATGCTCTTCCTCAATCACCTCGCCAAGGCCAAATCCGCTGGAACGCTTGCCCATGTAGGGGTCAATCTCGTAGAGGCGGTTGATCGTACAGCTGGGGTAGCCGGAAATGTTAGCGGAGAGATAGGGAGTGAAGCCCTCTATCTCCATGGGGTCGCTGCGGTGGACGGCTGTGCAGACGAACTTACCGGGATGACGCTCTTCGGCCAGACGCAGACCCAGGGTGCCGCGCGGACAGAAGCCACACCATGTGCCTGTGTATTCCTCAACATACACTTTATGGAACGGGGCTTCGGAGAGGGCACGAAGCATTCCCTTGCCCGCCTTGAAGCCAAGGGACTCGTTGTCAGAGCCGTTGACCTTCACGATGGTGATTTCGGCCGCATAGTCGTTGACGGCTGAAGGCATCGTGAGGGGCACATTGATGGTGCGCTTGTTGCCGAAAGGAAGCGGGGAGGTCAGAGTAACATCGGGGGTAGCATAAGAGGCTCCGTTCAGTTGCACGTCGAGCTGGAGGCTCGTGATGTCCTGCTTACCATAGTTCTCGACCACGATGGGGACGTCAACCTGTTGGCCGGCGACGCCGAGCACCTTGCCAAAGTCGGCAATGGTGGCCGAGGTGCCCACAAATTCCTCGGACACGTTGACGGCCTGACGTGCCGCGTTGACGATTTCGCCCGTCTCGGTGTTGAAGAGCAGGGCTACGACGCTGAGACGGTAGAGGTTTTGAGCCAGCGTGTTGAATCCCAGTTCCATCTCGTAGGGGTAGGTCTGCACCTCGCCCATGTGGATGGGAGCCTTGACGCTGCCAGAGATGCCCTTCTCAATGCCGTAGGCGGCAATGGCCACGTTGTCATACTCCATGTCGGTGATGCTGGCCGGCTGGCTGGCCCAGTAGGAAAGGTTCTTGTCGGTCTGGTCAAAGAACGTGGTTCCCTTCCAGCTGGGATAGGAATTGGTCTGCGCCCACTCGGAGGCAGAACCTTTCAGACCGTCGCAGAGCAGTACGTAGCCGATGGCATAGGGTGCGTCGTCGCGGTCGTAGTTGAATTTCACTTCCGTGGAGAAGCGTATGTGCCCCGCCTTGTCCATCTGAGGCTCGGAGAGCTCAATGGCAGCTTCGGCCACCGTCTTCTGGTCGGCCACTACGTCCTTGTCGAGTCCGAACCCGTCGCGAGGCATCTGAGACCCATAGTAGGGGTCAGCGCGGAGCGTGCGGTTGACAAGCCCGGAGGGAGTGAGGCCAATGCGGTTGAATACGCTCTGGTACTCTTTGATAGCCATGGGCTCAATGCCGCTGTGAACAGAAATCCATATGGCGTTGTCGGCATGCTTCTCTTGCAAGAGTTTACGCCCGGTGACACCGCGGGGACTACCACCGCTCCATGTGGCGGTGAACTCTTCGTAAACGGTACGATGGGAAGCTGAGGATTCCAGCGTGATAAGGGTTCCTTTGGCCACGGCAGAATTTCCACCTATGCCGTTCTCCACACCGTTTACCTTCGTAATGGTGACAGCCTTGGGCTTGCGGCCAATGACAGGGTCGGCAATGAGCGTGACAGGTGTCGTCGTGGTGCATCCATAGCCCATGAAGGTCTCACCGAGCTCCACGTGGCGGGTAAACTCTGTGGAGCCTTCGGTGGAAATAGTATAGTCAAAGCTGCTGATGCCATGCGTACCGTAGTTGGTCAGTCTTACCGGCACGCTGACTGAGTCGTTGGTCAGCGTGATGGCATCGCCGAAATCAATGGCACTGACGGCGTCGGTCTTGAAGTCGCCGTCCACGAGCACCTGTATGGCCATACGTCCGTATCCCAGACCACGGAAGTCGGTCCAGTCGGGGAAGTTGCGTGAGGATTTCATGTATATGGCACCCTCAAGGTCGTCCTCATGGGTTGTTGAGAGTACGGGGAAGGCCTGAGGCGTGGTACCGATGTAGGTCTGCGTCATGCTGTAGCCCACGTAAACACCCGTCGTGCTGACGGTATAGGGTGTAGGAAGGAGCACCTCTGTGGGCCGTCCTTCGCGGAGGGCTTCCTTCGGCACGTCGATGACAACGTCAGCATTGCTGGCATCATCAGGAAGGCCGATGCACAGCCATACCTTGACGTCCTGCAAGGTGCTGACACCCTGGACGGTGAAGCGTACGGCACGAATGCGGTGACCAGAGAGCAGGGCATTGTTACGACCCGTGTGGATCGCACAATCATAGCGCTCTGCTTCACCCGAGCCAAGCCCAAGAAGCTCGTCAGTATCAAGATAATGCCCCCACCAGATTTCGTTGTCGGCAGGGGTCACCTGAGCCACTGTCTGCCAAGGAGACATCCATGCCCATACGCTCAGGAAGAGGGCTGCCAAGAGTAGTTTTTTCGGTTTCATGCGGTTCTTGCTTTAGAGGTTTACGGCGGCAAAGGTAGGAAAAAAACGCAAAAAAGGCTGTTTTTTGCTCTTTATCACTTAATTTTGCCGCGCATAAAAATTTATTTGTCTGAAACAAATACACAAAATGAAACGGATAGCTTTAGCCCTCATTGTGGGCACAGTATTCATGGCAAGCGCTTTTGCCCAGTCGTGGATAGACGTGACAAACAACTATCTCAAAAACGCCGACTTCAATGGAGGCAATTGGGATGGATGGACTGTGAACTACAACAATAACAACAGCACAGGAGGTCCACGCTGCGACTACGGCGCGATGGAGCTATGGTACTGCTCGTTCCGCATGAGCCAGACGCTCACCGTACCCAATGGCCGCTACCGCGTCAGCGTCCAGGCCTTCTACCGTACGCAGGATCTCACACAAGCCTACAGCATCTATTCGGCCGACATGGAGACCATACCAGCCAAACTCTTTGCAGGACAACAGCAGGTGACGCTGAAGAGCATCTTTGCAGAAAGCCGCACGGACCAGAACGGCGAGGGCACTTGGTCCTCTGCAATCAACGACCCATGGGGCGGATGGGGATGGGGAGATGAGGAAACCCTGTATTACCCCGCCGACATGCATGCCGGAGCCTATGCCTTCGGACAGGGCATGTACTCCAACAGCGTGGAAGTGCAAGTGACGAACGGCACCCTTGAAATAGGCCTCATCAACGAGACGTTCCGCAAGGACAACTGGTGCATGTTTGACAATTTCAAACTGGAATACTA
>JAFSQD010000039.1 GCA_017446765.1 Alloprevotella sp.
CGCGTTGCTTGAGTTCAAGATAGCGGCGAATGACGCCTACGGGAAGTTGTTGCGGGGAAGTGAGAAGTGAGTAGATGCCGTTGGCAGCCAATCGGGTTGTGATGGCACGCTTTTCCTGCATGAATCCTCCGGCGAGGGTCTGAGCCACGTAGTCGTCCATTGAGCGTGGAGTGGCTTGTGCCAGGCTTTCCACTTCGGCATCGTTGAAGAAGCACACCAGGAGGCAGTGGTCCCGGGCCAGCATGCGAAGGTAGGGAAGTTGCCGCTCGAGAGCGTCAAGATTCTGAAAGTCTGTATAGAGCACGAGTAGACTTCGGCGACGCAGGTGACGCCCCACGAATGCGCGCAGCGCACCATAGTCAGCTTCAGCATATTCCGACTGCTGGGCATAGAGTTCCTCCATGATGAGCGGCAGCGTGGACGGCCGTCGGCTTGCTGGCAAAAAAGTATCTGGACGTGCCGAGAACGTGAGCAGCCCGGCCATGTCGTCGTGACGTATGGCCACATAACTGAGTGCCAGGGAGGCGTTTATGGCATAGTCGAGCAAGGTCATGCCGCCCCAAGTGCGATGCATGGCACGCCCCTTGTCTATCAGGCAGATGACAGGCTGTGCCTTCTCGTCCTGATAGGTATTCACCATGAGACGGCGCACGCGAGCCGTTGCCTTCCAGTTGATGGCGCGAAACTCGTCGCCACGCATATAATCCCTGATTTGTTCAAACTCCGTCTGCGCTCCTGGGCGGCGAATGCGCTTTGTGCCTTCTTCGGGATTCTCGTGTACGGCGGCCAGTTCGAGGCGGTCCAGCCTACGGAAGGCGGGATAGACCTTTACCTCCTGCACTTTTCCACAGCGTTGCTTACGCTCCACGAGGTTCAGGGGCGACGAGATGAACAGGAGGACATGGCCAAAGTCGTAGACGCCACGCTCTACGGGATGCAGCACGTAGTCCACGTTCCTGGCTCCATGTGCAGGAAGTCGGATGTGAAACTTGGCGCGGTGGTAGCGGAAAGCTCGTGGCAGTTCGTCGCGTATGGTAAGTCGCAGGGGCAGCATGCTGCCTGATGTGATGCGCAGGGTCACGCCATTGTCTTCATCGAGGCAATACTTTTCCTGAGTATGGCGCTCGGCCGCTACTTTTCCCAGCGTCCACACAATGATGAAGTCTGCCATCAGGAGTCCGATAAGCACGAGGAGCATGGCTCGGGCAACGCCGTAGAGCGGCATGAGCCAATAGCCCAACACGGACGTTAGGCATACAAGGGCGAGCAGGAGGAAAAAGCGTGGACGGAGAAACATTTTTTATATGTGTTACTTTACCGGTGGCACGGGCGGCATTTCCATGTCCACTTGAGCACGTTCGAGGAGTGCGTCGACAGCACGCGTCACAGTGAGTCCTTCCATTTCAGCCTCGGCAGTGAGCACGATGCGGTGGGAGAGCACGGACGGGGCCAGGCGCTTCACGTCGTCGGGAGTCACAAAGTCGCGGCCATTGAGTAAGGCGAGCGCTTTCGAGAGGCGCAGCAAAGCCACAGATGCTCGCGGCGAGGCACTCAGATAGAGGCTGCGCGAAGTGCGCGTCTGCTGGATGATGGCGGCTATGTAGCGCAGGATGGCTTCGTCCACCACGACTCGGTCCGTCAGCCGCCGCATCTCCATGACTTCCGTCGGCGTCAGTATGGGAGTGAGGCGGCTAAGGTCCATGCGTTCACTTGTTTGATGACGGCGAAGGATTTCCACCTCCTGCTCTTGCGTGGGATAGGTCATGTTGAGCTTCAGCAGGAAACGGTCCAGCTGTGCCTCGGGCAGTTTGTAGGTGCCCTCCTGCTCCACGGGATTCTGCGTGGCTATGATGCAGAAGAGGTCGTCCATGGGATAGGTCTTGCCGTCGACGGTGGCCTGTCGCTCTTCCATTACTTCAAAGAGTGCGGCCTGCGTCTTTGCCGGTGCCCGGTTGATCTCGTCGACGAGAAGCAACTGGGTGAAGACGGGACCTCGATGGAACTTGAACTCCTGCGTCTTCAGGTCGAAGACATTGGTGCCAAGCACATCACTTGGCATGAGGTCGGGCGTAAACTGAATGCGCCCGAAATTAGCATCCACCAAGCGAGAGAGCACCTTGGCAAGGAGGGTCTTGGCAATGCCCGGCACGCCCTCGATGAGCACATGCCCGTCGGCTATGATGGCGGCCAGCAGGTGGGTGACAGCCTCCTCCTGCCCAACGACATAGCGGCCAATTTCGGCTCGCATGCTTTGCACTTTCTCGGAAAAGGCATGGAGGTCTAAGCGTGGGTGGTTCAATTGTTCTTCCATAATATCTTTTCTTATAATAATCGTTGTATGCGGTTCATGACATCGACGCAGGCCTTGAAATCACGTTGAGAGAGAGCACCCTCATGAGCCATGTGGAAGTGAATGTCGCGCAAGGCGTCGTGGGTAGCTTCGTAGGTCTCACCCGTGTGGAGCGCCAGTAGTCGGGCAGCTTCCTGACGCGCCTTGGGGTCGAAGTCGGCCACGTCGGCCCCAACCCTGTTACGCACCCTTTCAGCAAAGCCCATAAAACGTTTCTGCAGCAAGGCGGAATAGTCGTCACCCGAACGATAGAGCAAAGCCACCTGACGGAGGAAATGGAGTGTCACGTTGTGCTCTTTTCTCACGGGGGCGATGGCGCGCTGGCGGCGACGGGCGTTGACAAAGAGTGCCAGGAGGCAACCCACGACACCGAGACGCAAGGCCATGGCCAAGGGCGGGCGGTCAAGGAAGAAGGTAAAGGCATTGTCACCATATCCTTCGGGATGGTTGCCTTGGCTCTGCCCTTGGAGGAGCACGCGTACAAGCCGCTTGTCGGTCACGCGGTTGAGGAGACGGAGTGTGTAGGTGCGGCCGTTAGGACTAAGGATGCCAAAGTTTGTAAAGTACTGCGGAACAAGCGATACGGTGATGCTGCCTTTTCCAGCAGACATCGTGGCAGCCGTGGAGAGCGGGTTTACCGACAGCGAGTCGGTCTCGGGATAGCTCACTCCAAGCTGTTGGGAGGTAAAGGGCGAAATTGCGCTGGCCGGATAGCAGTCAAGGGGGTGCAGGCCGTGAAGTTGCAGCACCTCTGTAAAGAACGAGGAGGCAGCAAGACTCGTGATGAGCTTGACGGTCGTGGCTGGATAGCGGCTGTTGGCACGTAGGGTGTCCGTAAACTCGACGATGCCAAGTCCCATGAGTTTACGTGCAGTCATGAGGTCGAAACTATAGTATCGGGAACGCATAGCATCTTCGAAATCCCTCGCGAAGAAGAAATGCAGGGGCTCGGGCTCGGTTGTGGTTCCCTCATCGTCGTAGACTACGTCGTCGTTTTCGTCCAGACTATCCTCAACGATGACGGAGACATTATTCTTCTTGTCTTCCTCAATGGTTGTGCCGTAGTCGTTGGCCGCAATGTGATTTCCCACAATCAAGACATTGCCGCCGCGCAGGGCGTAGTGGTAGAGCAGGGAGTCTGTGAGTTGGGAAAAGCTATGGTAGCGGTCGATGAGCAGGAGGTTTTCGTGGATGACACTGTCTTTGCGCAGACGCTGTTTGAGGTAAATGTCAAGGTCGCCGTTCTCAAAGTCGTAGTTTCCGTCCGTCATGCTTACCAACAAGCTGTCAAAGAGGTAGGTGCCGAAGGGTTCGCTACTATTTATGTTGTAGGTCTCCTGCCAATGGAAGCGTCGTGGCAGCTGCATCTGTATAAAGAATACGAAGAGTATGAGCAGAATACAGACAAGAATGAATTTGCGCGATATTTTCATTCCTCACCTCCTTTCTTGCTGCCGGCTGCCGAATGGGCGATGTGTTCGTCGACGCTTGCTGCCCATGCCTTCATGTGTCCGATGTCCTCGGCTGTGGCAGTAAAATGGCCATAGCGCACACGCACAAAAGACTGTGTCATGTGGGCAAAGTGCGTGCGAAGGTCATCATCCTTGAGTGCCGCCACGAATTCCTGTGGTGTCTGCGTGATGCTCCAACTGAGGCAGCCTGCATCGTGCAGGTGGCGCAGCGTGCGCAGATAGAGCAAGCGGACGATGCGCTCGGACTGCCCTGCCCCGATGGCCTTGGCGAGTTCTGTGTCAAAGTCTATGCCGTAGATGCTGTCCTCGGTGACGCTGTAAGCCACATCCTCCACACGCACCCGACCGCGCCTCCGTGCCAGATGACGCCACAAAAACCATATGCCCACACAAAAGAGGAGCATGAAGGCGATGGCGAGTGCAGTAGTGAAAGCCTCGTTCTGCTGAATCGCAAACTTCATGCGGCTGAGGTAGTCGCCTATCCACGAGAGGATGACCTGTATGAGACTCTCGTCGTTGTGGACGAGGTCGCGCAGGTAGTCGTAGTCGGAATTGTCAGACCACACACGCACGAGGGCTGAATCGGCACGCAGGGTATCTGCTGTGGGCATGAGGATGGCTATTGATGAGAAGGGCCAGTTGTTTTCAGAGTGTGTCGAAGGCCGTGATGCTCTCCTCGGCCGTGACGCCGTCTATCTTCTCGGCGGCGTGTCCGTACTGTATGCCGCTTCCCACAAGGAGGACGGCGGCACCGGCATAGTTGACGAAGCTGTAGAGGATGTTGCTGAGGTATTCGGCAAAATGGTAGAGGGGATTGTCGGCGAAGGGTATGTCCTCTCCAAAGCCGGAGAGCATGTCGAGGAACATGAATACCATGGCGGGCATAGAACAGATACTCTGCACCAGCCCCACAATGAAGTAGAGCACAATGTAGATGGCAAGTACACCTCCCAGCGTTTTCCATCCCAGGCGATAGCCGTTCTTCAGGGCTGTCCAAACACCCTCGTCGGTTAGCAGGGCACGAGGCATCGCCAGCGCCAACGGGAGCGCCAGCACCAGGAGGGCGGGCAGAATGAGCATGTCGACGATGATCATGAAGAGGCTCAGCTTCGCCGTGACAACCACGAAGAGGACGAAGATGCCTACGGCCAAGAGGGCAAGGCCTGTGACCAGAAGCATGAGGAGCACGGCGCGTCCGATGCTCTTACGCATGTCGGGCCAGAAGGTGCGGAAGGTGAGTCCTGCGCTTCCCTCTGGACGGAAATAGTGGATGCGCATCAGACTGTAGACAATGCTGATCACGAAGATTTCTCCCAGAAAGGCACACAACCCGAAGAAGCCCATCGAGATCATGAGGCGCGACGCGGTGTCGGTATTGCCTGCCAGGCTTCCCGCACTGAACAGGTCTGGAAGAGCCAGTGCCTGCACAAGGCATAGGGGCAGAAGAAAATAGGTCAGGAAAATGAGCAGGGGTTTCCACTCCTGCCGCAGGA
Organism: Alloprevotella sp.; assembly: GCA_017446765.1. GTDB lineage: Bacteria > Bacteroidota > Bacteroidia > Bacteroidales > Bacteroidaceae > Alloprevotella. The sequence goes on from JAFSQD010000039.1 coordinate 5,316, forward strand.
AGTTCATCGTATCCGTAAACTTGTCATTGAAGGAGCGAATCCTATAGAGCTGAGTCTGAACGTGTTGCATAAGCATGTTGAGTTACATATCGGGGATATACAATTATATATAGGATGACAAAAAGGGCCGAGAGGAAGATGATGGAGGCGCGCAGGGCATCGGGCCACTCGGTGTGGCGCGTAAAGAATCCTTCGATGAATCCCGCAACGACAAACATGGGGATGGTGGCACTGAGAACCTTCAGCCCCCTGTAGGCACTTCGCTTGAATGCTTCCATGCGCGTGTAGGTGCCAGGAAAAAGCCATCCCGTGCCCAGCGCCACGCCTCCCGCACCACTCACGACGATGGCAGAAATCTCCAGCGTGCCGTGCAACCAAATGGCCAATGTGCTCTCCCAAAGGAGATCCTGCTGCGCAAAGAATGTCGTGAACGAGCCAAGCATGACAGCATTGTAAAGCAGCATCAGGCCTGTGCCGAAGAGGGTCAGCACGCCCATGGCGAAGCATCGCAGGGCCACACCGATGTTGTTCAGCGTGATGTAGAGAAACATGTCGGAGGGTCGTCCGCCGTCATAGACAGCCATCGACTCGCCGCTGGCAATGTTTTGACGCGTCATCTCCATGTAGCTATCGCCCAAGATGACGCGCGCAAAGCCGGTGTCGCCTACTTGCGAGATGATGCCTATGGCCACACCGCAGAGAAACACCATGAGGGCAATGAGCAAGTCGCGACGCGAGTCGTAGAGTGCCATCGGCACATCGCGTTTCCAATACTCCACGAAACGTCGCCAGGAGGAGGGGTGACGGCGGTAGAGCTTGACATGGTAGGCCAAGGCAAGGTCGTTGAGGAACGTGGCAATACGACTCTCGGGATAATGCGTCTGGGCATAGGCCAGGTCGGCCACGATGACCTGATACGCCTGAGCCAGCGTGTCGGGGTCGCCGTTGCCTGCCTGCAAGAGTGCGTCCTGCATGGCCGACCACTTTTCAAGATTCTGCCTTATGAATGCATTTTCCCGCATGGCGTTGTTTGCTCTTTTCTTTCCGCAAAAATACGACATTTTCGAGACTTTCCACTATTTTTGCAGCAAAAATCATTTTTCGTGTCCTATATACTTTCCAGCCAATACGTACGCATCGAGCCGCGACCCGCTGCTTTCGGCCCCCGCATCATGGCAGCCATCATAGATGCTGTGCTCATTTTCCTATATATCATTGCCGTCACGGTGTTCCTCTACCGCTTCAGATTTGACGGTATACTGAACACGTGGACCATCACGGCCATCTATCTCCTCCCCACCATCTTCTACTACCCTCTCTGCGAGTATTTCTTTAACGGGCGCAGCCTCGGCAAACAACTGCTTGGCCTTCGCGTGACGACGCGCGATGGTAGCAGGCCAGGCATAGGAGCCTTCCTCATACGCTGGCTCTTGCTTTTCGTCGATGCCGGCTCGGGCTTCGTGGTGGGCATACTCTGCATCATCTTTTCCAAAAACAGCCAGCGCCTCGGCGACATGGCGGCAGGCACCATGGTGGTGAGCGACCGCATCGTGAACAACAATCGCGTGAACCTCGCAGAATACGAATTCCTAACACGCCCCTACACGCCCCGCTTCGCCACAGCCTCCCTTCTGACGCCGGGGCAGGCCGAGGGTATACGACTCACGCTCAGCCTTGGCGGCGCCGACCGCCTCTCGCGACTCTATGACCTCAGCCGCAAGGTGGAAGCCATCGTAGGGCCGATGCCTCAAGGCATGGACGTAGAGACCTACCTCGTCACCGTATGGAGGGACTATCAGTATCAGATGATGTAGGTTTTTGAGTTGTTTGGTTGTATGGGGTTGAGAAGATAACTCAACTTTCGGATGTTCCTGTAACCACCATAAAGCAATCCCACTATGAGCGACGGAAATTTCCACCGCAGCCTGCTGCCTTCAGGCGGCTATGCCAGCGGAGTGCGTGCGGGAGAAAGCCGCATGCGCATGCGTGCCATCGAAGCTTTTCGGGAGTGGATGGACGAATACCTCCCCACCCTTCCTGAGGACGAAAGACTGAAAGCACTCGAGCACTTCGCGCAAGCGCTGAAGTGAGAGAACAAGAAGGGCGGCATCCGCTCGCCGTAGCGAGGGTGCCGCCCTCCTTGGGAGGGGTATTCAGTCGGCATTTGAAATCCGACTGCTGCGAGTATCAGAACTTACAGTCCGCAAAATCGCATTTCAAATGCTTATATTCACTGCGGTCGGATTCTTGCGTCCCTTCGGTAGCAAGCCAGCAGAGCTGGAGCGGCAAATCCGACCGAGCGTCATTAATATCTTCTTATATTGTTTCAAAAATATTATCCGTTTGTCTCTGTATGTCAAAGACCAGCTACAGAGTAGGTGGGATTTCCGCTTGCGTCGGGGGCAATCGTAGTGAGCAAGGTTGGTGTCGGGGTTGCAGCTCCTGCCGTTACCGTCACGGCGCAAGTTGCCGTCTTGTCCGTAGCATACACGCCCGACACTGCTATGAGCAGCATCGCAAGAAAAGAGAATAATCTTGTTTTCATAATCATCTCTATTTTATTGTGAAACATTATTGAATTCAGAAGTAAAGCGTGAGTAATGCTCGTCTGGCTGAGCGGAATACTATTTCTGATAACACACTATGTCGTCAAGTGCAAAGATATGGCATTTCGATGACACATGCAAGGGAAAAGATGTCCCTTAGGTATATTTTTTTTCAATAAAAAATGCCACCTCTGCTACCCATATCTTTGTATTTATTTAATATTCAGCGCATTGTAAGCCGCATTTGGGTAGCAGTAGGTAGCAGTTGAGGAATCGGGAAAAGGGGCTTAGCGTGTCGCAGCCATGCACTTTTGGATGAAGAGACCGGCGTTTTGGGGGGTTAAACTTTCACGCGTTACCTCATAAAAGCACCCCATAAAGCGCATAGCATGTCGCTTTTGATGAAAAAAATGGCTTAGCCTGTCGCCTCGATGCCTGTAGGAGCCTTTGCTGCACGCCGGACGCCGAGGGACGAATGACGCTACACCTTGCAAGCACTGGCGTATATTTTCCGAAGCCTTCGGAATTTATTCCAAAGGCTCCGGAAGAATACGATAAAGCCAAAAGATTACAATTTGAGGGAAAAATCGCTCCACCCACATAGTGGGTGGGATAAGAAGAAAGTGGCATGCTAAGGCCCCTCTTGCCTTCGCCATACTGCTACCTACTGCTACCCAGACAATGCTTGCAACACATTGAAGATTAATCCTATACAAAGAATGGGTAGCAGAGGTGGCAGTTTTTTGTGCAAAAAAGATTTTCTACAACTCTTACCGGTCGGCCTTTGAGCTCAAAATCAGGAACAATATTAATTATTTTTATCGCTCGGCATCCCGTGGGGGTGACGCTTGCCTTTGCAAGAATTCTGAGCGTGGAAACCCATAATAAGTTGATTGAAGTGTCGGAAGTTAAGCTATTACCACGCAAAGAGCGGGTACTGCTTCATGGTGTCGTTGACGCGGGCACGCACGCGAGCGATGACCAGGTTGTCGGTGGGCGCATTGAGTACCTCTTCTATCATCTCGGCAATCTCGGCCATGAAGTCTTCCCTTGCACCGCGAGTGGTAATGGCAGGAGTGCCGAGACGGATGCCGCTGGTCTGGAAAGCCGAACGCGTGTCGAAGGGCACCATGTTCTTGTTCACCGTGATGTCGGCACTCACGAGGGCGCTCTCCGCCACCTTGCCCGTGAGCTCGGGATACTTCGGGCGCAGGTCGACCAGCATGGAGTGGTTGTCCGTTCCTCCGCTGACGATGTCAAAGCCCCGGCGCATGAGTTCCTCGGCCAGGCGGGCGGCGTTGCGCTTCACCTGTGCCTGATAGACCTTGAAGCTCGGGTCGAGAGCCTCGCCGAAGGCCACGGCCTTGGCTGCGATGACGTGCTCGAGGGGGCCGCCTTGCTGTCCGGGGAATACGGCACTGTTCAGGAGGCTCGACATCATGCGCACCTCTCCCTTCTTCGTCGTGAGACCCCAGGGATTCTCAAAGTCGCGCCCCATGAGGATGATGCCGCCACGCGGTCCGCGAAGCGTCTTGTGTGTGGTCGAAGTGACGATGTGCGCATACTTTACGGGATTGTCCAAGAGTCCGGCCGCTATGAGTCCTGCGGGGTGTGCCATGTCCACCATGAAGATGGCACCCACCTCGTCGGCAATCTGGCGCATGCGCTTGTAGTCCCATTCGCGGCTGTAGGCCGAACCGCCGCCAATGATGAGTTTCGGCCTGTGCGCAAGGGCCAGCTGCTCCATCTCGTCGTAGTCTACGCGACCGGTTTCACGGTTGAGGTTGTAGCCCACGGGGCGGTAGAGGATACCGCTCGTGTTGACAGCCGAGCCGTGGCTGAGGTGACCGCCGTGGTCGAGGTTGAGCCCCATGAAGGTGTCGCCGGGCTTGAGCACAGCCAGCAGGACCGCCGCATTGGCCTGTGCGCCGGAGTGGGGCTGCACGTTGGCATATTCGGCACCGTAGAGCTGCTTGATGCGCTCGATGGCTATGTTCTCCGTCTGGTCCACAACCTGGCAGCCGCCATAGTAGCGGTGGCCGGGATAGCCCTCGGCATACTTGTTGGTCAGGCATGAGCCCATGGCTTCCATCACCTGCTGGCTCACAAAGTTCTCGGAGGCGATGAGTTCGATGCCTCGTAGTTGGCGTTGGTGCTCCTCTTCGATGAGCTTAAAGATTTGTTCGTCTCTTTGCATGGTTTGATTTTTGAGTTATTACGTTTTTTGGTTTTTGAGTTTTTAGGTTTTGTCATTTCGCACGTCGTCGATGGTGAGACCGAGGGCGTCGCAGAGGATGGCCTGTCGCATGTAGAGGCCGTTGCGCGCTTGCTGGAAATAGTAGGCGTGCGGGCTGTCGTCCACGTCGGTGGCAATCTCGTTGACGCGGGGCAGCGGATGGAGTATGCGCATAGAGGGGCGCGCGTTGGAAAGCATGTCGCGATTGAGGATATAGACATCCTTGACGCGCTCGTACTCGTCAAGGTCGGCAAATCGCTCACGCTGTACGCGCGTCATATAGAGGATGTCCGCCGTAGCGATGGTCTCGGCATCGAAGCGTTCTGTCTCCACATAGTGAATGCCTTGTTCGTGGCAGTAGTTCCGATACTTTTCAGGCATGGCGAGCTCGCGGGGGGCGATGAAAGTGAACGTGGGGTTGAAATGTCCCATGGCCTGGAGCAGCGAGTGCACCGTGCGTCCATACTTCAGGTCGCCCACCATGTGGATGTTCAGCCCCTCCAGGGTGCCTTGTGTCTGGAGGATGGTGTAGAGGTCGAGCATCGTCTGCGTCGGATGCTGGTTGGCACCGTCGCCCGCATTCACCACGGGCACGGGGCTCACACGGACGGCACGTTCGGCAGCCCCTTCGAGGTAGTGTCGCATGACGATGACGTCGGCATAGTTGCCCACCATGCGTATGGTGTCCTCCAGTGTCTCGCCCTTCGTGGAGCTGGTGACGGCAGGGTCGCTGAAACCTATGACGCGCGCCCCGAGTCGCTGGGCGGCAGTTTCGAAACTGAGGCGCGTGCGCGTGCTGGGCTCGAAAAAGAGCGTGGCCACGATGCGCCCGTCAAGAATCTTGCGGTTGGGGCGGGCCTCAAACTCGCGTCCCAGCTCAAGAAGGTACTCCAGGCGCTGGCGCGTAAGCCCCTTGATGGTGATGAGGTTGTTGAAACGATGGTCCATATTTGGTCTTCAGGTTTTTTGGTTTTTGGGCTTAGGGGTGAGTGGGTCGCTACGCCCAAATTTCTTATGATTTGATTCTAAAACTTCTACTCGTTGCCAAGCTCAAATTTCTATTCATGAGCCTTGCGCGAGGCTCTGGGGTGCGTCGGGGCTGGGCTTTTTCAGTGGCTACATCACCACCCTCTCGCCCGTGGCGAGGCTGATGGCAGCAAGGAGTTCGGAGAGCCGCTTGTAGCGTCCCATCAAGGGCAGGCAACCCTCGTAGTCCTGCTTGTCCGAGAGCGCGAGTATCTCCTTCTCCACGCGCTTCATCTCGCCACGCACATATTCGTACTTGAAGTCGTTGAGCAAGCGCGGGACAATGTCCACCAGGTGGTCGCGCTCGTCGCCATACATTGTACGCTGGTGCGTGCTCAGCTGCTCGTGCTCGGGACAGAGGCGCTGCGCCAGGGCGTTCACCTCGGCATCGGGATGGGAGAGGAAATAGGACTCGGCGCGGAAACCATCGTCGTGTGCGTGCAAGAGCACCTCCTCGAGGATGCGCGCATGCAGCGGACTGCTGAAGGCGAGGCCGTCTGCGGCAAGGTCGCCGGCGATAAAGTCGGCCACGGCAACACCTGCAGGCGAAGAGTCGTCGCCTGCGCCCTCAGCCTCTTCCCCACCCTCGTCCGCAGGCAGCATGACCTCGCCATAGCGCATCAACTGCTGCACGAGACGCAGTTCGGTGGCCGAACCGGCAGCTCCCACGATACTCCCCGCCACGTCCGCGGCCGGTGCCACATTCGTGCCACCCTGCGTGTCGGCGTCGGGAGAGAGAGGCCTTTCCGCGTCCACAGCCGGCGCACCCGTGCCGTCAGTAAGGACGGATTGTCCCTGCCCCGCGCCGCCATGGGACGACTCCGAGGCAATGCGCCTGCGCCGCATCTTGCTCACCTCGCTGAGGATGAGCTGCTCGTCCATCTGCATGCGCGAGGAACACTCGTGGGCATACGTCTGGCGCATGATGCCGTCGGGGATGACCGATATGCTGCGTACGATGTCGCTCACCACCTCGGCGCGCTTGATGGGATCGCCCTGCGTGCCCTTCATCAGAAGGTCGGTCTTGAACGTGATGAAGTCCGTCTGATGCTGGTCTATGTAGGTGCGGAACTCCTCCGCAGTGCGGCTCTGCGCAAAGCTGTCGGGATCTTCGCCGTCGGGCAGCAGCAGCACCTTGATGTTCATGCCCTCCGAGAGCAGCATGTCAATGCCGCGCAGCGAAGCATGGATGCCGGCAGCATCGCCGTCGTAGAGCACCGTGATGTTGTTCGTGAAGCGATGGACGAGGCGTATCTGCCCCTCCGTCAGGGACGTACCGCTGCTGGCCACGACGTTCTCCACGCCGCTCTGGTGCATGGAAATGACGTCCATGTAGCCTTCGACGAGGTAACAGCGGTTCTCGCGCACAATGGCCTTCTTGGCCTGATAGAGTCCGTAGAGTTCGCGGCTCTTGTTGTAGATCTCACTCTCCGGCGAATTGATGTACTTTGCCATCTTCTTGTCGTTGGAGAGTATGCGCCCGCCAAAGCCAACCACGCGACCGCTGACAGTAAATATAGGAAATATCACGCGCGCGCGATATTTGTCGATGAAGCGATGATCCTCGGTCTCATAGGCAAGGCCTGTCTTCACAAGGTTCTCGCGGCTGTAGCCTTTGCGCAGAGCTTCGCCGCTGAGGCGGTCCTTCTGCTCGAGCGAATAGCCCAGGCGGAAGCGGCGTATGATATCGTCGCGCAGACCGCGCCCCCGCAGGTAAGCCATGCCCACGGCAAGACCGTCAGGATGGTCGTGGAGGGTATGCTCAAAAAAATCACATGCCCAATCGTTGAGCACAAACATGCCTTCGCGAACGCTGGCAGCTGCCTTTTCCTCGGCAGTCTCTTCCTTCTCGCGAACCTCGATGCCGTACTTCTTTCCAAGCCACTTGATGGCCTCGGGAAAGGAGAGCTGCTCAATCTCCATGATGAAATGGACCGCATCGCCCCCCTTGCCGCAGCCGAAGCATTTGCATATCTGCTTGGCGGGAGTGACGACAAAGCTCGGCGTCTTCTCGTTGTGGAAAGGACAGAGCCCTTTGTAGTTCGTACCGGCCTTCCGCAAGGACACGAAGTCACGTACCACTTCGACAATGTCGGCGGCATCCATCACTTTCTGTACGATGGCTCTGTCTATCATCCGCAGATTCTTGAGTTATTGTATCTATGCGTCATAAGGTCTTGTCACTCGTCACTCGTCCCTTGTCACTCGTCACTTGTCACTCGTCACTTGTACTTCTGCGTAACCTCCATGAGATTCGAGGCCAGGAAGTCCGCACTATGCACGAGGCTCACGAGGGGTGACTGCTCAAGGGCGTTGCGGAAGGAACGTATCAGTGAACTGCCCGAATCGCCCATGTCAAACATGCCCATGTGCCAGCGTATGGCAAGGAGTTCGTCGCGCTGAAGCTTGATAAAACCCCGCACGATGTAGCACGACTTCTCGCCGTGCCCAAGGGGCAGTTCGTCCTTCACCTCATAGCCTGGATAGGACACCCAGCGCCCTGTTTCGTCTTTTTTCCAACGCTCGGTCTTGTGGTAGATATTCATCTTGCAAAGGTCATGAAACAAGGTACTGACGGCGATGCTCTCGGCAGATATCTCACCTCTGAAGGGACCCCCTCCCGACGCGAGGACCTCACGCCCCAAAGACTCATAAAGTTTCATGGCCGCATGGAATACGTTCATGGAATGCAGGCAGAGACCGCCGTCCTCGTTCAGATGGTACATGGAGGAAGAGGGAGCCGTGTAGAAGTCGGTCGTATCAAGATACTCCAACAGCCGCTCCAGGCCGTCACGCCTGATGTGCTCGCGGCACAGCGCGCGGAACGCATCGCGATTCTGCGATATTTCAAGCTCTGTCATAGATGCTACGGTATATGTAGCCTGCCAGCGCAGGCATCGTTTGCGAAGCAAAAGTACAAAAGAGAAAACTTACCTGCAAGTCCCAATGTTGGATTTGGAGACAAATGGCCTAAAAAACTCGAAAAATGTTTCATGCGTGGAAGGATTTTCGTACCTTCGCGCTCAAATCATACCTACACAGCATGGACAACTACATCGTCTCGGCGCGAAAATATCGTCCTCAGACTTTCGACGCCGTCGTAGGCCAAAAAGCACTCACGACGACGCTCCTCAACGCCATCACCAGCGGAAAGCTCGCTCACGCCTACCTGTTCTGCGGGCCGCGCGGCGTCGGAAAGACAACGTGCGCACGCATCTTCGCAAAAACCATCAACTGCCTCAATCCTAAAGCCGACGGGAGCGCATGCGGAGAATGCGAAAGCTGCAAGGCCTTCGACGAAGGACGCAGCTACAACATCCACGAACTCGACGCCGCATCCAACAACTCCGTCGACGACATGCGACAGCTCATCGAGCAAGTGAGCATACCCCCGCAAATAGGACGCTACAAAGTCTTCATCATCGACGAGGTCCATATGCTCTCGACCGCCGCCTTCAACGCCTTCCTCAAGACCCTCGAGGAACCACCCGCACCCGCCATCTTCATCCTCGCAACCACCGAAAAGCAGAAAATCATACCCACCATCCTCAGCCGCTGCCAAATCTACGACTTCAACCGCATGGAAACGCAGGACATCGTGGATCACCTGCGCGCCGTGGCAGACAAGGAAGGCGTAACAGCCGAGGATGAAGCCCTCGGCGTAATCGCCCAAAAAGCCGACGGAGGAATGCGCGACGCCCTCTCCATTTTTGACCAGGTCAGCAGCTTCACAGGAGGACATATCACCTACCAGAAAACCATCGAAAACCTCAACGTACTCGACTACGAACACTACTTCGACATCACCGACTCCCTCCTGGCTGGCAACATCACCAACGCCCTACTTACACTCAACCAGATTCTCTCAAAAGGATTCTCGGCACAGCACTTCATCGGAGGACTGGCCAGCCACTTCCGCGACCTACTGGTCAGCCGCGACGAACAGACACTGCCCCTGCTGGAAGTGTCGCAGGCCACGAGACAACGCTACCTGGAACAGGCACGGCTATGCCAGCCACGATTCCTTTACCGCGCCCTCAGACTGTGCAACGACTGCGACATCAACTACCGACAGAGCCGCAACAAGCGCCTACTCGTAGAACTCACACTCATCGAGGTGGCACAAGCGGCGCAGGGCGATGATGTCCCAAGCTCTGGGCTTGGCCCTACGAAGAAACTTAAACCCATCTTTTCCGACACGCCGCAGGACATACCTGCAGCACAGTCGGCCGCAGCAAACACAAAAACAGCTGCCCACACAACCACAAATCCAAACGCTAACCAAGCAAAGCCCCAGGAACAGGCCACACCGCACACCACCAACCCCGCACAGCCGGGCACAGCAACACCAAAACCGGTAAAGGCCACCCTGCGCACAACAAGCAGACTACGCACCGTATCCCTCCACACGACCCCCATAAAACCTGATGCTGAAAACGCCACGCGGACACAAACAACCCAGGAACCACCGCAGGAACAATTTGGCCAAAAGCACTTTGAGCAGGCCGACCTCACAAGGGAATGGCTCCTGTTCGCGGCCTCACTTCCCCGCGAACAGGCAGCAACCGCAGGACGACTGAAAAACATCAGCCCCAAACTGGAAGGACAAAGCCGCGTTCGAGCCTACGTGGAGTCCGAATCCGTGCTCAACGACATGAAGGACATACGTCCCCAACTGCTCGCCTTCCTCAAAAAGGAACTGGACAACGGAAGCGTAGACATCCAGTTTGAAGTCAACGAGCACGAAAAGCCGCGCCGAGCCTTCAGCCAGTCAGAACAACTGGCAGCCATGCTCAAAAAGAGCAAAGCCTTTGCACGACTCCACCAGACGCTCGGACTAAAACTATCATAAGAACACACAACTCTTTGCAAAACAAGAATATAAAAACTTCAACATGAACAAAAACATAAAAGTATCCTACACCCTCTACGCCGTTGAAAACGACGGCAAGGAACACCTCGTCGAACGCACATCCCCCAACCAGCCCTTCCAATTCATCAGCGGCCTCGGCATGGTCCTCGAAGCCTTCGAACAGGAAGTAGTCAACCTCGAAGCCGACGACAAGTTCGAGTTCTCCATTACCGCCGACCAAGCCTACGGCCCCTACATGGAAGAACACGTCATCAAGCTCTCGCGCGATACCTTCAGCGTGGACGGCCACTTCGACGCCGACCACATCTTCCCCGGAGCTGAAATACCCCTCGTCAATGAGGACGGAACACGATTTGACGGCATCGTAAAGGCCGTCGACGCCGACAACGTGACCGTAGACCTCAACCATCCCCTTGCCGGACAAGATCTCATCTTCAAGGGACACGTCATCGATTCGCGACCCGCAACCCCCGAAGAACTGCAAGGAGCCCTCAACCTCATGAGCGGAGAGGGTTGCGAATGCGGATGCGAAGGAGGATCAGAATGCGGATGCCAAAGCGAAGGACATCACCATTGCAACCATCACCACGAGAAAAACGACGGACATTGCGGATGCGGACACGGACATTGCCACAACCACTAAACGACATCCCCCACAATCACCCAACCACCCCATGAACACCTTCGGCACACTCCTTCGCCTGACAACCTTCGGCGAAAGCCATGGGCCAGCCATGGGAGGCGTCATTGACGGCATGCCCCCAGGACTCACCATCAACCTTGACGAGGTGCAAAGCGAACTCAGCCGACGCCGACCTGGCCAAAGCCCACTCACGACAAGCCGCAACGAACCCGACCACATAGAAGTCCTGTCTGGCCTCTACAAAGGACGCACAACAGGAACGCCCATCGGATTCATCGTGCGCAATGCCGACCACCGCAGCCAGGACTACGACGCCCTCAGCCACATCATGCGCCCATCCCATGCCGACTATACCTACACATTAAAATACGGCATACGCGATCCGCGTGGGGGCGGGCGCGCCTCCGCACGCGAAACCTTATGCAGGGTAGCCGCGGGAGCATTTGCACGGCAGGCACTACGCATGGCAGGCATCAACATCGTGGCCTACACATCGCAGGTGGGGAACATCAGCATCGACACCAACTACGAAAAGCACGACCTCTCACTCATTGAAACAAATGCCGTCAGATGCCCCGACACAGACGCGGCCCACGAGATGGAAGCGCTCATCAAAACAATGCGCACACAAGGCGACAGCGTGGGAGGCATCGTCACCTGCATCATCAAGGGATGCCCTGCTGGAATCGGCGAACCCATCTACGGGAAATTCAGCGCCGCACTCGCCGCGGCCATGATGAGCATAAACGCGGCCAAGGGATTCGAGATAGGCGACGGCTTCGCACTCGTCTCTGCGCGCGGCTCGGAAGCAAACGACTGCTTCGTGCACGGTGAAGACGGCAAGATACACACGCGCACAAACCACAGCGGAGGAATCCTGGGAGGCATCACAAACGGAGAAGACATCGTCATGCGCATCGCCTTTAAGCCCGTACCTACCATCCTCAAGGAACAACCAACGGTCAACGATGCCGGCGAAGAAGTCGTCTTTGCTGCAACAGGTCGCCACGACCCCTGCGTCGTACCACGCGCAGTACCCGTCGTAGAAGCCATGGCAGCCCTCTGCACATTGGATTACTTGCTGATTAACAATGCAACACAAAAAATATTTTTTTGAAAAAAAGTTGAAAAACTTTTGCATAATAGAAAATCTCTCCATATCTTTGCGGCGCGAGTTGTCGAGAAGACAGCCACAATAAGTCTAGTTTAGTTTTTGTGTTGGTTAATGGGGGCCGCTTTTTAAGCAGATAGTCCCCATTAATCTTGTCAACACCCGGCACAGCTCGATGCCACCCTTCCCCATCTCAGCCCTGCGCCCTATCCACACTGTCCCGGATAGTACTCACACTACCCTATCACTCAGCGAAGCCTGTATAGTGTTTTTTCTCTAATGCCCAGGTCATCCAAACCTTCCCAAGCGTACGACATGGACTCCACCACCCACATATTAAAAGAAAAAGCAGGATTTGGCACAAAAAAAACCGTAAAAACTTTGGAGTAATCAAAATATCCATTACTTTTGCACCGCATTTGAGGAAAATGCTGGAAAAGGAAGTTTGGGTGAGTGGCTGAAACCACCAGTTTGCTAAACTGACGTACGGGATTACCGTACCGGGGGTTCGAATCCCCCAGCTTCCGCGAAGCTCAATAGAATGGCGCTTTCGTCTAGCGGCTAGGACACATGCCTCTCACGCATGGAACACGGGTTCGATTCCCGTAGGCGCTACAAAATACTTAAGGGTATTACAATTTACAAAACCTTGCAATAATCACAATGATTTTTGCAAGGTTTTTCTTTTTCCCTCATTCGATTTTAATTGTCATGGGTCAGTAGATATTATGTGGAGGCAAGCATGATGTCTTTGCTTTAACTCCATCCAAATGCGAATGTGACAATTCATAGCTTCTTGCCTGAAATACATTTTTTTATCCCGAGCCATTGCGGTTTGTTAAAATCACTTTATGTTTGTAGCCAAATCAATAACAGAACAATTATGGAGCAAGTTTTTAATCAGGAAATGGAACACATTCGCATCAATCAGGAAATAGAACAGATGCGCATTATGCGAGAAATGGAGGACGATACGAAGCCTGGCCGTCATGGCTGGTGGGTCTTGGTGGTGTTTATCATTATTGTTGCCTGCCTGCTCTATGCTTTCAGTGCAAGTGCCCAGTCGCTAACTTTTGCCGACAAGAACGTGGAGCGACGGGCACTCATCCATGGTGATACTGATCAGGACGGGCACATCTCAAAGGCAGAGGCCGACTCGCTGAAGTCTCTGGTTCTTACGCAGTACCGCACCGACATGTTCGAGGTCAGCACCTACGAGGACCTTGCTAAGTTCCCAAACCTTGAGAAGCTGTGGCTGGGCGAGAGTAAGATAGACACGGTCGATCTCTCCAAAAACTGGAACCTGAAGTATGTCCATATTGAAAGCGACAACCTCAAGACGCTCATCCTCGCCGTGGGGTGCACGCCTAAGCTGGCATATCCCATGCACAGTGGCGAGATCCTCATCAGGCGCATAAAGAATCCCGATGCACCGGGAGCCATGTTTTTTCAATACTAGAACCTTACCGTTATGAAAAGACTTAACCTAATAGCATTACTGGCACTGACGGCTACGGCTACCCATGCGCAGATTCCCGATCCTGGCGACCCCGTCTGCGCCTACTGCGAAGTGAATCTGAAGACAGCTACATCCCACAAGCGTGGTTGCCCCTATTATGAAGAACCAAAAGAAGAATCGTCATCTTCCGTCAGCAGTTCGTCGAATTCCTCAACGTCGAAGCCCAGCGGCCCCACAAGGTACAATCCGTTTGCTAATGGTACCTGTCCGGAATGTGGTGCAAAGGTAGAGTTGATGGGGCAACTCAATCGCCATCGCAGCAACTGCAGACTGGGGGATGCCTACCGCGAATACTATCGCTTGGTGCGAGTGTCGATGTATGGAAAAAAGAAAAAGGAGCGGGAAGAGGCATGGCAAAAGAGTAATATTGCATGGGAAAGGGCAGGTGATATTGCTGAACAGGCCATCAAACGAAAGAATAGTGGCGCCAACACACCGAGCTATTCCACCCATCTGCGTGACTACACGCCACAGCAGGAGCATCAGAGCGACTACAACTGGCTTGAGGAGTATTATTCGATACCTGCCGCAAAACGTGAGATGTATGAAGCCCACCTCGAACAGTTTAAGGGCGACTATCGTGTATGCAGCGTGTCGGGCAAAGGCATGGGTGTTTGGAAGGAGTCAGGCGATGGTACCGTCTGGCACTATCCTCCGCATTACGAGCGCATATGGATGCTTGATGGCTCCACCGCAACCATGCAGCTGAAGACAACCATGAAATGGGGCGTGGAGGATGTAGAATACAAGGAGACCATCATCGACTACGAATACGACGAGGTGAAGTATTATCCCGGGCTGTCGTCGCTGTTCCTCAGCCAGCGCGACGAGTATAGCCGCAACCACTGGCGACTCTTCTCCGGCCAAGGTGTGTGGGAAAACTATGACGGCTTTGATTTCGACTTCCAGGAGGTGGTGCTCAAAGACAGTCCCTACCGTGCCTACTGCCAGTTGCAAGACGGGCGATGGCTCATTCTCAATAACGTCGACAAAATGAGTGAAGACCCGCTGGCCATAACCATCAGCCGCGTGGTCAACAGTGTCGAGGACCATAAGGTGTATCTTGACGGGCATTATCAGGAGTGCCTGATTGTGTCGGAACCCAACGAAGAAGGAAAGGTGCAGTTCGGACTGATGACTACCGATGGTGAGTTGTTCAGCGACTGCAATTATGACAGAATTGAGAAAAGTGGACCGTTTGCCAATTATGTCAAGGTATGGAAAGATGGCAAATTAGGCGTGTTGGAATTGGTCGCACGCCGCGACAACGACGATGGAAAGACATATTACGGCTTCATTGAGACCATCGCGCCCAAATACGACATGTTTAAGACCCAACACGTCAGGATAGCCAAAGACCCTGACACCTACACCTATTGCGTGGTGGGCAACGCCGGCAAGTATGCTCTGACGCTGGCCGATGTGGAAAAGCCCGTCACACTGCCCACCATCTACACCGTCGCCGAAGTGGAACAATTCGCCACACGCCTCTTCACCGAAGGCAAGAAACGCACGCCGGTGAGAGAGGATGTGGACACCGACTACAAGACTTTCTGCGAAAACAGGGCAATCAACGTGCTGCAACGGCTCAACACGGCAACCGACAAGGATGAGGCTGTATACCAAGCACATCAAGACTTGAAAGAAGAGAAGTTGATGGAAGATTACCTTGTAATGCAACGCGAACTGCATCGTAAAGACTATCATCTCGGCAAATACGACAAGGCACGGCAGGCATACGAAGTGAAAACTGCATGGGGAACGGTGATGATGCCTGTACCGCAATCTGAGGCAGCGAGCGTGAAAAAGGCATGGAACGCTACTGTTAAAGACATGACCATTAAGCCAGCCCTTCAATTGGACTCTGTGACCAACCGACCTATCATCTCAGACATCAAAGCCTTGGTCAATGGAAAGGTGTATGGATTGAAGGAGGATTGGTGAACCCTAAAAACAAAAATAAATGAGAACGCTACTTACAATGTTGCTATTCCTGTCATGCCTTCAGGTGGCTCCGTCGCCCGAAGAAATGTACGGCATGTACGACAAGGACGGGAAGCACCGCAAAATGACCGAGCAGGTCGAACAGGTGAGACAAAGGACAGCGAAAGCAGAGAAGGAAGAACATAACAAGAAAACACTTGTCCTTGCTGTTTCAATTCTCATTGGACTTATTCCTGTTGCCGTCGTGGGTAGAAATATTGTCCGAAAACAAGCATGGAAGACTAATCCAAAAGGAGCGAAAGAAGCCTTGGTTATTGCCTTTGCTGGTGGAGCAGCCCTTTTCGCTTTCAACTATGGATGGTTTTATTTGAGAATCTTGCACGAAGAGATTTTCAAATTCGTATTATTCGTCGGCTTTCTCCTTTTGTTAATAGGAATAGGTGTTTACGTGGCGAGAAAGAAGTAAAACAATATGCAAAAAGGCATCCGTGTGGATGCCTTTTTTGATGTTGTTGGGATGGACTCTGTCCATCCCTAACCCTGCCACGGGCCAATCTTACAAACATAAAAAAGGGTCCTCGATTGAAAACAAGTTTTCATCTTAGAACCCTCTTTATGTTTGTGATTCCGTTGGGATTCGAACCCAAGACCCACAGCTTAGAAGGCTGTTGCTCTATCCAGCTGAGCTACGGAACCAAATGCGAAATGAGTCGCATGCTCTTATTGTTTTTCTGCCTCAGATGCCTCAGGAACATCACCCCGCGAATTGGAAGAAGCCTCGTCGGGTGTGCTTTCACTTACAACTTCCTCTGTATTCAATTTGCTTCCATCGGAGAGCGTTTCCCCAAGATAGCGGAACTCAAAGTTCGTGCCGCGTGTGGATGGAAACTGGCTTCTCATGTCTATGTCCGGACGGTTTTTCAGATGGTTGACGATGCGATTGTAGCAATCTTGTCCGGATTCAGCAAGGATGTAGGCCTGAAAGTCAGTGTCCTGATACTGGAATTTACCTGTTCCGGGGATGGGAAGGACTCGCTTAAAGAGTATGCGGCCAAAATACCATCCGCGTCGGGGCTCGGCTAAGGCCAAGAGGCGAACTTCCCGAGCCTTGGACTGCTCTTCGCTGCGTGCTGGCCTTGGTTCCGTATTATCATCCTTTCGATGCGACTTGAACTCCTCCATGGATTCGGCCTGGGTCTTGATGAGAATGAAATAGATTCTCGGGCGGACTTTGTAGCGCTTGGGATAAGGCATGTCGCCATTGATGTAGCTGCGTATGTCTGCAACAAGGTGGTCTGTCAGGGTTATTCCCTGCAATGAGCCTAAAAAGTCAAAAAGTTCCTCAGCGCTATGGGCAAGAATATCATGGTCGAAGAAACGTGCGTAGATGTTCATCGGAATTCCTTGTTCTGAAACAGTATAAACGATAAATATATGTCCTTTTAAAACGAAAAATGAATAATGCTGGATTATTCATTTTTGCGATCTGAGAGCGGAAAACGGGACTCGGACCCGCGACCCCAACCTTGGCAAGGTTGTGCTCTACCAACTGAGCTATTTCCGCAATGTCGGACAACCATTCTGAAAAAAGAGTGAAGAGGAGGAGACTCGAACTCCCACGTCGTAATTGACACTACCCCCTCAAAGTAGCGCGTCTACCAATTCCGCCACCTCTCCATTTGTACTTTTTTCCAGATAACTCTATGGAGCCATCTCACAGATGATGCTTTCCTGCAGCGTCATGCTCCGCTTGTCAGCAGGAGCGTGTGCCCAGAACAGGACTCGAACCTGCACGTCCGCGAAGACACTAGTACCTGAAACTAGCGCGTCTACCATTCCGCCACCTGGGCTCTGAGCCTTACGAAAGGCTTCCACCTGCGTGTGTTGTCCATCATGTCTGAGCGGAAAACGGGACTCGGACCCGCGACCCCAACCTTGGCAAGGTTGTGCTCTACCAACTGAGCTATTTCCGCATCAACTCCGTCGTTTCGGAGGCACTTTCGCTCAAATGCGGTGCAAAAGTAGAGGCTTTTTTTGATATGGCAAAACTTTTTTCCTTTTTTTTGCTCCAATTATACTTTTTCTCTCTTGAAAGGTGAGTGAAATCATGCTCATTGCATGGGTGGGAAGGACTACACATATTTATATATTATATGCGAGCGCGAGCAATTGCACACAAGAATCAAACGAGATGCGCATTAAAATGCAATCTGATGCTTTCTAATCGGGAAAGGATGCCTTGCTGTTCTTTCTGCTTTTCCTATCTTTGCAGCCAAACTTTATAATTACTTTCAGAATGATACATTCTATGACTGGCTTTGGCAAGTCCGAAGCGCATTTTACAGGAAAGAAAATACACGTAGAAATCAAATCGCTCAACTCGAAGGCACTAGATTTGTCTATGAGGCTCACGTCTATCTACCGAGAACGAGAAATGGAATTGCGCCGCCGCGTTGCAAATGCCCTGACGCGTGGAAAGGTGGAGCTCACTCTCTGGACGGAAAAGGACGCTGCCAGCGCAGCCAACCCCATCAACGCGGATGTGGTAGCTTCCTATGCGAATCAGATACGCAGCATCAGCCGCGAAAGGGGGTTAGCGTTGCGTGAGGAGGACATGTGGAGTATCATCGTACGTCTGCCCGACGTGACTTCGACGCCACAGGCTGAGACTTTGTCGGATGAAGAGTGGGCTGTCGTCAGCCGTGCTGTTGACGAAGCCCTCGAAGCCTTGCAGGCCTTCCGCAGGCAGGAAGGGGAGGCGCTAGAGGCAAAGTTCCGCGAGAAGATTGCCAACATCAGGGGCTACATGCAAAAAATCACGCCCTACGAGACGGGGCGCATATCAAAAATTCGCCAGCAACTGGAAGAACGCCTTGCCGAGCTGAGGGGTGTGGACTACGACCGCGGACGCCTTGAGCAGGAACTTATCTACTACATTGAGAAATTGGACATCAACGAGGAGCGCCAGCGCCTCACGAACCACTTAGACTATTTCTTGCGCACCTTGGAAGCTGAGCCCGGACAGGGAAAGCAGTTAGGATTCATCGCTCAGGAGATGGGCCGCGAGATCAACACGACCGGTTCGAAGAGCAATCAAGCTGAGATGCAGAACATCGTAGTCTGCATGAAGGACGAATTGGAACAGATTAAAGAACAAGTTCTTAACGTGTTATGAAACCATCAGAGGCAAGTTGCAGTACTATACGAAGGGGTAAGCTCATCATTGTCTGCGCCCCCTCGGGTACGGGAAAGAGCACCATCATCAGCCACCTGATGCAGCAGGGGCTCAACCTCCACTTTTCCATATCGGCCACGAGCAGGCTCCCGCGCGGAACGGAGCAGCATGGTGTGGAATACTACTTCCTGACAGAAAGTGCATTCCGCCAGCACATTGAGGCCGGTGACTTTCTGGAGTATTGCGAGGTATACCCGGGACGATACTACGGCACATTGCGCTCGGAGGTTGACCGCAGGCTGGAAGAGGGACAGAACGTCGTGCTCGACCTTGACGTCATCGGTGGGGAGAATATCAAGCTCATCTATGGTGACCAAGCATTAAGCCTTTTCATACAACCGCCCAGCATCGCTGAACTGCGCCGTCGCCTCGAAGCACGTGGAACGGACGAACCTTCCGTCATTAACGACCGCATCGCACGAGCCGAATTTGAACTCAGCTGCGCACCTCGGTTTGACACCATCGTCGTCAACGACGACCTCGCCACGGCCAAGGTGGAAGCCCTGCGGAAAGTGGCAGATTTCCTACGTGACAGCCGCCCTGTACGAACTGCCGTCTTTGGTGGCTCGTTCAATCCGATTCATTACGGTCACATCATGCTGGGCCGCGAAGTCCTTAGACAAGGGCTAGCAGATGAAGTGTGGTTCATGGTCTCCCCTCAGAATCCCCTGAAGGCCGACGCCAAGCTACTCCCCGAGGACGTGCGCCTTGGGATGGTAAACAAAGCACTGGAAGGCGAACCACACCTCCTTGCATGCGACTTTGAGTTCCGACTGCCCCGCCCCTCCTACACGTGGACCACGCTGGAGTCCTTGCGCCGCGAGTATCCCGAGCGTGAGTTTATCCTGCTCATAGGAGGCGATAATGCCGACAACTTCGGGCGATGGGCTCATACAGACGACATCCTGAGCACAACGCGACTCATCGTCTACCCACGCAGCGGGAGCACACCCTCCCCCACCCTTGAAACCCATGCGGGGAAAGGTGTCACTATGCTGGACGCGCCCCTACAGGAAGTATCGTCCACGGAGATACGCCGGCGCATCAAGAGCGGCAAGGACGTCCGAAGCCTCGTGCCTGCAAGTATCATCCCGGACGTAGAAAAGTACTACCAGTAACCCTCCTCCCCTATATGGACCAGACGAAACAGATACGCTGGGGCTTCATTGGCTGCGGGGAAGCCACGGAAAAGAAAAGCGGACCAGCCTTCAGCCTGGTAGACGGGTCTGAAGTCGTGGCCGTGATGCGCCGCAACAAGGAGAAGGCAGCCGACTACGCCCGCCGACACAACATTCCGCGTTGGTACACCGACCCCGTAGAACTCCTTGACGATCCCGAGGTGAACGCCATCTACATTGCCACTCCCCCTTCCACACATGCCACCTATGCCATCATGGCTATGAAGGCAGGACTGCCCGTCTACGTGGAGAAGCCTATGGCCGCCAACTACGAGGACTGCTGTCGCATCAACCGCATATCCGAGACCACTGGTGTGCCCTGCTTCGTGGCCTACTACCGCCGCTATCTACCCTATTTCCAAAAAGTCTTCACTATGGTGCAGGAGGGAGCCGTGGGCAAGGTGCTCAACGTTCAGATACGTTTTGCCGTCCCTCCGCGCGACCTTGACTACAACAGCCACGACCTCCCATGGCGGGTGCAGCCCGACATTGCCGGCGGTGGATATTTCTACGACCTTGCCCCCCACCAGATTGACCTTCTCCAGCAGATGTTCGGCCCCATCATCGAGGCTTCCGGCTATCATGCCAACCGCGGAGGGCTCTACGGCAGCGAAGACACCGTCAGTGCCTGCTTCCGCTTTGCCGACGGCCTGCCCGGCAGCGGTTCCTGGTGCTTTGTATCCGACGAGACAGGGCGTGAGGACTGCATCGACATCATCGGCGACGGAGGCAAACTGCGCTTTTCTGTCTTCACCTATGCCCCCATCATTCTCTACAATGCCTCCGGACGGCAATACTTCAATCCCGCTAACCCGAGATATGTGCAACTGCCACTCATCCGCAACGTCATCGAACATCTTCAGGACAAAGCTGTCTGCGAGTGCGACTGTGTGAGTGCCACGCCCGTCAACTGGGTGATGGATCGCATACTCGGAAAACTCTGAAAACTGTCAAACATACCCAAACGCTGAGACTCTATTGCTTCACCGTAGCATAAAGCAGCTGTTCGCAGCAACGCTCCTCCTATCGTGCCTGTCGCCATTAAGTGCCCAGACCGACACGTTGCACCTTGACTCTCTCGCCGTCACCGATGTTGACGGCTCGCTTGGCATGGACACACATCTCGTGGAGAGTGAAAGAACGACATTTAAGGAGAGCTGGAAAAGAATAGGAAAAAAGGTCCGACACGCAGTAAGGAGCCTCGACCGATACGACCACGACTATATCGAGCCCAACCACTACGAATGGACCGTCATGGCACAGAACACAAACTTTCTGCAGATCGTGGGTATTAGCGCAAAGGGACTGGATGGCAACAGACGCACCATCGACTTTGCACCACGCCCGTCCTACAAGATTGGACCCTACATAGGCTGGCGCTGGATTTTCCTCGGCTTCACCATCGACATGAGCCGCCCCCACCGCGCTGCAAAAAAGACGGAGCTGAACTTCAGTCTTTACAGCAGCATGATAGGTGGTGACTTCATCTTCGTGCGCAATTCCGGCGACTTTACGATACGCAATGTACACGGTTTCGATGGCGTAGAGCGAACGCAGTTTAAGGGTGATCCCTTCTCGGGACTCAGTACCTATACCTTCAGCGCCAATGCCTACTACGTATTCAACCACCGACGCTTCTCCTACCCCGCGGCCTACAACCAAAGCACCATCCAGAAGCGAAGCGCTGGATCCTTCATCCTTGGATTCCGCTTTGACCGACAGCGCATCAATTTCGACTATGAAAAACTCCCGGAAGCACTGCGCCCAGAGGATATCGGCGACACGCGCCTGGACTTCAAGCGCCTCGCCTACCGCAGCTATACCCTCAACGCCGGCTATGCCTACAACTGGGTGCCGGCACGCAACCTCCTGCTCGCCATATCCCTGACGCCGGCTATCGGCTACAAGCACATCAGCGGCGAACGCGTCACCGGAATTAAGGTGTTCAACAGCATACGTACTCTGAGTTTCGACTTCATCGGACGCGCAGGAATTGTATGGAACAACGGGACATATTTCGGCGGAGCCTCCCTCGTCAGCCAGCTCTACGACTATCGCCGCAACCACTTCTCCGTAGTCAACAGTGTGAACTACCTGAACTTCTATGCCGGAATGTACTTCGGTATGAAAAAGAAATACAGGGTTAGGAAAGTCCTCACTAATGAGTAGGAGCCATACCACTTCTATTCCAAACGCTTTGCCATAATTATATTTTTTTGTTCCTTTGCATGCCAACGAAAATCACAAAAGCATATCTCAATAAAAACGCTATGGACGCTAAAAAGTCAATTGAAGCACTTCAGTTTTTTGCAACCGGGCTGACGGAAGGTGCACTCGTACACAAGTTGCAAGGTCAAATCTTTAAGTCGCAAGGTTTCACGAAACTTGGCGAAAAGTACATCAACCACTTCAACGAAGAAATGGAATGGGTTGAGAAGTTCAACGACCGTATCCTCGACCTTGGTGGCGAGGTGAAGTTCGACGGTGCCAAGAGCCGTGCCCTCATTGCCAACCCCGTAGAATACATCAAGGCCGACCTTGACATTCAGAAAGCTGGTGTGGACTTGCTCTACAAGTGCTGCGAAACGCTCATCAACGACCCCACGACCTACGACATCATGAAGGCCTACCTCGCCGACGAGGAAGAGGACCTCTACTGGAGTCAGGGCGCACTCGACATGATTGAATGCATCGGTGTGCAGAATTGGTTGTTCACGCAGGTGTAAACCCTAACAATATCACAAAACAATGGAAAACGTACAGAAAGTTTACGACTTCTTGGCCGATGCCAAGACGTTCTACCTTGCCACGGTTGAAGGTGACCAACCGCGCGTACGCCCTTACGGCGCAATGATGATGCTGGAGGGAAAAATCTACATTATGGCTTTCGGCCAGACAAACGCTACGCGCCAAATTGCGCAGAATCCTAAGGCAGAAATATGTGCTTTCAAGGGCCGCACGCTACGCATTGCCTGCACCCTCGTAGAGGACAATCGTCCCGAAGTGCAGAAAGCACTCATCGAGAAGATGCCAGCGCTCAAGCCCGCCCTCGGCGAAAACGGCGAGAACGGTGTCATGTACTACCTCAAAAACGCTAAGGCCGACTTCTTCAAGATGATGGAGTTGGACGAAACAGTAACATTTTAAACTCCTCGAAACAATGAAAGAACAAGTATTGCAAGCCATGCGCGAAGCGGGTAAGCCCGTCAGTGCAGGCGACGTGACGAAAGCCCTCGGAGCCGACCGCAAGGAAGTGGACAAGGCATTTGCTGCACTGAAAAAAGAAGGTGCCATCGTTTCTCCCGTTCGCTGCAAGTGGGAGCCCGCAAAATAGGATTTCAGGTACTCGGAGAACTCTGAGTTTTTCGAGTACTCTGATAAACCCCAAAACCTAAAACCACCCCCATGTCCCTATTCCTTGGCTTACTTATTCCTCTGTTAGGTACGATGCTTGGTTCAGCCTTCGTCTTCTTCATGAAGGACGAGATGCCCGAACGCGTGCAGAAAACGTTGTTAGGTTTTGCCTCGGGCGTGATGGTGGCAGCCTCTGTGTGGTCGCTACTCATTCCTGCGATGGAGATGGAAGAGGGGCAAGGTGCATTTTCCGTTGTGCCTGCCGCCGTGGGCTTCTTGTTAGGTGTAGGGTTTTTGTTATTGCTCGACGAACTCACGCCCCACCTTCACCTTGGCAGCAGTTCGCCTGAAGGTCCTCGGTCTCGTCTCTCTCGCACGGCAATGCTGGCCCTTGCCGTCACCATCCACAACCTGCCTGAAGGCATGGCCGTGGGCGTGGTGTTTGCTGGTGCGGAGCAAGGAGTTGGCGGTCTCTCGCTGGCTTCCGCAGTCGCCGTGTCCTTGGGTATTGCCATTCAGAACGTGCCTGAAGGTGCTATCATCTCTATGCCGATGCGTGCTGAAGGTAATTCGCGTTGGCGTTCGTTTCTCATTGGCAGCCTAAGCGGTGCCGTGGAACCCATCGGCGGACTTTCCGTTGTGCTACTGGCCTCATTGCTTACGCCCGTACTGCCCTACATGCTTGCCTTTGCAGCGGGTGCCATGTTCTATGTGGTGGTGGAAGAGCTTATTCCTGAAGCTTCCAGCGGCAAGCACAGCAACTTGAGCACCATCGGTTTCGCCGTGGGCTTTGTGTTGATGATGGTGTTGGACGTCGTGATGGGATAGTTTGGCATTTGCCGAAATAAGACAATTGCGCCTGACAGCGAGCGGCAGATGGTCGTGCTGTCAGGCGCAATTGTACTTTATGCTGCCTTATTACTTCAAAGCATTTGCGGGCCAGCCATAGTCTTGGTAGTGGGTAGCTGGAATGTTGTAGTTCCTTACATATTCCGCCAACCCTTCTGCGCGAAGGCCTTCGCGCTTCGTGTCGTCAGCTTGTACGGCCATGAAGTCTTTGTATTTCTTGCCAAAGATGCGGCGGGCACTTCTCTTGAAGTTTGAGCCGTCTTCCACGCGGTCGAAGCCCGTCACTTCAAACCCATTCTCCGTCTGCCGCACGTGTATCAGTCCGGGGTGGTTGCCGCCCGAAACGCATTGAAGCGTATCGCCTGAAAGACTATAGTTGTAAACCCAAAAGTCACCCCACACGCGAATGTCCTCAGCATTGCTTTCGTCCACGGCCACAATTTGGCAAAGGGACACGCAATAGTCAGCTTCAGCATATTGCAAACCAATTTCCGATGTGAGATAACGGCGAATGGCAGCAATGTATGTGGGCACAACTTGCTCTACGTCGTAGCCCTCTCTGCGCAAAAGTTCTACCATTCCGTCCGTCCCTACCAAGTGGCCGCAGCCTA
>JAFSQD010000040.1 GCA_017446765.1 Alloprevotella sp.
ACCTATGGGTTCCTTCACGCACGCCGTCCGCAGAGGGAAAAATGACGCTCCGCCTTGCAAGCACAGAATGCGGATGTCCAATGCGTTCGGAAAAAGTTCCGAACGCATTGGATAAATGTACATAAGGGAAACCTTAGCCAGTCATTCCCCATCGACCCACGGCATGCGTCAAAGAATCCCACAGGTATTGAGGCGACATGATTAGCCACTTTTTCTTCAAGAAGCAACACGATAGGCACGACGCTGGCGCAGCATATGGTGCCGTTATGAGGCAATGGGGAACAGTTTGCGTGCCAAAAACTACGCTGCCGCCACCCCAGAGTGCATGGTGGCGACACGATAAGAGCCGTTTTTCGATGCTCCCACTGCTACCTACTGCTACCTCGAATGTGCTTGTAACTTGTTGGCAATGTGACTCCTATAAGGATTGGGTAGCAGAGGTGGCAGATTTCTCCGCAAAAAAGTTTTTCCAAAATGGCTCCACCTAAAACAGCCACGGTCCCTGCTTTTGCCCTTCTGGAACGAAGCGTACTGCCGTTGACTACCCCATAAGGGGATGTTCAAGGCTATGTGCTTGCTGGCCAGAATGAATGGCGGGTTTTCATAGCTTGCGAAGCTTCTATTATTTGTTTTCTTTCCACTCCTCTGCGGGAATGATGTGGATGGTGCGTCCAGTCTGGGTGAGTACCTTTTTCTCCATGGTGTCGAGAAACTGACGGCCAGGCCATAGGTCATCGCCGCCCGCAAAGCAGTGGAGCACGGTGGCTCCGTCAGGGGCACCAAGGGCAAGTTCCATCGTGCGTTCGTAGGCGCGACGCGTCTGCCATAGGTAGTCGCCACGGCGCAGAAGCTGAAACGTGAGCCCGAACGTCAGCAGCCCAACAACGGCCGAAAGACGCGAGATACGCACCTCAAAAGCATTCAACCATCGCAAGATTAGAAGCATGCTGAAGAGCTCGATACCAAAGAGTTGACGTGCGCCCGTCACACCAATGGCAAGATTGAAGGCAAAGCTAAGCATGAGTGCCATTGAAAGGATTGGTTCTGCGCACATGGCAGCCCAGGGTGATGCCTTTCGGGTGGCCCATAGGTAGACAAGGAATGCGGCCAGCAGATAGAACGTGCGCAAACGCGTGGCCATCATCACGAGGCTCTCCGCAAGGGGCACTTCCTGCGCTCCAGCACGTGCCCATGCACCAGGTGAGAGGCCTATGAGCACGCAGCCCACCACGAAACCCAGCAAAAGCATCCACGCGTTGAGTCCGCGCACGCGCCCCATAAGAGCCCACGTCACGAAGGCGCCGCAGAGGCCGAAGTTGAACGCCTCCTGCCCCCATCCTGCCACAATGCCGAAGAGGAGCAGGACGACACCCCAGCGCCTGTCGGCAGGCGGACGTTCCATCAGGAGGAGAAACGCCAGCGTGAGGCATCCCGTCCAGACATAGCCTATCTGGCAGCAGGGCGTATAGTAGAGATAGAACGGACTGAGCGCCAAGAGCATGGCCACGAAACCCTGCGAGGCATTACCGCGCTCGATGCGCCCCGCACGCATAATGAGAAACAGGAACATCGCCGCCATCAGCCCCGCCGCCACCGCAAAGGCTGCATGCCCCCACAACGCGCAAAAGCATTGCACGAGGACGTGAGCCACCGTGCGGCCGTTGACGCCTTGATAGTGGTTCACCTGCGAGCGCACCACGTCGGTAATGTCGCGCACGGGCTCGGCAGTCATATTCGGCGACGAGGCCGAGGCCACGTAGGCATACTCGATGTCGTCGCCCACCCAGGGGGATAAAGCTGCGAAGAGCGCTGTCAACAAACCAAAGAATACGAGATAGACTACGGCGGGGGTATAATACGATTTTATCTTCATCGTTTTCAGATATTAACGGGTTCTCCGTTCAAGGATTCGACGAGGTATACAGGACGCTGCTTTGCCTCGTTGTATATACGTGCCACGTATTCGCCGATGATGCCCAGCGCAAGCAGCTGCATGCCGCCCAGGAAGAGAATGAGCGTGACGAGCGTGGGATAGCCCTGTACGGGTTCGCCGAAGATGAGCGTCTTGGCCACGACATAGACGAGGTAGACGAAAGCCGCCAGCGACACCAGCACGCCGCAGAGCATGGAGAGCCGAAGCGGAGCCGTCGTGAACGACGTCAGGCCGTCGAGGGCCAGGCGCATGAGGCTGGCATATGAGAAGCTGGAATGGCCCGTGCGACGGTCGGCACGATGGAAGAGCACTTCCTTCTTCCTGAAGCCTATCCAGCAGAAGAGGCCCTTCGTGTAGCGTTGCGTCTCGCGCAGAGAGCGCAGGGCAGCAACGCATTTCTTGTCAAGAAGCCGGAAGTCACCCACGTTGGGCAGCACGTCAAAGCGAGAGGAACGTTGCAGCAAAGCATAGTAGGCACGCGTGAGCCACTTGCGCAAAAGGGGCTCTTTGCCACGCGTGACACGACGAGCGTAGACGTCCTCGTAGCCCTCCTCCCAGGCCTGCAGCATCTGGGGGATGACGTCGACGGGATCCTGAAGGTCGCAGTCCATGACGATGGTGGCGTCGCCCTCAGCATAGTCGAAGCCAGCCAGCATAGCATTTTCCTTGCCGAAATTGCGAGAAAGACGCAAATAGCGAACGCGCGTGTCTGCCTCGCGCAAGCGCCGCAGGGCATCGGCCGTCCCGTCCGTACTGCCATCGTCCACGAAGAGCAGGTCCCATGCGTAGGATGTGAGCGACTCCGTGAGGCGGCTGATCTCGGCATAGTACAAGGGCAAAGCCTCCTCCTCATTGTAGGCAGGAACAAGTATGGTGATTGTTTTCATTCTTTTGTGAGTGACAAGTGACGGGTAGCAAGTGACGAGTGACGAGATGCAAGCCACTTAGGCGTCCTTATACTATCCGCATTTTCGGGCAAAGGTAGTTTTTTCTGCGGAGAAAACCCCTCATTGGGAAAAAGAATGTGAGATAATGGGGGAAAATGGTCGTTCGCGCTTGCGCGTTCTTTTTTTAAAAAGTACTTTTGCACGAAATTGCAATTTGCATCCGAATGGAAGGATATTCCCACAAGATAAACTACGCCGAAGAGCTCAACGCCGCGCAGCTGGAAGCAGTAACCTATCAGGATGGCCCCTCGCTTGTCATCGCCGGGGCTGGCTCGGGAAAGACACGCGTCCTCACCTACAAGATAGCCTACCTCCTTGAGCAAGGTGTGGCACCGTGGAACATTTTGGCCCTTACCTTCACCAACAAGGCTGCGAGGGAAATGACAGAGCGCATAGGCAAGCTGGTGGGCGAAGAGCTCGCGCACGACCTGTGGACAGGCACCTTCCACAGCATCTTCGCGCGCATACTGCGCCGCGAGGCCGACCGCATAGGCTTCACGCAGAATTTCACCATCTACGATACGTCCGACTCGCGGCAGCTCGTCAAGACCATTGTCAAGGAAATGCACCTCGACGAAAAAGCATACAAGCCCTCGACCTTGTGCGGGCGTATCAGCGAAGCCAAAAACCGCCTCATCCTGCCAGCCGACTATCAAGGCAGCCACGACATCTATATGCGCGACGAGAAGGACGACATACCCCTCACGGGAAAAATCTACGAGACGTACACTCAGCGATGTCACCAGTCCAACGCCCTCGACTTTGACGACCTCCTGCTACAGACCTACCTCCTGCTGCGACGAGACGAGGAACTTGCCGAACACTACCGCCGACGCTTCCCCTACATCCTCGTGGACGAATACCAGGACACCAACTACGCCCAGTATCGCATCATCAGCCTCCTGACAACTGCCGACTCGCGCCTATGCGTAGTCGGCGACGACGCACAGAGCATCTACGCCTTCCGGGGAGCCGACATTGGCAACATACTCTCTTTCTCAAAGCAATACCCTACGATGCGGCTCATCAAGCTCGAACGGAACTACCGCTCCACGCAACGCATTGTCAATGCCGCTAACTCCATCATAGCCCACAACAAAGGACGCATCCCCAAAAATGTCTATAGCGAAGAAGGCGAAGGCGAACACCTCAAACTCATCGAAACGGCAAGTGACCGCGACGAGAGCGCCCGCGTGGCGCGGGAGACAATGCGCCTACACAAGCAGGGGCTCAGCTACGACGACATAGCCGTCCTCTTCCGCACCAACGCACAGAGCCGTCCTTTCGAGGAAGCCTTCCGAAGCGTGGGCATCCCCTACCGGGTCTACGGCAACCTGGCATTCTTCCAACGCAAGGAAATCAAGGACATCATCGCCTATCTGCGACTGGCCGTAAACCCCCTGGACGAGGAAGCCCTCATGCGCGTCATCAATTACCCTGCACGCGGCATCGGGCAAACCACCATCGGCAAACTGCTGACGGCGGCGGCACACCACGTGCAGCCAGTCTGGAACATTATCTGCAATCCGCAGGCTTACGGAGTGATCATCAATCGCGGTACGGCGGAAAAACTCTATGCCTTTGCCAGCCTCGTGCAGGGTTTCCGCGAACGGCAGGAGGAAACGCCCCTCTTCGAAATGGTGGATGCCATCATCAAAGAAACAGGCATCGCCGACGAGATTAACCAGGACAACACGCCCGAAACGAAAGCACGACTCGAGAACGTGGGCGAACTGCTCAACGGCGTGCGCGACTTTGAAGCCGACATGCTGGAGGTGGAAGGACGCGAAAAAGTACTCCTGGCCGACTACCTGCCACAGGTAGCCCTCCAGACCGACCAGGACCAGCGCGAGTCGAGCACACCGAAGGTGACCCTCATGACGATGCACGCAGCCAAGGGGCTGGAATATAGCGCCGTCTTCGTCACCGGCCTTGAGCAAGACCTATTCCCCAACAGCAACGCACGTTTCTACCTCAAGGAGATGGAAGAGGAGCGAAGGCTTTTCTATGTAGCAGTCACACGAGCCAAGAGGCATTGCTACCTCACCTATGCCAAGACACGCTACCGATTCGGTTCGCTGGAGTATTGCGAAAGAAGTCCCTTTGTTGACGAGATTGATCCTCAATACATCACAATAATAAACGACACGACCGCCAAAGCCGTCACCCCGCGCCCCCGACGCTCCTTCTTCTCTACGAAAGAGAGACGCGAGAGTATAGCCAACGTCACGCCCCAATGGCCCGCGCCTCCGCCATTCACGGCTTCAACAAGGACAGGTGCAACAGCCCCAGGACGCTTCCGCCGCTACAACCCCGAAGCGGACCCCCGCACGACACCCAGCTCAGCAACGTCCCACCTGCAAGCCAGCGACCGCATTCGCCATGAACGCTTCGGCCTCGGCACGGTACTCAGCATCCAGGGGGAAGGAGCCAGCGCAAAGGCTGTCATAGAATTTGAAAACGTGGGGACAAAGACCCTGTTGCTGAAATTTGCAAAATATGATAAACTATGAACCAAATACCCCAGAAGCCCATCTTCATTGCCGGCCCGTGCGTGATTGAAAGTGCCGAACTCCTCAACACCATCGCCGCCGAACTCGTACGCATCGCCCACGAGACCGACGTTGACATTGTCTTCAAGGCTTCCTTTGACAAAGCCAACCGCACATCGATACACTCCTTTCGCGGCCCAGGCCTCGAACGCGGCCTGCAGATGCTCGACGATGTGAAGCAGAGCTACGGCCTGCGCATCACGACCGACATCCACGAAACCTACCAAGCACAGGCAGCCGCACAGGTGGTCGACATTCTCCAGATTCCAGCCTTCCTCTGCCGCCAGACAGACCTCCTCGTGGCCGCTGCACGCACAGGACGGATTGTCAACGTCAAGAAGGCACAATTCCTCTCTGGCCCCGACATGCAGTTTCCCGTGGAGAAATGCCGAGACGCTGGAGCACGCGAAGTCTGGCTCACCGAGCGCGGTAACGCCTTTGGCTACAACAACCTCGTAGTTGACTTCCGCAACATCCCCGACATGCTGCCCCTTGCCGACCGCGTCGTGATGGACTGCACACACAGCGTCCAGCGGCCTGGTGCTGCAGGCGGCAAGACAGGCGGCGACAGACGCTTTGTACCCGCTATGGCGAAAGCCGCAAAAGCATTCGGAGCCACCGGATTCTTCTTTGAAACCCACCCTAACCCCGAACAAGCCCTCAGCGACGGCCCCAACATGCTCTTGCTGCAAGACCTTGAAGGACTCGTCAGGGAACTCATCAAAGATTAAATGGCAAATAAAGTAATCATCGAGATACAAACGACGACGCAGCCAGTTCATCACTCGTCACTTGTCACTCGTCACTAAAATAACAGGAACTCCACCCATGAGCAAATGGACCGATACAGGCATTCAATGCCTGCGAGACGAAGCAGCAGCCATCGAAGCCCTCATTCCCCGTATAGGCGCCGACTTTGACAAAGCTGTTGACATCATACTCAGTTGTAAGGGAAAACTCATCGTGACAGGAGTCGGCAAAAGCGGACACATAGGAGCCAAGATTGCCGCTACAATGTCATCGACCGGCACGCCCAGTTTCTTCGTCAATCCCCTGGACGTCTTCCACGGCGACCTGGGCGTCATCACCCACGAGGACGTCGTGCTGGCCATATCCAACAGCGGCGAGACTGACGAACTCCTGCGCTTCCTGCCTTATCTGCTCTCGCAGGACATTCCCGTGGTGGCTATGAGCGGTAATCCGAATTCGCGCCTTGCACGCAATGCCTCAGCCCACCTTGATGCTGGTGTCGAGCGCGAGGCCTGCCCATTGGGACTTGCTCCCACCTGCTCGACGACGGCCTCGCTCGCATTGGGAGACGCCCTCGCCTGCGCTCTCATGGAAGCACGCGGATTCAAGACAGCCGACTTCGCACATTTCCACCCAGGAGGCTCGCTGGGAAAGCGCTTACTCACGACTGCACTGGACGTGATGCACCGCGATGACCTGCCCATCATCCCCCCTACGATGCCGATGAGCGAGGCAGTCATCCACATGAGCCGAGGACGATTGGGACTCTGCGTAGCCGTCGACCAGGACAAACGCGTCGTGGGTATCGTGACAGACGGCGACGTTCGGCGGGCCATCGAAACCTCGCAGGACGACTTCTTCCGCAAGAGCGCACTCGACATCATGTCAACAAAGCCCAAATGTGTCAAGCCGGAAACGAAAATTGCCAAAATCGAAAGCATACTGAACGATAACAAGATACATTGTGTGCTCGTCGTGGACGATGAGCAGCATCTGCTCGGCATTGTCGACTCCTTCCGCACAAATATCTGACCCCCCTATTCCCGATGATTGATATCCCGCAAGGCAAGCGCTACATCTACATTCTTTTCCTCTACATCCTGCCCTTAAGCCCATTCCTTCGGGCGCAAGAGCCAGCAGATTTGTCCATCAAACGCTATCTTGAGCAGACTTACGAAGTGCCATTTTCCACGAACAACCGCATCGTATTCTTCAAGACAGGACAGGAAAAGTTCGACGACCTCTTTGAGGCTGTGCGACAAGCCAGCAAGAGCATACACCTGGAGTACTTCAACTTCCGCAACGACAGCATCTCCAGACTCCTGTTCAAACTCCTTGAGCAGAAAGCAAGCCATGGCGTCGAAGTGCGTGCCGTCTTTGACGGATTCGGCAATTCATCAAACAACCGCCCACTAAAGCGCGTCCATCTGGACTCCCTGCGCAAGCGAGGCATCCAGATTGTGGAGTTCGACCCCCTGCGCTTCCCCTACGTCAACCACGCACTACATCGCGACCACCGCAAAATTGTCGTTATCGACGGGCTCGTGGCCTACACAGGCGGCATGAACGTGGCCGACTACTACATCAAAGGGAAAAAGGAATTCGGCGAATGGCGCGACATCCACGCTCGCGTAGAAGGTGACGTAGTGGACGAACTTCAGAAGATATTCATCTCTTTCTGGAATCGCGTGACACACGAAAACGTCCACGGTCCTCAGTACTACACAGGAGGCCGCGATGCCCGCAGATACTTCCACGGTCTGAAGGCGGACACGTGCCAAACGGCCGGTGATAAGTGTATCGGCGTAGTCGACCGGGGCCCGCAATCCCCCCGTCGCATCATCCACGACACCTTCGTAAATTCCATCGATAGTGCCGAGCGACGCATAGACATTATCAATCCCTACTTGACACTATGTTCGCACATACGCCGTGCGCTTAGGCGTGCAGTCAGGCGCGGTGTCGAGGTAAGGGTTATGATTTCTTCAAAAAGCGACATCCCAATCACGCCGCGCATCGTCGAGCACAATGCCCATCGCCTGATGAAGGCTGGAGTGCGCATCTTCGTCTTTGAAGGCGGATTCCACCACAGCAAAATCATGATGGTGGACAACAGCTTTGCCTATGTCGGCTCTGCCAACCTCAACAGCCGCAGCCTCGTCTACGACTACGAATGCAACCTCCTCGTGGCCGACGAGTGCGCCACGGAGGAACTCATCAGCATCTTTGAAAACGATCGTAGCCGACACTGCTGGGAATTAACTCCCGAGACATGGAAGAGCAAATTCTCATCTGGACGACGCTTCGGCGCTTGGTTCTGGCAATTCCTCACGCCCTTCGTATGAACGTCATCACGCTTACACCCGCGCAAAGCATAATCGAAAAATCGTTTACAAGCTCATGAAGCACTACACCCTTGCCTTCTTCATCGGTACCTGCATGCTCGTAACAGCTGCCGCTGGCGGATATGCAGGAATCTTTGCGGCCATACTCTTCTTCGCATTTGCAGCGATGTGCATCAGTTTCGGCCTTATGCTATCCCTCTGGCGCCGCCCGGGACTCCGCAACACGGCCGCCTGCCTGCTCTATGAGCTCTATTTTCCTGCCCTTCGCTGGAGCTTTTTCTTCATCGTCTTCCACAATGCGTTTGCATTTGCGGGGTTGACACCCTCCTACTGGTCGCTGGGCGATAGTCTGCAAAGCCTCTTTGATGCCACTTTCACGATGTCGGGCCACGATGAAGTGCTGGCGGGTACACTGAGCCTGATGCGGGCACTCTTCTTTGGCTCCGTGCTTGCCATCCTTGCTGAAATGGCCGTTGCCGCCCTCCATCCATCCACCGGCCAGCTCCGTGTGCGACTCGTGACAAGC
Source organism: Alloprevotella sp. (assembly GCA_017446765.1). Taxonomy (GTDB): domain Bacteria; phylum Bacteroidota; class Bacteroidia; order Bacteroidales; family Bacteroidaceae; genus Alloprevotella. The sequence continues at coordinate 9,054 of JAFSQD010000040.1, forward strand.
GGCGTGCTTCTTGCCCTGTGCTTGTTGAAGTGGGTGTTTGGCCTTTCGCTCGACGGGCTGGGCACAGGCCTCCCTGCCGCAATGCTGATATCGTGCGGAGCCCTTCTGTCGGCTTACCTCCCCGAAGCCGTAGAATCTGCGGATGAAAGTGATGGTAGCGTAGCTTCATGCTGGTTGCGTCGCAGCCTTGTGGTAGTGGCCTTCGCACCGCTTGTGTTTGCCTTGATGGGCAAGATGGGGTTTGAAGCTTCCGGCTCAGGCGCGCTACTATATGCCATTGCCGGCTCTGTTCTGCCCTGTGCATGGCTTGAAACCTATCGCATGCTTGAGCGGCGCTATGGCTTCACCCTTTCCTACCGCCAACTCCTGCGCTACGATTCGATTATGCACGGAGCGGCTACTGCCTGGCAGTGGATGCTTATTGCAATGAAAGGTCTGCATGATGGTACGAAAAAAGCCCTTGCGGTATGCTACCACGTGCTGAGTGCAATGGTGCGTGCCGTAGGGCGTGGTGTCAAGCGCCTCGTACAGGGCATAAAGGACATCATCAGCGCCAGCAGCCCTGAGGACGAATAGCCTCGGTCTCTCTTGCGTATTAGCTATCTTTCCTTATTTCTCATTCGAAGCGTGTATTCCTGATTGCATTGTCCGCCTGCTACCTTCCACGTTGGTAGGTGATTTCGTAGAAGCAGGGATAGATGTTGTTGAGTGCATACGTGTGCCCTTCCGTACTGGGGATGATGAGGCGCACCTTAGCCAGTTCCTCCTCAGAGTCGTAGCGTCCCAAGCGTATAAACGTCAGGGGAATTGTCCAGGCGTTAGGTACCGAACTTGTGTTTGTCCACGTCTTCATCATGCCGCTAAGAAATGAGGCGGTGAAAGAGCCCATGTAGTTCTGCACAGTCATGATGTCTGGGTATTTCACATAGGCGGGCACGTTGTTGGAAATCTCAACAGAGTCGGTGGCGATGTTGAATCCCGTGTATCGGCAGACGACGGAAGTCGTCTCTCCACTTTTGAGTTTCTCGCCGCTTCCCTTGTTGACAATCTGCATGTAGATTCCGCTTCCGGCAAAGAGCACGAATTCGTTATCATTGACGTTTGTCGTGGAGTCGTTGGCATAGAACTCTTGCTCGGAGATGACCTTGTAAGGACCGGGGACGTTGAGCAGGTAGTCCTCGCCATCTTCGTCCATAGCCTTCACCCCCGTCTTGAGAAAGTTCATGATTTGCTTTTTCTCGCGCTCGCGAGACTTTGCGTAGGAGTCTTCTTCCTCGCAGCTTTGCAGCACGAAGCCAAGAGCCAGTGCGGCCAGCATAAGGTATCGGAAAGCGCTCATCAGAGGTCGTCGTTTTGCGGCATGATGAGTTTGTAGCCCTTGCCGTGGATATTGATGATTTGCACGGTCTCATCGTCCTTGAGGTGCTTGCGCAGCTTGGTGATGTAGACGTCCATCGAACGTGCGTTGAAGTAGTTGTCGTCAATCCAGATGGTGCGCAGGGCAAAGTCGCGCTGAAGGATGTCGTTCCCATGTGCACAGAGCAGGCTGAGGAGTTCGCATTCCTTGGTGGTAAGCTTGGTATGCTCACCGTCGTGGGAGAGCACTTGTGTCTGCGTGTCGAATGTATATTTTCCAATCTGATAGACGGTGCGGTCGCGATTCTTTTTCTTTGTGACGCGTCGCAGTATGGCCTCAATGCGCATGGTGAGCTCTTCCATTGAGAAGGGCTTTGTCAGGTAGTCGTCGGCTCCCAACTTGAAGCCTTCGAGGATATCTTCCTTGAGGTTTTTGGCAGTCAGGAAAATGATGGGCACTTCCTCGTTGTGTTGGCGTATGTCGCGAGCGAGCGTGAAGCCATCCTTCTTGGGCATCATGACGTCAAGCACACAGAGGTCAAACTTGTCGCTGAGGAAGGCGCGGAATCCTTCTTCGCCGTCGGGGCACAGAAGCGTGTCGTAGCCTTTTGCTTGCAGGTATTCGCGGAGGAGCATTCCGAGGTTTTCGTCGTCCTCGCAAAGCAGAATTTTTTTTGTCTCGTCCATGGTTGGAAGTTGTTTATGTTATTATATGATGATATTCCGAAACTCAGCCTGTCACGTCGGAAGGCTGTCACTTGCCATTGTCATTGATTGTCGGCAGGGTGACGATGAAGCGTGTGCCGTTGGTGCCTGCACTCTCGGCGTGTATGGTGCCGTGGTGGAAATCGACCACTTTCTTGACGTAGGCAAGTCCAAGGCCGAAGCCCTTCACGTCGTGGCGGTTGCCGGTATGTGCACGGTAGAACTGCTCGAAGATTTTTTTAAGGTCGTCACGCTTGATGCCAATGCCGTTGTCTTCCACGATGACAGCTATGCGCCCGTGGCTCCTGTCTTGGGTCGTGAGGTGTATGCGCAGGTTGCGGTCAGGGTGCTTATATTTCACAGCGTTGTCAAGAAGGTTGAAGATGACGTTTGTCAGGTGCATCTCGTCGCCGTAGACAAGGTCGTGGCGGGCATTGAAGAAAGTGGCGATGGAGCCTCCTGAGCTTTCCACCTTCAGACGGAATGTGTTTGCCACGTCTTCAAGTATGCGATTGAGGTGAGTCTCACGAGGATTGAACACGCCGCCCTTCTTGTCGAAGAGCGACATCTGCAGCACCTTTTCCACCTGAAAGCGTAGGCGCTTCGTCTCGTCAGAGATTACGGCTGTGAAGCGCTTCACGTTCTCCTCGCTCTTGCCGATGGTAGGATCAGAGAGCATCTGTGCGGCAAGGCTGATGCTGGAGATGGGTGTCTTGAATTCGTGGGTCATGTTGTTGATGAAGTCATTTTTCATCTCGGCAAGTTTCTTCTGGCGGAAGAAGGAGTAGATGGTGAACACGAACATGAACAACAGGACGAGGGTGAAGACTATGGCTGGCACTACGAACCGTGCGCTGGTGAAGACATAGCGCTTCATGTCTGGAAAGACTACGTAAAGGACACCCTGCTGACGGGCGGCGTCGCTGGCAAAGAGCACCTGCCGGTAGGTTCTTCCGCCTTGTCCGGAGGCAAAGTCGGGACACACGCCGATTGTGTCACCCACAGTGTTTGTGACATAGTAGTGGTAGGCAAGTTTTTCGTCATCAATGCCGTTTTCGTGCAAGGCGTGGGTGAGTAGGCCCTCAAGGCCCTCTAGACGTTCGTGAAGCGAACGCGTGCTGTGCTGGTAGAGTAAGGCAAATACCTCTTCCTCCATGAGTCCCTGCTGGTGGCGATAGCTGCGATAAAGATGTTGGCGCAGTTTCTCGGAGCTTGCTCCCCCCTGTTCGCCGTAGCTTTCAATGAAGGCTTTTGCGGCACGTGTGCCGTGCATTTCGGCCATGCGTCGCTCAAATGATGTGACGGTCAGGGCAATGGAATCAGCCACAATAGCGGTGTCGGCCTCTTCCTTTGTCGTGCCCACTTTCTCCATCAGCATGACGTGGGTTTCTCGCTGTTCCAAGTCGTGAGCCGTCTGGGAGAGTGCACGCGTCACGCTCTCCGATAGCTGCTCCTGCCGCATGGTAAGCACGTCCCCAAGGTATCGTGCCTGGAGGTAGAGCAGCGTGAGGAACGACACGCCCATGATGATGGTGATGACCCAGATTGTGGATTTTCTCATGACGGCGCAAAGGTAAGTTTTTCGCCCTACAGGTATTCACGTTTTCATACTTTTTTTCTTAATAATTACCTATATTTAACAAAAACTACAGATTATAGTGGGCGGTTTGCGTGTTTATTTATCTCTTTTCATACCCCATATCCTGCACATATTTGTCAAAGCATCCCTAACGCGTAGCTTCAATAATGAAATATCAAACATTAGAAATGATATATCAAAGCCTGGAATCGCAATTTGTTGTCTTTGCATTTTGGCACCTCATTGGATATATAGCAAAAAATTGAATGAGAAAGGCAGGAATATGCGGCTGTTTCCAATAATTTTTTGTATTTTCGCGCCGCATTCTCTATACATATTTCTATATATACACTCACACAATAGAACATGTTCTTTCCTGAGAACTTTGAAAATAAAATAGGATTCAGCGACATACGCACACAACTGCGCGGACGATGCATGTCTACGCTGGGCACAGACTGGGTGGACAATCGCCTGCGTCCCCTTGCCACCGCAGCCGAGGCCCGCGAGGCCTTGGCACAGGCAGCCGAGTTTCAACGTTTCACCAACGAAGAGGACGAGGCCTATGAGGAGAATTTCTTCGACGTGCGACAAGCGATTCTTCGTATACGTCCAGAACGTACGCACATGGAGGAAATGGAACTCTTCGACCTGAAGCGTTCGCTTCGCACCGTCGGCGACCTTGTAGGTTCTTTCCGCAAGAAGCAGACCGACGGCGAAGCTCCCACTTATCCTGCTCTCTTCCGCCTCTGCCAAGGCGTTGACACCTTCCCCGACGTCGTAGCTCGCATCGAAAGCGTGCTCAACAAATACGGAAAAGTGCGTGACACGGCAAGCGCTGAGTTACTCCAGATACGTCATCAGATGGAAGTCACCTCGCGCGGCATCTCCCACTCTCTGCGACAGATTATCAGCGAGGCACAGGCCGAAGGATACATAGACCGCGACGTTGCCCCCACCCTGCGTGACGGACGGCTTGTCATCCCTGTGGCACCTGCCCTGAAGCGCAAGATACGCGGCATCATCCACGACGAGAGTGCAACGGGAAAGACCGTATTCATCGAACCCTCAGCCGTCGTAGATGCTAACAACCGCATACGCGAGCTCAAGGCTGCCGAACGCCGCGAGGTCATGCGCATACTCCAGGAACTCACGGCCGAGGTGAGGCCTCACGCCTCGCAGATGCTAAATGCCCTGGCCTTCCTGGCTCACATCGACTACCTGCGTGCTTTGGCCGGTTTCTCTGAAAACTTTGACTGCTGCGTGCCCGAAGTTTCCGACACGCCACGCATAGACTGGACGGGAGCTACCCACCCCATACTGCGCCAGGCACTACGACGCCGAGGCCTTGACCAGGTACCCCTTGACATCGCCCTGCGCGGTGAAGCCCGCATCCTCGTCATCTCCGGCCCCAATGCAGGCGGAAAGTCCGTATGTCTCAAGACCGTAGGCCTGCTGCAATACATGATGCAATGCGGCATGCCTGTCCCAATGGACGAAAGCAGCAAGATGGGATTCTTCAGCGACATTTTCCTGTCCATTGGTGACGAACAGAGCCTTGAGGACTCACTCTCCACCTACAGTTCCCACCTCCTGGGACTGAAGACCATGATGAAACGCTCCGGGCCCACCTCCCTGCTCCTCATCGACGAGTTTGGCGGTGGCACCGAACCCCAGATTGGCGGTGCTTTGGCAGAAGCCATACTCGAGAAATTCGTGGAGCGAACCACTTACGGAATCATCACCACCCACTACCAGAACCTCAAGCGCTTTGCCGAAAACACGCCCAGCGTACTCAACGGCGCTATGCTCTATGACCGAGCTCAGATGCAGCCTCTTTTCATGCTGCGCATTGGACACCCTGGCAGTAGTTTCGCCATTGAGATAGCCAGGAAAATAGGACTCCCTGAGGACGTTATTGCACGTGCTGCCGAGACCGTGGGCAAAGACTACGTCATGAGTGACAAGTACCTGCAGGACATTGCACGCGACAAAGTATACTGGGAAAACAAACGTCAACGCATACATTCACAGGAAAAGCAGCTGGCCGAGACACTTGCCAACTACGAGCGCGAACTGGAGGACGTGAGCCGTCAGCGGCGCACAGTCATCGACCAGGCAAAGCGCGAAGCCCAGGACCTCCTGCGCGAGAGCAACGCCCGCATCGAGAACACCATACGTGCCATCAAGGAGGCACAGGCTGAAAAGGAACGTACTCGCGAGATACGCAGCGAACTCTCCGAGTACAAGGAATCCATCGAACATACTTCCGAGGAAAGTGACCGCATCACGCGAAAGATGGAGCAGATACGACGCCGGCAGGAACGCCGCCGCCAGAAGAGGGAATCCGCCGGAACCCGGGAAGCCGCTCAAAATGCCGCAACCGAAGCAAGCGCGACATCCTCCTCGGCAACACTGTACGGCTCCAAGAATACGCCACTCGGCAAGGGCACCACAAACATCCTCCTCCACGAAGGTTCTTTTGTGCGACTCCACGGACAAAACACTATCGGGCGCATCGAAACCATCAATGCCTCTGGACAGGCACGCGTACTCTTCGGCATGATACACACCACTGTACCCCTTGAGCGACTGCGTCCCGCCGAACCTCCGAGGGAGGACAAGACATTCCGCGACGCCACCTTTATCAGCAGGCAGACACGCGACGCCATCAGCCAGAAGAAGATACACTTCCGTCCCGAAATTGACCTGCGCGGCATGCGTGCCGACGAAGCCCTGCAGGCCGTTGCCCATTTCATGGACGATGCCATACTCTTGGGCGAAACCCCCGTGCGCATACTGCACGGAACAGGAACCGGAGCCTTGCGACAGCTCACACGCGATTACCTGCGCACGCTCGGAGGCGTCTCCAACTATCACGACGAACACGTGCAGGCAGGAGGCTCGGGCATCACCGTCGTCGAACTCGGCGACTAACACGCACATTTTCTCACACCTTAATACCATTGCGTCATGGAACCTATCACCGTTAAAGACCTGCGTTTCAGAATTTCTATTCCAGCCGAAGAGATAAAGAAGCGCATTGCTGAACTTGCCGCACAGATCAGCAGCGACCTCAAAGGCCGCAACCCCCTGTTTCTCGCCGTCCTCAACGGCTCGTTCATGTTTGCCGCCGACCTCATGCGCGGTATCACCACCCCCTGCGAAATATCCTTTGTGCGACTTTCCTCCTACACAGGGACCGAAAGCACGGGAACGGTCCACGAACTCATTGGTCTCAACGAGGACCTCACAGGTCGCACGGTCGTCATCATCGAGGACATCGTCGACTCGGGACTCACCATGCGCGAACTGCTCTCCATGCTCAAGACGAAAAATCCCGCCGACGTCCGCATAGCCTCGCTACTTGTCAAGCCAGGAAACCTCAAAGTGAAGCTTGATATACCCTACTGCTGCTTCCATATACCCAACGACTTCATCGTAGGCTACGGACTCGACTACGACGGCTACGGCCGCAACCTCCCCGACATATACACACTCGTTAAAGAATAGTTATAAGCTCATCACACATACAACATGAAAAATATCATCATCTTCGGAGCCCCGGGCTCAGGAAAAGGCACACAGAGCGACCTACTCGTAGAAAAATATGCCTTCCGCCATATCTCCACCGGCGACGTGCTACGGGCGGAAATCAAAAACGACACCCAGCTGGGGCGTACGGCAAAAAGCTATATCGACAAGGGGCAGCTTATCCCCGACAGCTTGATGATTAGTATCCTGGCCGCCACCTACGATTCGCTCCTCCCCTGCGAAGGTGTCATCTTCGACGGTTTTCCCCGTACCATTCCACAGGCCGAAGCCCTGCAGGACATGCTTTCCCAGCGCGGCACGAATGTCGGTGTCGTCCTTGAACTGCAAGTGAGCGACGACCTCCTGACTGAGCGCCTCCTGCTGCGTGGAAAGACCAGCGGACGTGCCGATGACAACGCCGAGACTATCCAAGCCCGCCTTGCTGTCTATCACAACCAAACGGCACCACTCGCAGCCTGGTACGACGAGCGAGGACTTCTCGTGCGCGTCAACGGCGTCGGAAGCCTTGAAGACATTAACGCCGCCCTCTGCGCAGAAATCAACCACCTCGGATAAGCGCGCGGCCTTCCTCCTACACAATGCCGCTTATGGCAAACACATACTTTCCGAACCACACATGGAATCCAACTTTGTAGACTACGTCAAAATCTACTGCCGCTCAGGGAAAGGCGGACGTGGCTCTATGCACCTCCACCGAGCCAAATACCAGCCAAACGGCGGCCCCGATGGCGGTGACGGCGGACGCGGCGGAAGCGTCTATCTGCGCGGAAACCGAAACTATTGGACCCTCCTCCATCTGCGCTACGAACGCCACGCCTTTGCACAACACGGACAAAACGGTGGCAAGGACCTCAGGCACGGAGCGGCAGGGGCCGACCGCTACATTGACGTGCCCTGCGGCACCGTGGCCTATGATGCCGAGACAGGACGTTACCTCTGCGATGTCACTCAGGACGGACAAGTTGTCATGCTCCTGCAGGGCGGAAGAGGCGGCAGGGGTAACTGGCACTTCCGCACTTCCACCAACCAGACGCCACGCTATGCACAACCCGGCGAGCCCATGCAGGAGCTCATGGTCATCCTTGAACTCAAGCTCCTGGCAGACGTAGGGCTCGTAGGATTCCCAAATGCAGGAAAGTCCACTTTACTCTCCACCCTATCTTCTGCGCGTCCAAAGATTGCCAACTATCCCTTCACTACCCTCGAACCAAGCCTGGGCATCGTGGCTCATCGTGACGGACATTCGTTCGTGATGGCAGACATTCCCGGCATTATTGAAGGTGCCAGCGAAGGGCGTGGCCTTGGGCTCCGATTCCTGCGCCACATCGAGCGCAACTCCCTGCTTCTCTTCATGGTACCGGGAGATACCGATAACATCCGCCGCGAATACGAAATCCTGCTTGGCGAACTGCGGCGCTACAATCCCGAAATGCTCGACAAGCAACGCGTATTAGCCGTCACGAAGTGCGACCTCCTTGACGACGAACTCATAGAAATGCTGCACGTGGACCTGCCCAACGACCTCCCCGTAGTCTTTATCTCCTCCGTCGCCCAAAAAGGACTTCAGGAACTCAAGGACACACTTTGGAATGCACTTGACAGCGAATCAAACAAACTTGCAGCCATGGTGGGCGAAGACAATCTTGCTCACCGTGACCGAGAGATACATGTGCTCGACCGCGACTTCTCAGACTGGGAGCCCGACTGGGAAGACGCCCGCGAAGCCGAGATTGGTGACGATGAAGATGATTTTGGCGATACCGACGATATCTACGAAATTGAAGAACTCGAAGACTGAACATAGGCTATTTTGCAAAGACCACTTCCCGTTTTTCGGAGATTTATGGTTACAACTTGCGGATTCTCATGCCTACCGTTTGCTGCTGCACGGCTCAACAGTTAACTTTGCACAGCTTTAGGGCATCCATATAGTGCCCACAGGAAAGAAACGAATGGACAAAAAATACATGAAGCCCGACTGGGTGTTCGAGACCAGTTGGGAAGTCTGTAATAAGGTGGGAGGCATCTACACCGTACTCTCCTCCCGCGCTCGTACACTCAAAGACACCTTTGGCGACCACCTTGTCTTCATAGGTCCCGATATCTGGAACGACGAAAATCCCTGCCATGATTTCCGCGAGGACCGACGCGTACTACGAACCCTTCGCGAGGCTGCAGCTAGTGAGGGGTTGCGCGTGAGGACAGGTCGATGGCTAGTGGAAGGCGAGCCCGTCGCTGTACTCATTGACTATCGGCCATTCCTCGAGAGAAAAAACGAAATCTATACACGTGCCTGGGAACTTTTCGGCGTTGACAGCCTTCATGCCTATGGCGACTACGACGAAGCATCCATGTTTTCCTACGCAGCGGGACTTTTTGTGCGCTTCGCCGCCGATACTAAAGCCCTCCGCAATGCAAAAATCGTATATCAGGCACACGAATGGATGACAGGCCTGGGCATGATGTTCTTAAAAGAATCCTTGCCAGGTATAGCCACCATCTTTACCACACACGCCACAAGTATAGGACGATCCATCGCGGGCAACGAGAAATTGCTTTACAAATATTTTTCAGGATATAACGGCGACCAGATGGCAAGTGAACTCTCCATGGAAGCAAAGCATAGCGTGGAAAAGCAAAGCGCCCACCACGCTGATTGCTTTACAACCGTTTCCACCTTCACTGACCGTGAGTGCCGTCAGTTGCTTGAAAAGTCGGCAGATGTCATACTTCCTAACGGATTTGTCCGACCCGCAACCGAGAACAAGCGGACGGTCGAGAGCCGGAAGGCTCTCCTCGAAACTGCTTCTGCACTCATTGGCGAACAACTTCCCGACGATACTTTTATCGTTTCCACTAGCGGACGCAACGACTACCGATGCAAGGGATTTGACGTATATCTCGAAGCCCTTGCCCAACTAAATGCACGTATGCGCGCGGAAACTCCACACCAACGCGTGCTTGCACTCGTGGAAGTGCCCTGCTGGACGAAAGGTCCGCGCCAGGACCTCCTGGATAACCTTGCCCTCCCAGCTTCCGAGCGCAAAGCCCTTCCCCACCCTTACATCACTCACGAACTCCATAATCTTCACGATGACCGTATTGTCAACACCATCCGTGGGCTTGCCCTTTGGAACACGCCCGACGACCCCGTGAAGGTTGTACTCATACCCTGTTATCTTGACGGACGCGACGGCGTGCTCAACCGAGACTACTATCAAGTCCTTCCCGCCTCCGACCTCTGTGTCTATCCATCCTACTATGAGCCCTGGGGATATACCCCATTAGAAGCTTGCGCCTATGGCGTACCTTGTATCACGACAGACCTCTCTGGATTCGGTCAATGGGTGAGTGACAACCTGGGGCGTCCAGGAACACTACAAGATGGATGTGCCGTCCTCCATCGCGACGACGACAGCTATTTCTCCTGTGCCGCAGAAATCGCCGACATTACACTTCAAGCACTTTCCGCCAGCCAGCCACAACGGAAGCTGTACGGTACAGCTGCAAAAAAACTTGCAAGCCAGGCCGAATGGAAAAATTTCATAGGGCAATACTTCAAAGCTTATGACTTTGCACTTCAGGCAGCTGCTTCCAATCTGTAAATAAAGGAAATATAATAAAATACACAATCAAAATGAAAGTAAAAGTTAGCAACGCCAACGAGCCTCGCTGGAATCTCGTTAACGTAAAAAGCCACATCCCTTCCGAGCTGCAAAAACTTGACGAAATCAGCCGCAACCTCTGGTGGACGTGGAGCCCCGATGCTCGCGAACTCTTCCGTAGCATCGACGACGACCTCTACAGCAAGACCGACCATAACCCGATTGAGATGCTACGCAGCCTGAGCTATGACCGCCTAAAGGAACTTGCTAAGGACGACGAGCTCATAGCAAGGATGAACAAGGTCTACAAGCAGTTCCGTTCCTACATGGACGTCAAGCCTGACGCAAAGCGCCCCTCCGTGGCTTACTTCTGTATGGAATATGGTCTCTACCACGTACTGAAAATCTACAGTGGTGGCCTCGGTATCCTTGCAGGCGACTACATGAAGGAAGCCTCAGATTCCAACGTAGACATGTGCGGTGTAGGTTTCCTGTACCGTTATGGATACTTCACGCAGACGCTATCCATGGACGGACAGCAGGTGGCCAACTACGAACCTCAGGACTTCGACCTCCTGCCCGTTGAGCGTGTACTTGACACCGACGGCAACCAGGTCATCGTTGACGTGCCTTTCCCCAACTATGTTGTTCATGCAGCAATCTGGAAAGTGAGAGTAGGACGCATCAGTCTCTATCTCCTAGACACCGACATCCAGCAAAACAGCGAGTTTGACCGTAGCATCACCCACACGCTCTACGGCGGTGACTGGGAAAACCGCATGAAGCAAGAGTATCTCCTCGGCATCGGCGGTATGCTAGCACTCCAGCGTTTGGGTATTAAGAAGGACATTTACCATTGCAACGAAGGCCACGCAGCCCTCTGCAACGTACAACGCCTTGTGGACTATGTGAAAGAAGGTTTCACGTTCGGCGAAGCCATGGAACTCGTGCGCGCCTCAAGCCTCTACACTGTCCATACACCCGTGCCTGCCGGCCACGACTATTTTGAGGAAGGCCTCATGGGCAAATATCTCGGTTGGGTACCCGAACGTCTCGGAATCAGTTGGGAAGACTTCATGGGCATGGGTCGTACCAACCCCGAAGATGGTGGTGAAAAGTTCTGCATGAGCACTTTCCTCTGCAAAACGTGCCAGGAAGTCAATGGCGTCAGCTGGTTGCACGGCGAAGTGAGCAAGAAGATGTTCAACGGCATCTGGCGCGGCTATTTCCCCGAAGAGAGCCATGTGGGCTACGTAACCAATGGCGTACACTATCCCACTTGGAGCGCACGCGAATGGCGTCGCGTACACAATAAGTATTTTGATCCCGATTTCATCAACGACGAGAGCAATGAACGCTATTGGGAAAAAATCTACGATGTGCCCGATGAGGTGGTCTGGAAAACGCGCATGGAGCTCAAGACAAAGCTTATTGACTACATCCGCGAGCGTTTCCGTGAAAACTGGCTGAAGAACCAAGGCGACCCCAGCCGTGTCGTTAGCCTTCTGGACAAGATCAATCCAAACGCTCTGCTTATTGGCTTCGCGCGCCGTTTTGCCACTTACAAGCGTGCACACTTACTCTTCTCCGATCTTGACCGACTCTCCAAGATTGTCAACAACCCCGACTACCCCGTACAGTTCATTTTCGCCGGCAAGGCTCACCCCGCAGACGGAGCTGGGCAGGGACTCATCAAGCGTATCTACGAAATCAGCCAGCAGCCTGAGTTTATCGGGAAAATCCTCTTCCTTGAAAACTACGACATGCATCTTGCCCGTCGCCTCGTGAGTGGTGTCGACATCTGGATGAACACGCCGACGCGTCCGCTCGAAGCCAGCGGAACAAGCGGCGAGAAGGCACTGATGAACGGTGTCGTCAACCTCAGCGTGCTTGACGGCTGGTGGTATGATGGTTATCGTGAAGGAGCCGGATGGGCACTCACGGACAAGCGCACCTATCAGAATCAGGAACATCAGGACAAGCTTGACGCAACGACCATCTACGGCCTCCTTGAGCAGGAGATCATTCCCCTTTACTACGCACGAAACCGTCGAGGATACAGTGAAAACTGGATTCGCACCGTCAAGAACTCCATAGCGCGCATTGCTCCTCACTACACCATGAAGCGTCAGCTCGACGACTACTTCGAGCGTTTCTACGTGCCACAGGCCAAGCGTTTCAAAGCACTCAATGCCGATGGGGCTAAAGTAGCGAAGGAGATTGCAGCTTGGAAAGAACTCGTAGCCCAGCGTTGGGACAGCATCCAGGTAG
>JAFSQD010000041.1 GCA_017446765.1 Alloprevotella sp.
CCCCTAATTCAGGATAAGCAACGCGCAGCCCACGCCAGTGAGATATTATATATAATATATGTATCCTCTGCGAGAGGATGCACGGGTATATAATACTCCCAACGCAGACGTTCCGTTGCGCATCTTCCGAATCAGTTGCAAATTTGCGAGATTCAACAGAAGAAGATTACGTTCGTAAACGTCCTTTATCATGTTCGTCAGCCCACCTCGCCCTTGCGGGCTACGCGTGCTCACGGGGCAAAAATAGGGTTTTATTTTTTACCTGCAAAGAAAACGGCGTTTTTTTAATAAGTAACGTTCAAAAATTATTTTCTTCTGGCACGTTTTTACTTTCTTGATACTCTCGCCAGACTTCTCCTGCCAGATATCTGTCACTACGACAGTGCAGATCGGCAATATCTTCCTCTATCATGCCAGCAGTTTCAGAACTATAAAAGATGTCTGTAGCCTTGTCAAGTGTCACATCGAACATCTCGCTTATGCAGACAATGATTCTGGCACATTGGGAACTTCTTAATACTTGTTTGCTTTCGTCACTCATAGTTGTTCACTCCCAATAAATGTTAGACACTTCTGCAACATCTTGTCTGTGCGTATGCAGTATTGGATATTAGGCTTTTCAAATCTCAGCAACCCAAGAGCCTCTTCTTGGGAAATCTCACCAGTAAAATACCTGTCGAGCGTAATAATAACTCTGTCGTTTGCTATGCCTCCAATTATCATGTCATAGTTTCCCGTGTCCATTCCTTCACGACACCCGGCGACAAAATCAAGCCATTCCTTGTCGTAGCTTTCAAAACGTTTTATGTTCCAAAGTGTTTCGTCGCAAGTAAATTCAATTGATTCCGCCAAATAAAAAATGACCGAGGACGCTACAACATACGGGTTGTAGCGTCCTCGGTTGTTTGATGCGTTGCGAATAAAAGCCGCGAGAAAAAACTTCTCGGACATCAATCATGCGAATTAGCCTTCGTCGCTTACCGTTTTACCCCTGCGCAGAAGAGCTTTTAGACGGCGAAAACCTTCGACGCCGAGGATTGTGAGACCGCCATACTGACAGCACTTGGCGAGACCAAAAAGCACAAACCAAAGCACGCCCTTCAACTCGGCACTGATGGGAAGAAGCATCTGGGCAAAGGAGAGCAAATAGAAAGGGACACACAGGGCGAGCACGATGACGCCCGTACGAAATGACAGGCTCTGCAGCCACTTTTTAATCTTTTTCATTCCTCATCCTTTCCTGCGCGCTTACGTGCAAGGTGGTCGAGGATGATTTTACGCATTCGCATGCTCTTGGGTGTCACCTCAACGTATTCATCTTCCTTGATGTATTCAAGAGCCTCCTCGAGGCTGAACTGAATGGGAGGGATTATGTGGGCTTTCTCGTCAGTACCGCTGGCACGCACGTTCGTGAGCTGTTTGGCCTTGCAGACATTGATGACGAGATCCTTCTCGTGAACATGCTCACCGACCACCTGCCCAGCGTAGACTTCATCCTGCGGGTTGATGAAGAAGCGGCCGCGATCTTGGAGCTTGTCAAGGGCATAGGCAAAGACGGTGCCGCCCTCCATGGATATCATAGAGCCGTTGGTGCGACGGGGCAATTCGCCACGGAATGGTTGGTACTCTTTGTAGCGATGAGCCATGATGGCTTCGCCCTGAGAAGCAGTCAGCACATTGGTGCGCAGCCCGATGATGCCGCGCGAGGGAATGAGAAATTCTATGTCGGTACGGTCGCCGAGACTCTGCATAGAGGTCATCTCGCCCTTGCGACGCGTCACCATGTCAATCATCTTCGAGGCAAACTCCTCAGGCACATTGATGGTGAGTTCCTCGATAGGTTCGCAGCGCTGGCCGTCGATTTGCTTGTAGATCACCTGCGGCTGCCCTACCTGGAGTTCGTAGCCCTCGCGGCGCATAGTCTCGACGAGGATGGAGAGGTGGAGAACGCCGCGACCGGAAACAAGCCACTTATCTGAATCTACCTGCTCGACGCGCAGGGCGAGGTCGCGTTCCAGTTCGCGCTGGAGGCGTTCATGGATGTGGCGCGACGTACAGAACTTGCCTTCTTTACCAAAGAAGGGCGAGTCGTTGATCGTGAAGAGCATCGACATGGTAGGTTCGTCGATGGAAATGGTAGGAAGTGCCTCGGGGGCGTCGGCATCGCACACTGTATCGCCAATCTCAAAATTAGACAGGCCGATAAGGGCGCAGATGTCACCGGAAAAGACAGAAGATGTTTTCTGGTGCCCCATGCCGGAGAAGGTATGGAGTTCCTTGATGCGGGTGCGCTCCATGGTGCCGTCGCGATGGGCGATGGTGATGGGTTGCCCCTCGCGGAGGGTTCCGCGATGAACACGTCCCACGGCGATGCGACCTGTGTAGGTGGAATAGTCCAGAGAGGTGATGAGCATCTGGGGTGTACCCTCGAGTTGCTCAGGTGCGGGGATGACTTCAAGGATACGGTCGAGCAGATACGTAATGTCTGCTGTCGGAGCCTGCCAGTCAGGCCCCATCCAGCCCTGCTTGGCAGAACCGTAGACAACGGGGAAGTCCAGTTGCTCCTCTGAGGCACCAAGTTCGAACATGAGGTCAAAAACCATCTCATAGACTTCCTCTGGGCGACAGTTGGGCTTGTCCACTTTGTTGACTACGACGATGGGCTTAAGCCCTATCTGGAGTGCCTTCTGCAGAACGAATCGTGTCTGGGGCATGGGGCCTTCAAAGGCATCAACGAGTAGCAGGCAGCCGTCGGCCATATTGAGGACACGCTCCACCTCGCCGCCGAAGTCGCTGTGCCCCGGGGTGTCGATTATGTTTATTTTTGTTCCCCTATAATTGATAGACACGTTCTTTGACAGAATGGTGATTCCCCGCTCTCGCTCCAATTCATTATTGTCGAGCATGAGGTCGCCGGTCTGCTGTCCTTCACGAAAAAGATTTCCTGCAAGAAGCATCTTGTCGACGAGGGTGGTCTTCCCGTGATCTACGTGGGCGATGATGGCAATGTTGCGAATGTCCTGCATAATATGGGCTGTTCAGTTTGTAATTATTAACGCCGTCCTTAAGGCGCGCAAAAGTACGAAAGACGGACGAAATACGGAAATAAAAGGTTGCCAAGTTGGCGAAAAACTAAAAAGGAACTTTCCGTTTCTTGTATTTTTCAAAGGGAAGGTGTAACTTCGCGGGCGAAACGACAATCAAACACACCTGAAAAACATGAAAAGCATAAGAGACTTCAACGAGTTGACAGCCTACCTTCGTGAGAAGGGCGTTCGCAAGCGTGTGGCTGTCATCTGCGGAGGCGACGAGAGTACGCTCCACGCCACCGAACGTGCTGAGAGAGAAGGATTTGCAAAAATTATCCGCGTGGACGGAGAAAATGCCGCCGCACGCGCAGTAGCCCTCGTTAGGGAAGGCAAGACCGATGTCCTGATGAAAGGGCTCGTCAATACGAACGACGTGCTTCATGCCATCCTCAACAAGGAGACGGGCATCCTGCCCCGGGGCCGCATCCTCACCCACATCACAGCGGCTCAGATTCCCGGCTATCCTCGCCTCCTCTTTTTCAGTGATGCTGCCGTCATCCCCTACCCCACACAGGAACAACGCTACACACAGATTGCCTATATGGCACGCGTATGCCACAATTTCGGCATTGCCGAGCCACGCATTAGCCTCATCCACTGTAACGAGAAGGTGAGCGAGAAGTACTTCCCCCACACCATAGGCTACGCCGCATTGGCAGAAGCTGCGCATGCCGGCGATTTCGGACCCTGCATCGTGGACGGCCCTCTGGACCTCAAGACATCGTGCTGTGAGGAAAGCATGCGCACGAAGGGAATTTCCTCGCCCATCGGCGGCGAGGCCGATGCCCTCATCTTTCCTGACATAGAAGCCGCCAATGTCTTCTATAAGACCATCACACTCTTTTGCCACGCAAAAACGGCATGTGTCCTACAGGGGCCACTGGCACCCGTTGTGCTACCCAGCCGAGCCGACAGTGCGGACTCGAAATTCTTCAGCCTCGCCCTCGCCTGCCTTTCAGACTGAAGGTGCATGGAATGAGGGAAAAGTAATAATTGACACAGTCCTTTCCTCAAGCGACTAAACAACTGAACCACCCAACAACCAGATAACATAAAATCAAATCATGCACCGCATACTTGCCATCAACCCTGGCTCCACATCCACAAAAATTGCTGTCTACGAAAACGAGAAGCCCGTCCTTCTGCGCAACATTGTGCACACACTGGAGGACTTGGAGCGTTTTCCAAAGATTTCCGACCAATACGACTACCGCAAGCGACTCGTCACCGACGAACTGCGCCGCATGGACATCCCTTTTGACTTTGACGCCATCATAGGCCGAGGACACCTTGCAAAACCTGTTGCAGGCGGCGTCTACGAAATCAACGAACTAATGGTGGAGGACGCCAAGGGAGCGCTCCACCAACATGCTTGCGACTTGGGTTGCATCATTGCCTTCGAACTGGCAAAGGAACTGCCCGAATGCCGTTCGTTCACCGCTGACCCGGGCGTCGTCGACGAACTGTGCGACGAGGCACGCATCTGCGGTTCGCCCCTCATGCAGCGCATCTGCATCTGGCATGCCCTGAACCAACGCGCCATCGCACACCGATTTGCGGCCGAGACAGGACGACGCTATGAGGATCTGAACCTCATCATCTGCCACCTCGGCGGCGGCATCTCCATTGCTGCCCACTGCCACGGCCGGGCCATCGATGCCAACAATGCCCTCGACGGTGAAGGTCCCTTCTCACCCGAGCGTGCCGGCAGCCTCCCCGCAGCCGACCTCATACGCCTTTGCTTCAGTGGAAAATACACCGAAGACCAACTGCTCAAGCGCGTAGCCGGACAGGCAGGGCTCATCGCCCACCTGGGGACCAACGACATGCGTACCATCCTCCAGCGCATTGAGGAAGGAGATAAGCACGCCGAGCTCCTCGTCAACGCCATGATCTACCACACGGCGAAAAACATTGCCGCCGAAGGTGCCGTACTCTGTGGCGACATCGACGCCATCCTCCTCACGGGCGGCATGGCTCGTGCCGACTATATCACCCACCGCTTGCGCAAGCGCATCAGTTTCTTGGCTCCCGTCTTTTGCTACCCTGGGGAGGACGAGATGCAAGCTCTCGCGCTCAACGCTCTTGACGTGCTGAAAGGAAAGCGCGAAGCAAAACAATACGAGTAATACAATAGAATAATATGGAAAAAATTGCAAGCTTCAAAATTGACCACACACGCCTGCTGCGAGGCATCTACGTGTCGCGCAAGGATGCCGTGGGCGGTGACACCGTGACAACCTTTGACATCCGCATGAAGGAACCTGGGCGCGAACCTGCCCTGCACCCCGGCGCGCTCCACACCATTGAGCACCTCGCCGCCACCTACGTGCGTAACGACGAGGAGTGGAAAGACCGCATCGTATACTGGGGGCCCATGGGATGCCTGACGGGAAACTACCTGCTCGTACGCGGCAATCTCACGTCGCACGACATCCTGCCCTTGATGCAGCGCACATTCCGCTTTGTGGCCGACTATGAAGGCGACATTCCCGGTGCAGCTCCACGAGACTGTGGCAACTACCTTCTGCATGACCTCCCCATGGCACGCCTCGAAGCGAAACGCTATTTGGAGGAGATTTTGCTAAAGGCTACCGACGAAAACCTCAACTACCCCGACTGAGCTCGCAGCGTTCGGACAGAAAAAAGGATGTGACTTGAAGTTTCAAGTCACATCCTTTTTTCATTTTTGATGGTGGTGCCTCCAGGAATCGAACCGGGGACACACGGATTTTCAGTCCGATGCTCTACCAACTGAGCTAAGGCACCATTTGCTTGTGGAAAGCGGGTGCAAAAGTATACTAAAATATGTTATCAGCAAAACTTTCGCCCGACTTTTTTCATTTTTTCTCACGAAAAGAAGACTTTTTCCGCATTTAGCGTCGTGACCCGTGCCACTTCTTCAAGGGTGACGTCATAGGTTTCAGCCAGTTTCTGAAGGATGAAGGGAATGTAGGCGGGCTCGTTTCGCTTGCCCCGGTGGGGCACGGGCGTCAGGTAGGGGGCATCGGTCTCCACCACAATGCGTTCCAAGGGTACCCCCTCGGAGAGGACTGCGGGAAGCGTAGACTTCTTGAACGTCAAGATGCCGCCTATGCCGAGGCAGAACCCTGTGAATGTGAGTAGCTCGCGGGCTTCATCGACCGTCCCTCCGAAGCAGTGGAAGATGCCGCCTCGGCGAAGCCTTTCCCTATATATAGATAATGTGTCGCAAAGATCTCGGTGAGCCGCACGGCAGTGGATGACAAGCGGCAATTCGTATCGTATGGCCCATTCCACCTCGCGGCGAAACACCTCTATCTGTTCGTCGCGGCGCGAAGAGTCCCAATAGAGGTCAATGCCCACCTCGCCCACTGCATAGAACTTCCGGCTTGAGAACAACTCCTCCATGCGGTCGAGCAGAGGTCCTGGTTCGGCAGGGATTTCCTCGGGCTGAAGTCCCATCATGGGGAAACAGAGGTCAGGATAGCGCTCGCAAAGGTCAAGCATGGGGGCAATGCTTGCCTCGTCCACATTGGGCAACATAAGCCGTTCGGCACCGGCCTCACGGGCACGCCCGATCACTTCGTCCACGTCGGCGCGAAACTCCTCATCATAGATATGGGTGTGGGTATCAATAAATCTCACGGTCTTTCACTTCTTTCGGTTCATCATGCTCTCGGCATACTCCCAAAGTGCACGTTTTCGGCTCAGGGGCAGAGGCAAGGCGTCGTAGGCCTGGCGCGCTTCGCCATAGATGGTGTCTATCTTCTCCCGGCACAGCGCAGGGATGCCAAGTTCATCGTAGCAGGAGAGGACATGCTCTACGTTTCGCGAGAGGAGTATTTCGCGCTGCCGCCCGTCAGCGCGCCCGAGGGCACTGATGAGCATATACGTTTTTTTTCCGCAACGTATGTCGCCACCTATCTCTTTTCCGAAGACGGCAGGGTCACCATAGCAGTCAAGGTAATCGTCTTGCAGCTGGAAGGCAAGCCCCACCTTCTCGCCAAACTGATAGAGCAGCTGTGTATCGCGGACGGGAGCACCTGCAATGAGGGCACCGGCCTTGAGGGCACAAGCCAGCAGGACGGAGGTCTTCAAGCGTATCATTTCGATGTACTCTGCCTCGCTGACATCCTCGCGGCTTTCAAAGTTCATATCAAATTGCTGCCCTTCGCAAATCTCCTGCATCGTGTCGGCAAAGAGTCTGAGAAGTTCATCCTTTCGCCCTTGATCGGCAACAGGCTGTCGCAACATGTGCCGGAAGGCCAGTATCAGCATTTCGTCGCCGCTCAGTATGGCCGTATTGGCATCCCAACGTCGGTGTACGGTGGGACGTCCGCGGCGAACGTCGGCCTGGTCCATGAGGTCGTCGTGGAGCAACGTGTGGTTGTGGTAGGTTTCAAGGGCGATGGCGGCAGGGAGTGCGAACTCCACGTCGTCGCGGTAGAGGCCATAGGCCATCAGCAGGAGCGTGGGACGCAAGCGCTTGCCACCCGCAGACAACGTATAGGCGATGGGCTCGTAGAGTCCCTCGGGAACTGACGGATAGCGAATGCCCGCGAGGGCGGTTTCAATCTTTTGGGTCATATAAGCTTAAAATGCATACGCCACGTTGAACATCAACGAGGCATTGTCGACATGATACTTAGCATAGGAAACGCCCACCTTCAGGCGGCGCAGATTCACACCTCCTCCCAAGGCAAAGCCTGCCATTTTGCCGGCATCGGCCGACTTCAGTTCGTAGGCTCGCCGTGCGTTGTAGCCAAGGGAGAGGTAAAGATAGTCGGTGGGCAGGATATCAAGACCTATGACGAGGTGGTTAGCCAGCATGCGTCCGAAACTTATCTTCTCCACGTCGGCGGGATGGAAATAGTATTTCGTCTTCCATCGCGTCAAGTCGGTCAGGGTCACGCTGAATCGCACGGGCAGGTGCTCAAGCCCTTTCGTCAGTCCCAGCTGCAGGGTGAAGGGGAGATGTGCCGACTGTCCGTCGTAGAAGGATTTCACCTGTGCGCCGATGTTGCGCGCCGTAGCCGAGACGGAGAGGTCGCTATCCTCGTCGAAATAGTTCAGTCCGAGGTCAACACCCAGGGCAATGGAAGTATAGCCGGCATAGTTCTGGTCGATGACACGCAACGAGGCACCACCCGTCCATTCGTCCGAGAGCAGGTAGCTGTAGCCCACACCCATGACGATATCCTTCGCCGACACGCTGCCCACGACGCGCCCCGTCTCGTCGGTCTCGTCCATGGTTCCATGGTTCAGCATCTGCGCCGTGACGGCTGCCGTGTGGCGTTCGCCGAAAGCCTTGACATACTGAGCACCAAGATGGAGGCTCCCGTTGTTGTAGGTCATCAAGCTCAGTCCGAGCGAGTTGTCCGTCACGTTGGACATCAAGGCCGGATTGCTCCATGCTGCCGCCGGCGAATCTTCGATATTTGAGATATTCTCGCCGCCAAGTGCGGCCGCATGCGAGGAAACGGGAAGACGTAGCACGTTATAGGACGAGGTCGCTTCCTGCGCCTGCATACATACGAAACAGCCGCAGAAAAGTATCCCCATTAAGGCTTTTTTTATTCTGTTAACCATAATTGTGGGCAAAGGTAGGACTATTTTTATATTTTGGCCGTATTTTTGCGCCGCGAAATGCGCACTTTTTCCTATGTATAACGTTTTCGACGACGAATTATTATCCCAAGAGTGGTGCGAACAGGTGTTCGAAGGTCGCAACAAGGAATATGGTGCCTACCGGCTGCGCAGCACTGCCGGCTGGCGCTACATGCTGGCGCTCTACACCATCGTGGGTCTCGCCGTCGTCGTCTTTCTGTTCCGCATGGTTGTCTGGGCCATTCACTACGGAGCGGACTCTGGCACCTTTGACGGGGACATGCCCAACGTTGCGTTGGAAAAGCTCAAGGCTGAGGAAGGCTACGAATTTCGCTACCTGGCTCGAAGCCAGCAACCTCCAAAGCCAAAGCTCCCTGAGGGTGAGGCGGTCACTGTGCCCGTCATCGTCGACACGGTCGTGACGCGCGATGTTCTGGGCGTTGACACTGAAGACAAAGAGCAGAGTCCTACCGAGGCCGAAGTTCCCGTTCTGGCAGAAATCCCCACTGACACCGTTCGCCTCATCGTCGAGCGCGAGGACCTGCCCGTTGAGGAAGAACCAGTCTACATCCCCATCACGGAAGTTCCCGAGATGCCGCAGTTTCCTGGCGGCGAGAAAGAGCTCATGCGCTTCCTCGACAAAGAGATTGCCTATACAGCCCAGCACATAAGCCGGCACATTGAGGGCGAGGCCGAGGTTGCCTTCATCGTCGACAAAACTGGAAAAGTGTGCGAAGCCCGCCTCCTCCGCAAGGTACAGCCTGAGCTGGATCGCTCCATTCTCCAGGCCGTCGAGAAACTCCCCCAGTGGAAACCCGGCCGCGTTGGCGGACGTCCCTCCGACGTGCGCATACGCATTCCCGTCCACTTCAAGGCAAGATAGAGTTTTTGATAATAACATGTAAGATAGCCCCCTCTCCCAATCATGAAAAAGATTATCGTAGCCATTGACGGCCACTCGTCCTGCGGAAAGAGCACCATGGCGAAAGCCTTGGCGCGCAAAGTGGGATACATCTACGTAGACACCGGCGCCATGTATCGAGCCGTAGCACTTTTCGCCCTCCGCCACGGGCTCCTGCTGCCAGACGGCAGTGTGGACGCAGCTGCCCTTGAAGTTCGCATGCCCGAAGTAGAGATATCCTTCCGCCTCGACCCTGAGACCGGCCTGCCCCAAACGTGCCTCTGCGGAGAGGTTGTCGAACAGGACATACGCACCCTTGAAGTCTCAAGCCTCGTCAGCCCTGTGGCCGCCTTGCCTTTCGTACGCCAGGCCCTCACACGCCAGCAGCAGCGTATGGGCGACGAAAAGGGCATCGTCATGGACGGACGCGACATCGGCACAGCCGTCTTCCCCAATGCAGAACTGAAAATCTTCGTCACCGCCTCGGCCGAAGTACGCGCACAGCGGCGCTACGACGAACTGCGCAGGAAAGGTCAGGACGTGGACTTCGCTGCCATCCTGCGCAACGTGGAAGAGCGCGACTACATCGACTCTCACCGCGAACTTAACCCCCTGCGACAAGCCCCTGATGCCCTCGTACTCGACAACAGCCACATGAGCATTGCCGAGCAGGATGCCTGGCTCATGCAGCATTTTGAAGCACGCACGCGATAGAAGCCTCCATGACCATCGAAATCGACGAACACAGCGGCTTCTGCCATGGTGTCACGACCGCCATTCGCAAGGCCGAGAGCGAACTTGCCGAGGGCGGAACCCTCTACTGCCTTGGCGATATCGTCCACAACGGCAGCGAGGTGGAACGTCTGCGCCGTCTTGGCCTACGCACCATCGACCACGCTGACCTGCAGGACCTTCAAGGTGCCCGCGTGCTGCTACGCGCCCACGGAGAGCCGCCCGAGACATACGAATGCGCACGCAGAAATGGCATCACGCTGCTCGATGCCACTTGTCCTGTCGTCCTTGGCCTCCAGCGCCGCATCCGCGCCTTGGCTGAGAGCAAACCCGAGGCACAGATTGTCATCTACGGCAAGCGCGGCCATGCCGAAGTTGTGGGTCTTGTAGGCCAGACAGCTGGGCGCGCTATCGTCATCCAGAGCGTCGACGAGGCTTCCACCCTCGACTTCACACGCGACATACACCTTTTCTCCCAGACCACGATGACCCTTGACGGTTTCCACGCCGTCGTCTCCTACATCACTGCTCACATGCAGACACCCGCCCGTTTCCACTCCTCCGACACCATTTGCCGACAGGTGGCCAACCGCCTGCCCAACGTGAGCCGATTCGCCGCGCGGCACGACGTCATCCTCTTCGTCTGCGGCGAAAAGAGTTCCAACGGCCGGGTACTCTACGAGGCCTGCCTCGCAGTCAATCCCCACACCCACATGACACCCGCCCCCGAGGCCCTGCGCCGCGACTGGTTTGACGGGGCCCAGAGCGTAGGCATCTGCGGAGCCACATCGACGCCCAAATGGCTTATGGAAAACGTACGCCAGGCCGTGGCAGCCCTTACCTAAAAACCGTCGTTCCGATAATCACTATCGTTGGAAAATCTTTTTCGCGAAGAAAACTGCTACCTCTGCTACCCGACCTACGTATATGACTAAACCACAATGCATTGCAAACATTGTGCGGGTAGCAGTAGGTAGCAGTAAGGCACAGATAAATGGGGCTTAGCATACCACTTCCTTCCAATTCCCCAAGCGTGCGGGCGGAGCGATTACGCCCTCAGCGCAGCTATGAGTTGCTCGGGGCTGAGGGTCTGCTGTTCGCCCGTGGTCATGTTCTTCAGCGAGATGGTGCCATCGGCAAGTTCCTGCTCGCCAATGAGGGCCACGAAGGGGATCTGGCGTGCGTTGGCATAGCTCATCTGCTTCTTCATCTTTGCGGCGTCGGGATAGACTTCGGCGGAGATGCCGGCAGCACGCACCTGACGAGCCAACTGGAGACATCGCGTTGCCTCTCGTTCGCCAAAGTTGATGAACAGGAGGCGCACGCCCTGCGTGGCGTCTTTAGGATAGAGGCCAAGCTGGTCGAGGACATCGTAGATGCGATCAGCACCAAAAGAGATGCCTACGCCTGAGAGGCCTGGCATACCGAAGATACCCGTGAGGTTGTCATAGCGTCCGCCTCCGGTGATGCTTCCTATCTCCACGTCGAGGGCCTTCACTTCGAAGATGCAACCTGTGTAGTAGTTGAGACCGCGCGCAAGGGTGAGGTCGAAGTCTACGTCGCTGGGCATACCAAGTGTGCGAAGCACGAACTCCACTTCGTCGATGCCTTTCAGCCCCGCCTCGGTGTCGGCGAGCACCTGACGCATGGTCGCCAGTTTCTCGGCATTTGTGCCGGAGAGGTTGATGATGGGCTGAAGCTTCTGGATGGCTTCCTCGCTGAGACCGTCGGCGCGAAGCTCGTCGTTGACGGCATCAAGGCCAATCTTGTCGAGTTTGTCGATGGCGACGGTGATGTCTACGATTTTGTCGGCTGCCCCGATAACCTCGGCTATGCCGGTTAGAATCTTACGGTTGTTTATCTTGATGCAAACACGGATGCCGAAGCGACAGAACACTTCCTGCATGATTTCAACGAGTTCCACCTCGTTGAGCAGGCTGTCTGAACCCACGACGTCTGCATCACACTGGTAGAACTCGCGATAGCGCCCTCGTTGCGGGCGATCTGCTCGCCAGACTGGCTGTATCTGATAGCGCTTGAAGGGGAGCTGGAGCTCCTCGCGGTGCTGCACGACATAGCGTGCGAAAGGCACGGTGAGATCATAGCGCAGGCCTTTCTCGCACAGGCGGGCGGCAAGCCGTAGCGTGCTGCGCTCAATGAGTTCCCCGTCGGAGACTTTTGAAAGGAAATCTCCCGAGTTCAGGATTTTAAAAAGAAGTTTGTCGCCTTCCTCGCCATACTTTCCCATGAGCGTGGAGAGGTTTTCCATGGCAGGCGTCTCAATCTGTGTGTACCCGTGGCGGGCATAGACATCGCGTATGGTGTTGAAGATATAGTTGCGCTTGGCCATCTCAATGGGGCCGAAGTCGCGTGTTCCTTTGGGGATACTGGGTTTCATTCTCTTGCTGGTCTTTCCTTTATCAAGTAAATACATGTGGGGAAGTGGTCGCTATAGCCATTGAGCCATGTACCCCCGCCGTGAGTGCGGAGAGGACTGCCCTTATAGCGCCCTTCCTGCTGGATGAGATAGTCGCGGAGGAATATCTCGCAGCGTTGATATTTCAATGTGCGATAGTCTTCGCCGAGAAGGTTCCCGGTAAAGACAATCTGGTCAAAAAGATTCCACTTTCCGTCGTAGAGCAGGGTGCCCTGCCCGTCCTTGTAGAGTACTTTCCCCCAAGGGTTGTAGAGCTCGTTCATGCCTACGTCCTCAGCGCGAAGCTTTGCACCGAGAGCCACGCGCATACTTTTGTTGCGGGGGTCGTCGTTCATGTCGCCCATGATGACTACGTGGGCGCCGGGATCCTGCTCAAGGAGAGCATCCTTCAGCGCACGGACCTGCTCACCGGCACGTTCGCGCACGGGACTGCCGGCAAAGCGGCTGGGCCAGTGGCACACGATGAAGTGGAACTTCTCCTGGGCCAAGGTGCCGGTCATCACGAGAAATCCGCGCGTGATGTGGGTGGTGTCGCCCTTCAGTTCCTTGTAGGCATGCACCTTTTTCTGGTCGTCCACCCAGAAGCCGTAATTTACGTCAGGCTGTGCCGGGGCAAGGTAATAGTAGGGCACGAGCATGTGGCTCTCATAGTGGAAAACGCGAGGATTGTAGAAGAATGCGCACTCCACGCCACGACGGTCAGGGCCGTCCTCGTGAACAATTTTCCAATTGCGCTTCTCCAGAGCCGGTTGCTTCAGGAGGTCTTCCAAAACGCGCCGGTTCTCGATCTCGGAGACTCCGATGACGCTTGCACCAAAGGGTATGCGGTCTGTGCAGAGCTCTGAGAGTACCTTTGACATGTTGGCAAGCTTGTTCTCGTATTTCATCTTTCCCCATTGGTTGGCACCATTGGGGAGGAACTCGTAGTCATTCTTTCCCTCATCGTGAATAGTATCAAACAGATTTTCAAGATTATAGAACGCAATGCCATAGCGGGCAAAGCGTCTTTCGCGCTGTCCGCATGCGGTGAAGACCATAGCGGAGAGCAAGAGGGCACAAAGTGTGAGTGTCAGTTTTCTCATGATACGACGATAATAAAGTGTTCTATTGCGCTGCGAAAATAGCATTTTGTCTTTGAAGCAAAAAGGTTTGAAGCATAAAGTTTCCCCGAATGAGGACTTTTGAGTACACATTGAGGATAATATAAATAATAATGTGTACCTTTGCGCGCGAAAAAAAATATGTATAACCGATCAATTATGAGTTTACGAATCATTGTGCTTGCCAAGCAAGTACCTGACACTCGAAACGTGGGACCAGACGCCATGACGCCGGAGGGAACGGTAAACCGCTCCACCCTGCCCGCGATTTTCAACCCTGAAGACATGAATGCCCTTGAGCAGGCACTGCGACTGAAAGACGAGTTCCCCGGCTCCACGGTACACGTACTGACGATGGGCCCCGCGCGTGCGACAGACGTAATCCGCGAAGGCCTATTCCGCGGTGCCGACGGCGGCTACCTGCTCAGCGACCGCGCCTTTGCCGGTGCCGACACGCTGGCTACGAGCTATGCCCTTGCCACCGCCATCCGCAAGATTGGCATCCCCGACATCGTCATTGGCGGCCGTCAGGCAATCGACGGCGACACGGCACAGGTAGGTCCACAGGTGGCTCAGAAACTTGACCTCAACCAAATCACCTATGTCAACAGCATCGACGAGGTGAAGGACGGCCTCATCACCGTGACACGCCACATCGACGGCGGCGTGGAGAAGGTACAGGCCCCACTGCCCATCCTACTCACCGTGAATGGCGATGCCGCCCCTTGCCGTCCGCAGAACGCCAAGCTTGTCATGAAATACAAGCGTGCCACCGCCCCCATGGAGCGCGCGGAAGGCATGCCCTATGCCGAAGAATACGAAAAGAAACCGTACCTGACCGTGACACAATGGACAGTGGCCGACATAAACGGCGACTACGACCAGTGTGGACTGGCCGGTAGTCCTACAAAGGTAAAAGCCGTGCAGAACATCGCCTTTAAAGCCAAAGAGAGCAAGACACTCGCCGGCTCGGACGAAGACATCAACGGACTGGTACAGGAATTGTTAAACGAAAAGATTATTGGATAACCATGCAGGCCGTTTTTGTTTACATTGAAATTGAGGGAACGACTGTTGTAGAAGTTTCCCAGGAACTCTTGACGAAAGGCCGCAAGCTGGCCAATGAACTGGGCGTGGAACTCCACGCCGTCGTAGCCGGCACAGGCATCAAGGGAAAGGTTGAGAACCAAATCCTGCCCTACGGCGTAGACAAACTCTTCGTCTTCGACGGCGAAGGGCTCTTCCCCTACACCTCCAAGCCGCACACCGACATCCTCGTAGAGCTCTTCAAGCGCGAGCAACCACAGATTTGCCTAATGGGTGCCACCGTCATCGGCCGCGACCTCGGTCCGCGCGTCAGCAGTTCGCTCACCAGCGGCCTGACCGCCGACTGCACGCAGTTGGAGATAGGCGACTACGACGACAAGAAGGCCGGCAAGCACTATGAAGGCCTGCTCTATCAAATTCGCCCTGCCTTCGGAGGCAACATCGTGGCTACCATTGTCAATCCCGACCACCGCCCACAGATGGCTACGGTGCGTTCGGGCGTCATGAAGGCCGAAGTACTCGACCCGCAGTATAAAGGAGAAGTGGTCTACGAAAACGTGGCAGACTTCGTACCCCCCGAAGACTATGTCGTGAAAGTCATCGAGCGTCACGTGGAAGCCGCTAAACACAACCTGAAAGGCGCGCCCATCGTGGTGGCAGGCGGCTACGGTGTAGGTTCGAAGGAAAATTTCGACATGCTCTTTGAGCTCGCCAAGGTGCTCCACGGCGAAGTAGGTGCCAGTCGCGCCGCCGTGGATGCGGGTTTCTGCGACCACGACCGCCAGATAGGCCAGACGGGCGTCACCGTACACCCGAAAGTCTACATCGCCTGTGGCATCAGCGGACAAATCCAGCACATCGCCGGCATGCAGGACTCAAAGATCATCATCTCCGTCAACTCCGATCCCGACGCTCCCATCAACAAAATTGCCGACTACGTCATTACGGGTACCGTGGAAGAGGTCGTGCCGAAGCTGATAAAGTACTACAAACAGAATTCAAAGTAATCTATGGCTAACTATTATACCGACCATCCGGAAATTGGTTTCCACCTGAACCATCCCGAAATGAAGCGCGTTGTGGACCTGCGCGAAAAGGACTACGCAGACAAGGACAAGTATGACTATGCCCCTGTGGATTTTGAGGACGCAATGGAGAACTACCGCCGCGTGCTGGAAATCACGGGTGATGTGGCCGCGAACGTCATCGAGCCCAACAGCGAGAGCGTAGACCTTGAAGGGCCGCACCTTGAAAATAACCGCATGATCTATGCTTCAAAGACGGTGGAGAACAT
The DNA here is from genome assembly GCA_017446765.1 of Alloprevotella sp. GTDB lineage: Bacteria > Bacteroidota > Bacteroidia > Bacteroidales > Bacteroidaceae > Alloprevotella. Next base: position 16,190 of record JAFSQD010000041.1, read on the forward strand.
CGAGGCCACACGCAGAGCCGGCCTTTGGGGCGTATCCATGCCCCGCCGCTACGGCGGACTGAACCTCCCCAACGCTGTTTTCTCCATGCTCAGCGAGGTCATCTCGGCCGCCGATGCCGGATTCCAGAACATCTGGAGCCTGCAAAGCTGCATTGACACGCTCTATGAATTCGGTTCCGAAGAACAGCGCCAAGAGTTCATACCCCGCGTGTGCGAAGGCGCCATGATGTCTATGGACCTCACCGAGCCCGATGCCGGCAGCGACCTTCAGCGCGTCATGCTCAAGGCCACACGCGACGAGGAGAACGACTGCTGGCGCCTAAACGGCGTGAAACGTTTTATCACCAATGGTGACTCCGACATCCACCTTGTGCTTGCCCGTTCGGAGGAAGGCACCACCGACGGTCGCGGACTCTCCATGTTCATCTACGACAAGCGCGACGGCGGAGTCGATGTGCGCCACATCGAACACAAGCTCGGCATCCACGGCTCCCCCACCTGCGAGCTTACCTACAAGAATGCCAAGGCACAACTCTGCGGTAACACGCGCATGGGACTCATCAAGTATGTCATGGCCTTGATGAACGGAGCACGCCTCGGCATCGCAGCCCAGAGTGTAGGTCTCTCCCAGGAAGCCTACAACGAAGCACTCAGCTATGCCAACGACCGCCAGCAGTTCGGCCAAAAGATAGTAAACTTCCCCGCCGTCTACGACATGCTCTCCCGCATGAAGGCCAAACTTGATGCCGGACGTTCACTGCTCTATCAGACGGCTCGCTACGTGGACATCTACAAATGCCTCGAAGACATACAGCGCGACCGCAGCCTCACAGCCGAGGAAAAGCAAGAGATGAAGAAGTATCAGCGCCTCGCAGATGCCTTCACCCCCGTGGCCAAAGGCATGAACTCCGAATACGCAAACCAGAACGCCTACGATGCAGTCAGCGTACACGGCGGTAGCGGCTTTATCATGGAGTACAAGAGCCAGCGCCTCATGCGCGACGCACGCATCTTCTCCATATACGAAGGCACTACGCAGTTGCAGGTGGTGGCAGCCATACGCTACATCACCAACGGCACCTACCTCGGCATCATCAAGGAAATGCTGGAGCGTGAGGTGAGTGAAGAACTACGTCCGCTCCACAGCCGTGTGGCTGCCATGGTGACGCTCTACGAAGAGAGCATTGCCCACGCAAAGGAGGCTGCCGACCAGGAGATGCACGATTTCCTGGCACGACGGCTCTACGACATGACGGCCGAAATCATCATGTCACTGCTCATCCTTGACGATGCCACGCGTTGCCCCGAACTCTTCAAGAAGAGTGCACAGGTATATGTACGCATGGCCGAGGAGAACGTGGTCGGCAAAGCTGCCTACGTGCGTAACTTCAAGGCAGAGGACCTCGCGGACTTCCGCGCATAATTTGCCTGATAATCCTTTAAAGTTGGAGGGGCATCACGGCTTCCTCCAACTTTTACTTTCTCCAAGTCCACCCTTCCTAACACCATGAAACTATTTCCCCTCCCCTTCCTCTTCGCTTTTGTCTGCATCACGGCCTCTGCACAAAGCGACTACAATGCGCGCAAAGCCGAAAGTCATATGCGCGAGGCCGAATACTACGAAAAGAAAGCCGCCGGCTATGACCGCGAGGCCGAGTATTACAACAAAAGGGCTCAGAACAACCTCAGGGACGCTGAGTACTATACGCGCAACAAGAAGCCAGAAAAAGCTCGGCTCTATACCGGCTGGGCAAAAGACTACACGGAAAAGGCACGCATGTACATGCGCTGGGCACAGGAGGCACGCGACAAGGCAACCCAACGCCTCCGCTGGGCACTAGAGGCATTGGAAAAGGCTCGCCGATAAAGCGAGCCTTTTTCGCGATGTCCCCACGTGGAGAGATGTCTTCCTATAAAATGCCGCGCGGAAACTGCATCGTAGCACAATGGATGGAGCCGTGCTGACGGATGAGCACGCGGCTGTCAATGGGCACGATGTCGTATTTAGGAAAAACACCCTGCAATGCGCTCCGCGCGCGTTCATCCTTTTCCTTTTGACCGTAGACTGGGAGCAGGATGGCACGATTGAGCACAAGATAGTTGGCATAGGTGGCAGGCAATCGTTCACCATCCTGCATGATTGCATCGGGCAGTGGTACGGGAACAAGATCGAAAGCTTCTCCCTCCGCATTGCGGAATGACTGAAGTTGTGCCTCCATGCGCTGCAAAGCTTCAAAATGCTCGTCATCAGGATTATCGCATTTCACGTACACTACTTTGTTGTCGGGACACAGACGTGCAAGAGTATCGACGTGGCTGTCAGTATCATCCCCAGCCAGGGCTCCATGTTCCAACCATAGTACATGGTCTATACCAAAGACTTCTCGCAACACTTGCTCAACGTCAGCACCTTCGGGACGTTGTCGATTGGGGTTATGCAGGCAGGCAGCAGTTGTGAGTAGCGTCCCCATACCGTCACTTTCAATACTTCCCCCTTCCAGTTCAAAGTCCAGACGGTCTACATAGCGACCATGCACGATGCCATTATCAAAAAGGCTGCGGTTGATGGCATTATCCTGTGAAGCCTCAAACTTTCCTCCCCACCCGTTGAAACAAAAGTCTATCAGTTCGGGGGTTCCCGTACCGACTACTGTCAGGAAGGCATGGTCGCGAGCCCATGTGTCGTCGGTCGCACACGCGTGATATATAATATTGTCTGTTGCCCGACGTGGAAGCTTCCGGGCTAACATCTCGCGTACCTCCATGGGACGGGGATGGACAATGAGCAGTTTTTCGCGTGTGGCAATTTCAAAAGCCATACGCACATAGGTCTCGGTGACATCCTCCAAGTAGGGTGCCCAGTCCGTATCGGCATGTGGCCAAGTCAGTTGTATGCCGCTTTGAGGGAACCATTCTGCGGCCAGTGTACGGCGAAAGCGGCGCACAGGAGTTTCCGTAGCGTTGCTTCTCAATAGGGATTCCAAGTCCAAATCTGCACGGGGCAACTTGGGCGGTAGGGTAAAGATGCCCATCACTCAACAAATGATGTCTTATTACTACAGGCGGGCTATCATCTCACGGAAGATGGTGCACATGAGGGGTTGAGCCTTTTCTGCGGCACGCTGCACTTCCTCATGGCTGACCTCCACCGTCACGCCTTCCAGGCCGAGATCGGTAATGACACTAATGCCGAATACACGAAGGCCGGCGTGACGTGCCACGATGACTTCGGGTACCGTGCTCATGCCGACGGCATCGCCGCCAAGGCGGTGGAACATGCGATACTCTGAGGGTGTTTCAAACGTGGGGCCTTGCGTGCCCACATAGACTCCTTCCACGAGGCGGATGCCTTTTTCGCGGGCAATGTCGCGAGCCATTTTGAGCAAATCTTTGTCGTAGACCTCATGCATGTCTGGGAAACGGGGGCCGCCAGGGAAGTTTGGGCCGTGGAGCGGATGCTCGGGAAAGAGGTTGATATGATCGGTGATGAGCATGAGATCGCCAATTAGAAAATCAGGGTTCATACCACCTGAGGCATTGCTTACGAAGAACACCTCCATGCCCAATTCCTTCATCACACGCTGTGCAAAGGTCACTTGCTGCATGTGATAGCCTTCATAATAGTGAAAACGTCCTTCCAGCGCCATAACCTCACGGCCGCCAAGATGTCCGAAAAGCAGGCGTCCACTGTGGCCCTCCACCGTGCTTACGGGGAAGTTGGGGATATCCTTATACGGGAACGCATCGACAATGTCAATGTCTTCCACAAGTTTTCCAAGTCCCGTTCCAAGAGTAATGGCTATTTTCGGTCGCAACTGTGTATGCGACTGAATCCATGTAGCGGTTTCCTTGATTTGATTTGCGTAGGTTTGAATGTCTGTCATGGTGTTTTTATGAGTTTTATGTTTTACATGTTCTTTTGTTTGTGAATCAATCTGCCTATCTCATCACGGAGGATTTGCTCGCCGTCGCCAATAAACTTCACTTCAATAGGCTGTACGAAGGTCTTGCGTAACATTTGGTCGGAAAAAGCGTGCCTAAGTTCCAGCATACGCATGGCGTCCTTCTCGGTAGTTATCACATAGTCGGCAGTTTCTGCTCGCGCATTAATCCTTTCCACGTCCTTTGTCGTAAAGCGATGGTGGTCTCCGTAGCGCATGTGTTCCACTACAGCCCCAAGCCCGCTGATACGCAAAAAAATAGAGTCAGTATTTGCCACCCCCGTGACGAGAAGCACTCGCTTTCCTTTCAACTGTGGCTGTTCGAAGGGGCTGTTGCACTGAAACGGGTGCATCTGTCCATAGACCATCGTACTGAAAAGTACCTTCTGATGAGGAAGAGGAACGAGGCTTTCAAGTATTTGCTCCTTCTCAAAGTCACTTAAGCTTTCGGGACATTTCGTCACAACGATGATGTCGGCACGCGCTGCTCCGCTCGCACGCTCGCGCAGACGGCCACGTGGCATCACACAATCCTTGCTGTAAGGGCGCATATACTGTGTAAGGAGCAGTTGCAATCCGGCGCGCACGTAGCGATGCTGGAGATTATCGTCGAGGACAACCAGCTGGGGAGCAGCACCAAGGTCAAGAAGTCGGTTCATGCCCACGACACGCTTTTCACAGACACATACCGTGGAAGCGGGAAACTTCATCTTGATTTGGAGAGGTTCGTCGCCCACCTCACTTGCCGATGCGGTAGCATCCACGAGGCGAAATCCATGTGTATTACGCCCATAGCCACGGCTGAGTACGGCTGTACGAAGTTCTGGGAACGCCCTGAGCAGCCACTCTACGTGCGGAGTTTTCCCCGTTCCCCCCACGGCAAGATTTCCAACCCCCACGATGGGAACATCATAGGATTGCTGACGCAATACACCCCAGTCGAAGAGGCGGTTGCGCACTTGCATCACGGTGGCGTAGATAATAGAGAGCATGCTGCTTGTCACTTGTCACGCATCACCTCAAGTTAGGATTGAAGAGTATGCGCGCCTGCATATAACCCGAGTGCTGAGTCTGGCGAAGGAAGGTGACAGGTTCGTAGTAGACACCCATCACGTCGCGTAATTTACGCTCCATGTAACCTTCTTGCTGATCCTCCATGAACTGTGTCAGGAAGTTTGTCGGCGCAGGACAAGCTTTCACGCCATAGTCCTTGACCTTTGCCAGTTCAGCAGCCTTTGCAATGGCATCGTCGAGCGTTCCAAGCTTGTCCACGAGTTTCACCCCCAGTGCCTGCTGACCTGTCCACACGCGTCCTTGCGCAATTCCGTCAACAGCCTCGGGCGTCATGTTGCGACCAGAAGCGACACGTGAGAGGAATAGTTTATAGCCTCTGTCCACATGAGCCTGCAAGGCAGCGCCTTCGGCCTCGTTGAGAGAACGTCCCATGGCACCGAAATCTGCAGACGCATTGGTTTTCACCACATCAAAATGCAGGCCGAGCTTCTCAGTCAGCAAACCACTGACATCGGGAACCATGCCAAAGATGCCAATGCTCCCTGTCAGCGTCGTAGGTTCAGCAAAGATATAGTTTGCGCCACAACTCATATAGTAGCCACCGCTGGCGGCCAGCCCTCCCATAGATACCACTACGGGCTTCTTGGCTTTGAGAAGTTGGATGGCACGCCACATCTGTTCGCTGGCATAGGCACTGCCTCCCCCACTGTTGATGCGCAGGACTACAGCTTTCACGTTGTCATCGTTTGCGAGTTCGTCAAGGTCTTTTACGACCTTCGCTCCAACGATTTCGGTTGTTCGCGACAGTCCGGCCGTTGCCTCGTCAACAATATTGCCCTCAGCAATATAGATTGCAATCTTGTCGCTACCTTGCTTATCATAGAGCTTGGCCAATTGCGAAGCCGCTATGAAATTAACCTTTTCATTTCCCAAGGCACGACGCAGCATATCGCGCATCTGGTCGGCATAGACAAGCCCGTCAACGAGTTTCATCTTGACGTATTCATTTGCATCGGCAAGTGCCGTATAGCGGTCAGCATAGGCGTTCAGGCTGTCGGCTGTCAGTTTGCGGCTCGTACCCACATGCTTGACAATGTTTGTCCAAATGTCGTCAATGAACGATTTTACCTGCTCGCGGTTTGCCTCGCTCATCTGCGTCAGGATGAAGGGTTCCACGGCACTTTTGTAGGTTCCCACCTTGAAGACCTGCATCTTCACGCCGATTTTGTCCAGTAAGTCCTTATAGAACATAGGTTGTGAGGCAACGCCATGCCAGTCAAGCATGCCGCTGGGGTTCAGCATCACGCTGTCGGCAGCCGAACAAACGTAGTAGGCTCCCTGTGTATAGGAATCGGCATAGGCATAAACGAACTTACCCGATTTCTTAAAGTTCACCAGTGCCGTGCGCAACTCTTCAAGAGAAGCATAGTCGGTCTCGAGGATACCGCCTTCAATGTAGATGCCTTTCACGTCCTTCTCAGCTTGTGCCACCTTGATGGCATTGAGCATATCCTGCAAGCCTTGGTTTTCAAGGACATTATTGCCAGAGAGCATGGCCAACGGATTCTCTTGCGCACGCTCGGCAATTGTTCCCTTCAGGGATATCTTCAGCACGGAATTGGTTTTTAAGGCTGGCTTCGCTTCACCGGCTGCCATCATAGCACCCAGCATCATTATGCCAAACACCCATGCCACAATCCACATTATCAGCAGTCCCACCATCGTGGCCAGTACATACTTGAAAAACTGTTTCATATCTTTCTTCTTTATTTAAGTTAAAGGGGTGTGATGAGCAATTCCACCGGACAATGATCCGACCCCATCACTTCGGAATGGATGGCCGCCCCTACGAGGCGCGGGCGCAGTCGATTGGAACAAAGGAAATAGTCGATGCGCCACCCTGCATTACGCTGACGTGCGCCGCCGCGATAGCTCCACCAGCTGTAGGCACCTTCCAGGGATGGAAAGAAATAGCGGAACGTATCCGTGAAGCCCGCCGCGAGAAGTGCCGTCATTTTTTCACGCTCCTCGTCGGTAAAACCCGCATTGCGGCGGTTGGTGGACGGATTCTTGTGGTCTCTCTCCTCGTGGGCTACGTTCATGTCGCCGCAGACAATGACGGGTTTCAGCTTGTCAAGTTCCGAGACGTAAGACAGGAAATCATCTTCCCACCGCATGCGGTAGTCCAAGCGACGCAAGCCGTCCTGGGAGTTGGGCACGTACACGTTGACAAGGAAGTAGTCTTCAAATTCCAGCGTCACCGCCCGCCCTTCGTGGCCGTGTTCGTCCACGCCGATTCCACGGCGCACACTGAGCGGTTTTTGACGGGTAAATACTACGGTTCCGCTGTACCCTTTTTTCTCCGCATAGTCCCAGTAGCTCTCATAACCTGGGAATTCAATGTCCAGTTGGCCTTCCTGCATCTTCGTTTCCTGTACGCAAAAGACGTCGGCATCCAGGCGGGCGAAGGTGTCACGAAATCCTTTTCCGTCGCAGGCCCTAAGGCCATTGACATTCCATGATATAAGTTTCATACGTATGACGAGTGACGTTTGTATCGTCGGCGAAGATAGGGTTTTCTGATGAGAAAAAAGGTCTCCAGCCGTTTTTTTCTCTGCTCTTTCTTTATCTTCGCCCCCAAAACCAAACATACGAAACTGATGAAACACGCTTCCTCTCTTTTCTTTGTTCTTATGTTGAGCGTTCTTGCCACACCGGCCGATGCGCAGCAGCAGGATGGCACCGTCGACGTTGCCATCTTGTGCCTCAACGACTTCCATGGTGCTTTCGTCCAGAATCCCTACCAGGACATCCCCGGGGCACCCTCCGTACTCCAGACGCTGGATTCCCTGAAACGTGTCTACCCCCACCATTTGACGGTCTCGGCAGGCGACAACTTCGGAGGCAGCTACTTCTACACCGCCACCAAGGGCCAGCTGCTCCCTGTCTTCTTCAATGAGGCCGGCATACGTATTTCCGCCGTCGGCAACCATGAATTTGACGATGGACAGGAAAAACTCGCCGACAAATGGGCTGCCAACCCCCTGCGTCCCCATGGGTGGGACTTGAAATATCTTTGTGCAAACGTGCTCGACCCGGCCGGGAAGCGCCCTGCCTACATGGAACCTTTCACCGTAGAGGAGATTCGCCTCTCCCCCACCCGCACGGTGCACGTCGGCCTTGTCAGCCTGCTGGCATCAAGTGCACAGGAACAGATCAGCGCGAGCAAAATCAAAGGCATGACGTTTCGCGGCGACTACACGCGCGTTCTCGACAGCCTGCAAACTGTACCAGGATTCCAGCAAGTGGAAAAGGCTGAGATTCGCGCCCTGCTGATGCACATCGGAGCCAACATGAAGGATGGCCAGCCGGTATGGAACGACAAGAACACGGAAGAGCTTGAACGCATCAACACGCCTCTCTACCAAGGCTTCCTTGCCGGCCACAGCCACGACCCCGTATGCGGCCACATCAACGAAAGCCGGAAGCCCATCACGCAGGGCTATTGGCATGGCAACTACATCAGCGTCATGAAGTTCCGCCTTGACACCGTCAGCATGCAAGTGGTTGCAGTCGAACCCAGCATCGTGCCCGTTCGCGCCCGAAAGCGTGCAGAGCTCACCCCTCGTGCCTTGCACCTGCAGCAACAGATTGACTCCCTGCTCGATTGCACTCGCACAAAAGCCGGAACGGCACTGGGCGAACACGTGGCCTACGTGGCAAAAAACCTTCACCACGACCGCGCTCAACGGTATGTCATGTCGCCCGTCGCACGCCTCGTCTGCGAGAGCTATGCCGATGCCTACCGGCGCGCCCATAAGGATAAATTTGTCGTCGGCGTGAGCCACTTCGGCAGCATCCGCAGCGGCATGACGAAAGGAGAAATCACCGTCATCGACGTGGGCGAAGTGCTTCCCTTCCAAAACGACATGCAAGCCTACCGCTTCACCTACGACGAACTGCTCCACCTGCTGACTGTCGGTCGCCAGAACCTGCGCTACGGATGGCTGCAATACTCCAACCTCGACGTGGAATACGATGACGACGGCGTAGCCGTGAAAGCCACTTATGTGACGCCTAAGGGAAAGTGCCGCAAGCTGAAGGGCACGGACCCCATCACCGTTGTCGTGGACAACTACATGGCAGGCGGCGGCGATGGCTACCACGATATCTTTTTCCCAAAAAACCGCATTGATGTCACACTGCCCTCCGCCACAGACTGCTTCATAAACTACCTGCGGAAGAGAAAGACAATCGGGGAGGAATGAGGGTTGTAGGTTTTCAGGGGGTCACCTAGTGCAACCATTTTTGAAAACTTTTTTGCAAAGAAAAACTGCCACCTCTGCTACCCGATTTTCGTAGCCCACACATTGCCAACAAGTTACAAGCACATTCGAGGTAGCAGTAGGTAGCAGTAGGAGCATCGAAAAACGGCTCTTATCGTGTCGCCACCACGCACTTTGGGGTGGCGGCAGCGTAGTTTTTGGCGCGCAAACTGTTCCCCATTGCCTCATAATGGCACCATATGCTGCGCCAGCGTCGTGCCTATCGTGTCGCTTCTTGAAGAAAAAGTGGCCTATCGTGTCGCTTCGAAACCTATGGGTTCCTTCACGCACGCCGTCCGCAGAGGGAAAAATGACGCTCCGCCTTGCAGGCACTGAAAGCTTTTGTCCAATGCGTTCGGAATCCGTTCCGAACGCATTGGACAAACTCAATTAGTGCCAGCAAGGCAGAGCGTTATTCATTCTCAACACACGACGTGCGTCAAAAGGACCCACAGGAATAGAGGCGACGCTCTAAGCCTCTTTTTCCGTCAGAAGC
>JAFSQD010000042.1 GCA_017446765.1 Alloprevotella sp.
CCTGCAGGAGCTGGTAGGTAAACTCCGTGAAGGACAGTCCGTCGCGTGCTGTCCCGTTAAGGCGCTGCTGCACGCTTTCCTTTGCCATCATGTAGTTGACGGTGATGTGCTTTCCCACCTCACGGGCGAAGTCGAGGAAGGTGAAGTCCTTCATCCAGTCGTAGTTGTTGACCATCTCAGCCCGCGTTTCTCCCTCGGCGTCGAAATCCAGGAATTTTGCCACCTGCGCCTTGATGCACTCTTGATTGTGGCGCAGTGTCTCGTCGTTGAGCAGGTTTCGTTCCTGACTCTTCCCCGAGGGGTCGCCAATCATACCCGTGGCACCGCCTACGAGAATGACGGGCTTGTGACCGCAACGCTGCAGGTGACGCAGCATCATGATGCCACAAAGGTGTCCGATGTGGAGGGAATCGGCCGTTGGGTCTGTGCCGAGATAGGCCGTGACGGTCTCACGCTGTAGGAGTTCTTCAGTGCCGGGCATCATCTGTGCCAGCATTCCGCGCCAGCGGAGTTCTTCAACGAAATTCTTTTTCATATGATGATTCTATGTTGTTTTTATGCTTTTTCGCCTGCAAAAATACAGTATTTCCGTGGTTCAGACGGTCTTGTAGGCAGAGATTATCAGCGCATACCGTGCGAATTTTCCCACGGTTATGTTAAACGCAGAGTAGAGCAAGCGGCAACGCAGGTATCCAAGGCTCACCGTGATGATGCTGCCCAGAAAAGGTACCCATGCCAACAATCCTGCCCACGACCCATACTTGCGCACCTTTCTCAGCCCTTCCTGCAGGCGCTCGGGTGAGACATGGGCAAAGCGGCTGATCCATTGTTCGTTTCCCAATGAACCTATGACGTAGTTCAAGAGTCCGCCAAGCGTGTTGCCCGCCGTGGCACAGAGTAGGAGCAACGTGGGATTGCCTCCAGCCGCCAAAAGACCCAAGAGCACTACTTCGGAAGCAAAAGGCACGACGCTGCCGCCCAAGAATGCCGCCACGAACATTCCCCAGTTGCCGTTTTCAATGAGAAAACCAGTGAGTCCTTCCATCATAACGGGCGCAAAAATACGGAAAAAAGTGCAGAGAAAAGCGTGTCACCCTTGTCAGTTTGAGAAAAAGCCCCTATCTTTGCCAGTTTAACAATATGCCCACGTTCATGGAACAATTACTCCACTACACCTGGAAGCACCGCTTCTTCCCCCTTGAGCCCCTGCGGACGACGACGGGCGAGGAGGTAGACGTCATCGACACAGGCCTCCACAATTTCGATGCCGGCCCCGACTTCTTCAACGCCAAAGTGAAAATCGGCGGAAGGCTTTGGGCCGGAAACGTTGAGATTCACGAGCGTGCCTCGGATTGGTACAGGCACGGACACGACAAGGATGCAGCCTACGAAAGCACCATACTCCACGTAGTAGAGACCGACGACGCCGAAGTGCGTACGCCCAGCGGGCGCATCCTGCCGCAATTGGTTCTGCCCGTGCCACAAAGCATCAAGAATTCGTTTGAGGAGTTACAGCATGAGGAACACTATCCACCCTGCTATCGCATCATTCCGCGCCTGCCACTGCTGACGCAGCATGCCTGGCTGAGCGCCCTGACCACTGAGCGTCTGGAGCAAAAGACCCGCCGCATTGAAGACTATCTCCAGCGTACAGGTCAAGACTGGGAACGCACCTTTTTCATTGTGCTGGCAAGGAACTTCGGCTTCAGCGTCAACTCCGAGGCTTTTGAACAGTGGGCCTTCAGCCTTGATCTTTCTGCCCTCAGCAAGCACCGCGACGACGCCCTGCTGGTGGAGGCATTCTTCTTCGGCCAGGCAGGCCTCTTGGAAGAAGAGGCCGTGGAAGCCAGTTGCCGCGACGAACACTATCAACTCCTATTGCGCGAATATCGTTTTCTGCAAAGCAAGTTCAGGCTTAAGCCCATTGGCTCCGGCACGTGGAAAATGCTGCGCCTGCGGCCCCAAAACTTTCCCTGCATCCGCCTCTCGCAACTTGCCAACCTTTACCATGAGCGGCGCGTAGACTTCTCACACATCCTGGAAGCATCGACGGCACAAGCCTTGCGCGACCTGCTGTGTGCCACCGTCACGCCCTACTGGCAGAATCACTACGCTTTCGGCAAGTCCGGCACGATGGCACCTAAGCGCTTGCAGGAGGGAAGTCTTGACCTGCTCATCATCAACACCGTGGCGCCCATACTCTTTTCCTATGGTCGTTCGCGTGCCGAGGAAGCTTTGTGTGAGCGTGCCTTTGAGCTTTTGGAGACGACGCGTCCGGAGCGCAACTTCATCACGCGCTCGTGGGCAGATGCCGGCATACGCACCGAACATGCTGCAGACTCGCAGGCGCTCATCCAGCTCAAGCGCGAGTATTGCGACCGCAAGGACTGCCTCCGATGCCGCTTTGGCACGGAGTATCTGCGGCCGGCCGCCATGAATACCCTACACTAAACATCTTTCCCCCCATGCAAGCCCAATTTGAGCAACACTTCAAGGTGCGCGACTACGAATGCGACCTGCAAGGCATCGTCAACAATGCCATCTATCAACACTACACCGAACACACGCGCAACGAATTCCTGCGCACCAAGCTCGGCGGCATCGACCATTTCCACCAGCGTGGCATCGACACCGTCGTGGCACGCCTCGAGATGCAGTTCAAGGCTCCGTTGCGTCCTGGCGACGAGTTTGTATGCACACTCAACGTGCGCAAGGAAGGCCTCAAATACCTGTTTTCGCAGGACATTCTGCGCCTGCCCGAACGCAAACTCTGCGTACACGCCTTGACCACGGTGGTGTGCGTCGTCAATGGGCGTCTCGGACGATGCGACGAACTGGACGTGCTGCTTCCTGGGGTGGAGAGTGAAAATATTGGGAGATAAATTGGGAGTTAAAAGCTAAAACCCAAACAAATGGCCGGCCTATGGCCTCAAAATCATAAAAAATGAAATTAAAAATTATAAGAAAGCTTTGCGCTGCAAAGCGTAGATGCAAATCCGAACCAGGAAGCAGACAGAAAGATTTATAATATATTTTTCTTATCGCTCGGCATCCCGTTAGGGTGACGCTTGCCTTTGCAAGAATTTTGAACGTAGCGACCCAAGCTATCGTCCAGCACGCAGTGCTTGACTCCCATTTTATCTCCCTCTTTAACTCCCCCTTCAAATAAACGATATGGAAACACGCTATGCGCTGGCATTGACCTTCCTGCAAGGCCTCGGAGCCTCACAGGCTCTGAAGATCATTGAGCATTACGGCTCGGCCAAAGCCTTTTTTGAAGATGAGGCCCCCTCAAGCGAAAAGCTTCTCGCCACACTGCCCCATCGTGCTGAGGCCCTGCGCCGGGCCGATGAAGAGTTGGACTATTGCCGCCAGAACCATATCCGTGCGCTGAGCATGGACATGGAGGCGTTCCCCTCGCGACTGCGGGAGTGTGCCGACCCACCGCTCGTGCTCTTCACTTGTGGCACGGCCAATCTGAACGCGCGCCACATCGTGAGCGTTGTCGGCACCCGTCATGTCACGGAGTACGGGCGCGACCTCTGCCGGCATTTCTGTGAAGACCTGGCACACCTCGTCCCCGATGCGCTCATCGTCAGCGGCTTGGCCTATGGCGTCGACATACATGCCCACCGGGGCGCTTTGCAAAGCGGCCTACAGACTGTCGGCGTACTGGCGCACGGCCTCGATCGCATCTATCCGGCCCACCACCGTGACACGGCTGCAAAGATGACCTTGCAGGGTGGCTTGCTGACGGAGTATCCGAGAAACACCGTGCCCGACAAGGGCCACTTCGTGCGCCGCAACCGCATCATTGCCGGCCTTGCGGACGCTACGGTCGTGGTGGAAAGCGCTGCCAAGGGCGGTTCGCTCATCACCGCACATCTGGCACAGGACTACAACCGCGACATCTTCGCCTTCCCCGGCCGCACCGCCGACCCCTACTCCGCAGGATGCAACGCGCTCATTCGTGACAACGTGGCCAGCCTCATCACCTCGGCCGAGGACTTCGCCCTGGCCATGCGCTGGGCCGTGCCCGCCGCCTCCCCGCAGCGGGAAGTCCTGCAGCGCGACCTCTTCCCCGAGCTCTCGCCCGAGGAACAGCTTATCGTGGCCTGCCTGAAGGACGTGGACCGAAAGACCATCTCGCAGATCACGTCGGAGAGCGCATTGCCCTTCAACCACGTCAACGTACTTCTTACAGGGCTGGAGCTCAAGGGCATCGTCCGCGCTCTGCCCGGCGGCCTTTTCCGCCTGCTGCAATAGAGAAAAAATCTGCCGCTGTTCTTTTTCCCGTCGGCTTTATTTTTTTTGCGGAACAGCCCATTTCCATCATCGTAAATGGGCCAAAGCTCTATCAAGGTAGAGGGAAAGTTAAAAACGAACAGGAGACCTGTGCGCTTGTCGCAGCCCTACAGGCTGCCGTCTCTTTCGCGCATGATAATAACACAGGGCGTTGCCCCAGGCTGTATCTGTCTCGAGGCCTTCAGCCTCACAAGTTCACAGACCAGCCTACTCATAGCCCCCTCATAGTCCACTCCCACCTTCCCCAGGGGGGGAGGCATTCAAATCCCCATGAAAATATGTTAGCAGAAAAATCCCCAGCCGACAAGAAGATGTCGGCCGGGGATTTGCTTGTTATCCAACTTTCGGAAGTTCCTGCTCCAAAAGTTTTGGGGTCGGAGGACGATCTAAAGCTACATCCTACTCACAATCTATCTGCGCCGTGGCAGCCTTGACGCCGCGGGCGCGGGCTGTCAGCGTAATGGTGCCGGGCTGCTCGGCGGTTTCGACGATGACGGTGCACATGCCGCCGAAGAGGTGCATCTGGGGCAGGTGGAAAGCATCGAGGCAGGTGGCGTCGCCGTTGGCGGTGGCGCGGAAGCGGCCTGCACCTTGCACGTCGAAGGTGACGAGACGGCCGTCGTGGGGACAGAGGTTGCCGTCCTTGTCCACGAGGCGCACGGTCAGGTAGGCCAGGTCGCGGCCGTTGGCCCGCAGCGTTTCGGCATCGGCGCGCACGAGCTCCAGGTGGTGAGGCTTGCCGGCCGTGCGCAGGGTGCGCTCCTCGGCGGGACGTCCGTCGGCGTCGTAGGCCACGACGCGTATCTCGCCGGGCTCGTAGCGGACGTCGTTCCACATGAGGCGGTAGGCCTCGATGTTCACCTCCCCTTTCCTTTTCTCACCCTTCACGCGGCGACCCTGGCTGTGTCCGTTGACGAAGAGCTCGGCCTCGGGGTAGTCTGTGTAGACATAAACGGGTGTCAGCTCGCCCTCGCGCCCGGGCCATGTCCAGTGGGGCAGGAGGTGGAGGGTGTGACTGCGGCGGTTCCACTGGCTGCGGTAGAGCCAGTAGCGGTCCTTGGGCAGGGAGGCGAGGTCGATGATGCCGAAGTAGCTGGAGTGGGAGGGCCAGGCGTCGGTGTCGTAGGGCGTAGGCTCGCCCAGGTAGTCGAAGCCTGTCCAGACGAACTGTCCTATGGTCCAGGCGTTGTTGTCCATGTTGGCAAAGTCGGCCTCGGGGACGTTCGACCACCAGCATGCCTCCATGTCGTAGGAGGAGCACTGATTGTCGTCGTACATGCGTCCGTCCTCCTTCACGACAGGAAACTTGTAGACGCCGCGGCTGCTGACGGTGCTGGCGGTCTCGGAGCCGAGCACGATGCCCTGCGGCAGGCGGCGGTGGGCCTCGTCGTAGCGGTGGGCGCGATAGTTGAAGCCGGGGATATCTATCATGGCCGCGAAGCCGTTGTCCAGGACGCAGTCCACCTGGTCCATGCCGCAGGTGACCTTGCGCGTGGGATCCTCGCGGTGGCAGATGTCCTGCAGGAACTTTGCCACCTTGTAGCCCTCGGGCGAGCACTGTGTGGGCACTTCGTTGCCGATGCTCCACATGACGACGCTGGGATTGTTGCGGTAGTGGTGCAGCATGTTCACCATGTCGCGCTCGGCCCACTCGTTGAAATAGCGGTGGTAGCCGTTTTCACATTTCGCGATGTCCCACTCGTCGAAAGGCTCGAGCATCATCATGAAGCCCAGCGAGTCGCAGAGCTCCACGAGCTCGGGGGCGGGCATGTTGTGGCTGGTGCGTATGGCGTCGCAGCCCATGTCCTTCAGCATCTTGAGCTGATGGATAAGTCCCGAGCGGCTGACGGCGGCGCCCAGCGGGCCGAGGTCGTGGTGGAGGCATACGCCCTGGAACTTGCGCAGCCGGCCGTTGAGCAGGAAGCCCCGCTCGGGCTCGTAGTCCAGTGTGCGCAGGCCGAAGACTGTGGAATAGGCATCGGCCTGTGCGCCCTCGCAGCTGATGCGCGTCACGGCGCGGTAGCACTGCGGCGTCTCGGGACTCCAGAGGGCCACAGCCTTTGCGGGAACGACGATGTGCTGTACAAAGAGACCGTCGCGCTGCACGCGGCGCGTGTCCACCCTCGAGGCCACAATCCTCCCCTCGGCATCCACGATGTCGGTCGTGACGCAAAGGTCGGCTTCGGGCGCATTCGCGATGCTCGTGCGCAGTTCAACCTTCCAGTCGCCGCCCTGCAGCGGTCGCGCCAGCACCTGCGTGCCCCAGACGGGAACGTGCAGAGGTGACGTCTCGACGAGGTGGACGTTGCGATAGAGGCCCGCGCCGGGATACCAGCGGGCGGACTGCGGGCGGTTTTCCAGGCGCACGGCCACGACATTCTCCATGCCGGCTTCGTGCAGGAAAGGCGTCACGTCCACAAAGAAGCTGTTGTAGCCGTAGGGCCAGAAGGCGGCCTTCCGGCCGTTGACGTAGACCTCGGCCTCGCTCATGGCGCCGTCGAAGACGAGCGTCGTGTGCTTTCCCTCGGAAGTGGTGAAGCGTGTGCGGTACCAGCCTACGCCCACGTAGGGCAGGCCGCCTGTGCGGCCGGTCTTCTCGGAGGCCTCGGTCTCGCCGTTCTGCGTGACGGCGACGGTCTGCAGGTCGTTCGTGCGGTCGAAAGGTCCCGTGATGGCCCAGTCATGAGGGATGCCTACCCGCTCCCACGAACTGTCGTCGAAGGTTGCGGCCTCTGCACCCTGTACGTCGCCGCGATGGAACTGCCATTGCTGCAACAGCGTCTCTGTGCGCTGGGCAAGAACTGTCGTGCCGAGGCATACGAGCCCCAGCATCATCATAACTTTTCTCATAGATTCCATGTGATTAGATTTGTCTGCAAAGCACAAAAAGGCCGAAGACACCTTCGCGGGGAAGGACTTCGGCCTCTCGTTTATTATCTCCCATTTTTACTCCCACATTCACTTGTTGTACCGCTCCAGACCCTGGCGGAGGAAGCGCACGTATTTGTCGACATCCTCGTCGTAGCTTGTGGAGTGGTTCAGGGCGTTGCCCGCATTGTCCACCGGGATGTACTGCGGCTGCGTGTTGGCGCCAAACTTCGTCTCCTGCAGGTAGCTCCATTTGTCGCCGACGGTGCGGAGCGTGCGCTTCTTGCCGCCCACTTCCACCTCGATGGGTTCGGGCAGGCGCGTCTTGTCGTCCACGTAGAGGGAGACGAGCACGTAGTCCTTGTTTAGGAGGTCGCGCACCTTGGCATCGTGCCATACGGCAAGCTCCATCTTGCGGCAGTTGACACAGCCAAAGCCTGTGAAGTCGAGGAGCACGGGCTTGCCAGCCTGCTTCGCATAGGCCATGCCGGCCTCATAGTCGCGGAACTTGGGTTCCACATGCACGGGGTCGAGGTTGAAGTCCTGCGTCGTGATGGGGGGAGCAAAGGCGCTGACAGCCTTGCACGGTGCGCCCCACAGGCCAGGTATCATATAGATGCTGAAAGCGAGCGAGCAGAGGCCTATGAAGAAACGCGTCACGCCGATGTTCTTTGCGTCCGGATCGTCGTGAGGGAACTTGATCCATCCGAAGAGGTAGGCTGCCAGAAGACCGAAGATGGCAATCCAGAGGCAGAGGAACGCCTCGCGATCCAGGATGTGCCAGCCATAGGCAAGGTCGGCCACGCTGAGGAACTTCAGTGCAAAGGCCAACTCGACAAAGCCGAGCACCACCTTCACCACGTTCATCCATTCACCGCCCGTGCCACGTGCCTTCTTCAGCCACGTGGGGAATAGGGCAAAGAGCGTGAAGGGCAGGGCCAAGGCTATGGCAAAACCCAGCATGCCCACGGTCGGGGCAAGGAACGAGCCGCCCTCCGTCGTCACCTCCACGAGGAGGAAGCCGATGATGGGACCCGTGCACGAGAAGCTCACGACGGCCCGCGTCAAGGCCATGAGGAAGATGCTGAGCAGGCCGGTCGTACTGCTGGCCTTGGCATCGATCTTGTTGCTCCACGAGGAGGGCAGCGTAATCTCAAAACCTCCCATGAAGCTGGCAGCAAACACCAAGAGGAGCAGGAACAGGAAGATGTTGAAGATGGCATTCGTAGAGAGGTCGTTCAGGGCGTTCGTGCCAAAGATGGACGTCACGATGAGGCCCAGCGCCACGTAGATGACGACGATGTTCACGCCGTAGAGCACAGCATCGCGGATGCCCTTCGCCTTGTCGTCGGCACGCTTCAGGAAGAACGACACCGTCATCGGGATGATGGGCCATACGCAAGGCGTCACCAGAGCGATGAAGCCGCCCACGAGTCCCATGAGGAAGATATACCAAAGGCTCTTTCCGCTGGCGGAGTTCTCCTCGCCGTAGGACTTCATCTGGTCGATGACGGGAGCATACCAGCCGTCAAGGGCTGTCGAGTCCACGTTTGCAAGGGCTGCCAGGGCGAGGGAGTCCGAAGCGGTGGAAGTGGTGTCGGTCGCAGCGACAGGCTCAGCCTCTTCCTTCGCAGCCTCTTCCTCGGCAGCTTTTGCGTCGTCGCCCGTCGGGCCGTCGGCACCCTTCACGGTCACGTCTACAGCCGTAGGAGGCAGACAGTTCTCGTCGTTGCAGGCACCAAACTCGAGATAAGCCTTCAGGTTATAGTCCTTCTTCGTCAGCTTCACGCGCTGCGTAAACGTGCAGTTGCGCTCAAAGAAGCTCACAGGCATGTCGAAGATGGGGTCCTGCTCCGTCTTTATGCCCGGGCCGTCCTTCAGCTTTCCCACAAGTTCCACGCCATCTTTCTTGTCAATGTTGAAACTGGCTCGGATGGGACCGCCTTCGCCCACGGTGGTGGAATATACGTGCCACCCCTGAGCGATTGTACCTTTGAAGATGATGTCAATCTCCGTGGGGCTCACGCGCTTCTGCGACACGGAGAAGTTCACCTGCGCTAAAGCCACCACGGCTGTCAGCGCAAAGAGAAAAAAGGAAAGAACTCTTTTCATACGATTTTTATATGTATATATGTTTTGCTTGTTTTTCGCCTTGGGACTTTATGCAGGCGTGCAAAAATGAGAATAAATTATGAAACTACCGAATTCTGATGCCTACTTTTTAGTGCCTGGACTCAGGTTTCGGGAGTTCTATGTTTGCAAAGAATTCCCCCTTTCACTCCCTTTTTAACACCCCAGTTAACTATCTAAACGATAATCCCACTCCGCTTGGTAGGCTGAACGCCTTAAGGTGTCGTGTCCTTTTTCTCCGACCTAATACAAGGCCCTGTGCATTTCTGGTTCCTGAAAACCCTCTTGGGGCTCTATGTCGTCGTCCCTATCTCATCGCACGTCTGGTCCAACTGATTCCTGGACTCAACAAATATGTGATGTGAGGTGCGGGTGAAGTTGCTTGCCTCATCGAGACCGCATTTGGAAGCCACTTGAATAAAATGAGTAAGTATAGACTTGATTGCAGATAAATCAAAGAGATTTTTACTATCTGGCGGAATTCTTAGAAAAATGTGCTAACTTTGCCGACATATTTAGAAGACCACCAACCGAGTGAACGGATATCATCGGAATCGTTGGACTGTGAGAGTAAGTTGTCAAGAATGAAAGATGAATA
>JAFSQD010000002.1 GCA_017446765.1 Alloprevotella sp.
GTCGTCAACGTCATGAGCTATGCCTATCCCGAGGGACAGAAGGGCGATGTACATATAGAAGCCTCCTGCGATGACGAGTATCTGACGTTTACCATACGCGACTACGGTCAGCCCTTCAACCCGACGCAGAAGCCCGATGCCGACACGACGCTCTCCCTTGAGGAACGCCCCATCGGGGGGCTGGGCATCCATCTCGTGCGTCAGCTCATGGACGATGTGGCCTACGAATACGCCCAAGGACAGAATGTGCTCACATTGCGTAAGCGACTGCATGCACAATAAGACTTGGGTTTAGGACGTGTGATTGGAGTGAATACAGAGGAACCGTAAATTTTTCAGGAATGATATTCGAAATAAAAGAACAGAATGGTGGCATCTATGCCACGGTGAGCGGACGCCTTGACACCCCCGCCTCCGTTCTGGCGCAGGAAGAGATGGCTCCTTTGATGGAGAATGCCGACAAGGAAATCGTCCTCGACTTTGCCAGGTTAGACTACATCAGCAGCTCCGGCCTTCGGCTGCTGCTTACGTTGCGCAAGCAGGCCGCAGATTGCGGAGGAAACGTCATCATTGAGCATATCAACGACGACATTCGGAAGGTGCTGACGATGACTGGTTTTGTGAATATCTTTGAGATCAGATGATGTCTGGACGCTTATGAGCGAAAACTTCTACCCCCCCCCTGGGTGTTTGTTATGTTTATTAGGCAATGCGAAGGCGAGATACAATCGTCTAAAGCCTTCAGGTAGCCTTTAGCCTCCTTCTTATGTCTCGTACGGCTCGATAGGTATAGGCAAGGGGACGCAAGAGGCGCATGGATCCAGTCGGACAGTAGGGCTCTTCCTTGCGCTTGGTGCAAAACTTATAGGCGAGCCAGTATTCGCCGAGTGCCCAGTAGCGGTAGGGCAAGGTGTTGCCGTAGGTGAAGGCTTCGCGGAAATAGAGCAGAGCGCCGCAGGGGTTGCGGCGCAACAGGTCGTCTGCTGTTCGTGTCAAACCTCCCTCCAGATATTCCTGTATCTGCAGCACAGCGTTGATGTAGCGACATTTGTACTTCCGTGCGATGCGGTTCCACACGACGGCCTCGTGCACGAACTTCTCTCCCTCGATTTCCGGAAAAGGATATTCCCTCATGATGCTGGTGCGGAGCACTTCTGTGCTTTCGGCGCTGATGCCGTGCTTCGTGCGGAAGGAGAGCATGTCCGTGTCAAGCACTTCGTAGGGGCGTTCTCCCCCCGAGATGCGTCCCGTGGAGGAACGCTCCACACCCATGACACCGGCAAACTCTGGCTTGTCGGCGATGGAGGCCAGATGGGGCAGAACGAGCTCAATGGCGTTGTCGGTAAGGTAGTCGTCGCTGTCCAGGATGATGAACCATTCACCCTCGGCCCGCGCAACGGCGTAGTTGATGGCGCGCTGCTTGCCGCCGTTCTCCTTGTGGAAGTAGCGCACGGGGAACCCTTCGCCCATAAATTGCCGGCAGACACTCTCCGTGTTGTCCGTGGAACCGTCGTCCACGATGAGCCATTCAAAGTCTTTCTTTGTCTGGCGGCAGAGGCTTTGGTATAGGCGCGGCAAGAGGTGGGCGCGATTGTATGCAGGAGTGAAGATGGTAATCATACCTTAGGTATGTTCTAATAATTCGTTTTAGGTATGTCACAAGTTAGCCAAGTTTGCGGAATTTTAGCTTCACGCGGTCGCTCACGAGCACCATGCGGTCGGCGTCAAGGCGTTCTATGTGAAATTCGGCCTGGTTGCCGTAGACGCCCGTCCACTCAAAAGCGGTTGTGTTGGGGTCGGTGACGAGTTCGTCGTTTGTAAACTCATGGATGTAGAGTGCCGTGAGCCTGAGCACAGAGCCTTTGTGCTCAAAGAGGACTGAGGTGTCGAACGTCTTTCCGTTCAGCGTCTCGTGGGTGGTATGTATGACCAGCAGGTTGAGCTGTACGTTCCAATAGATGCCCTTACTGCGTACGTTCTGTGTCGCTCCGCCTTCGGGAGTCAGCTCCGTGAGCTGCCATTGTCCGTCGAGGTCTCCGTTTTCGGGCCATTTGTCGCATGAGGTGAGGAGGGCTGCGATGCACAGTATAATATAAAAATACTTCTTCATGTGTCAGAAAGATTTCGTGATGCCGAGCATGAAGCCGCGGTTATGGTGGATGATGCGCCCAAAGTCGAGGCCAATGGCAGCGAAGGCGCCCCATCCAGGCAGGTCGAGGCGCCCGATGCGCTCGGGCGTCCAGTCCAGATGAAGTCCAAGACTGGTCTGGTGGCGTTCCGTGTCGAAGGGGATGTTGTAGGTGCCCCAGCTGGTGAGGTAGGAGTAGCGCAGCGTGTAGTCCAGTCCCTTCACGGGGCTGCCGCTGAGAGCCACATAGTGAGCAACAAAGCGATTTGCATCAAATCTCAGTGTGGCGTCATTGCGGAAGAGGGGCGAAAGAAAGAGCGGATTGCCCATAGCCTGGCCGAAGTGTTGCCATCCCTGGTAGAGCACGTGGTTGTAGTAGTCGTCGCCACCACTGATCTGCATGGGTAGGGCTTCAGTATGGTCGTGGGAGATGGGGCCGCTCTGGTAGCTGGTCTTGATATGCTCGTAGCATACGCGGCTGACGAAGCGGTTTTCGGGAAGCTTCACCTCCAGTCCCATCAGTCCGTCAAACCATCCGTATTGCAGGAACATCTGGGAGTGGTCCTCAAAGAAGTGGTCGTAGTATGCCTTGACTCCCCAGCCTTTTCCGTGGTAGTTTGCGGCAAAGAGCCAACTTCCGACTGTGTTGCCGCCGGCGTTGGCGTAGGGTCCGTCTGTCACGTCAGAACCTCCGCTGTAGACGGCTTTTATGAAATCCGAAATGCCGGCGGGCATCTTGATAGTAGCTTTTTCCTCGCCGTAGTTGTAGACGGTGCCTCCAAATTGTGTGGCCATCTCAAGGCCTCCTTCCACCGTAACGGGAAATACCTCCTCATTGCCGAGGCGCACGTAGCCGGCCTTCGTGTGGAGCAATACGTTTTTGGCATACCTTGCAGCCGATTCTTCAAGGTAGTCTTGCTGCCATGCGCCATCCGTCATGATGCCGTATCCGAAATGGCCCTTGATGCCTATCCATTTCCCAATGCCAATGTATTCAGGTATCTCAAAGCGTACGGCAGGGACGGGCAAGGCGTTGTTGCCGAAAGTCTGCGATCCGCTGGTGAGTTCACCTTTTAGCTCAAACTCGTGTTTCTGCTTGCTGCCAATGGAGAGGCGCACCTTCTTGTAGTCCACGTCCACAAATGCCTGCGGAATGACAAAGTAGGGTTCGGTGGAATCGTTGAAACAGTTCTTCGGCAGTAGGCTGGCCTGCAGGCTTAGTCCCCAGCTGAGGCGCCATTTGTAGGGCTTTTCATATTCTTCGTGTCCGACGTAGGCCGCGAGGCTGTAGTTGGTGCCCATGGCATCGCTTAGTCCGTTGTCGTTGGAAGCCAGCCAGAGGGGGTTATACTCTTTTGCAACCTGCGTGGCAAGTTCCAGCTCTCCGTGGAGGGAGGATGTGGCACGCGCAAAGGCGTTCTTGTCCTTGTCGGAAACGTTTTGCGCCCGCCCAGCAGTAGTGGAAAGCAGCAGGGCGAGCGCAATGAATGAGGTTTTTTTATTCATGAGTGTAAGTATAGCGACACCTTACTTGGCGTAGCTGATGGCACGTGTCTCTCGGATGACGGTGATCTTCACTTGTCCGGGGTAGGTCATCTCTTCCTGGATGCGGCGTGCAATGTCGTCGGAGAGCTTGGGTATCTGCTCGTCGCCAATTTGGTCGGCACCCACAATGACGCGCAGTTCGCGTCCGGCCTGTATGGCGTAGGTTTTCGTGACACCCTCGTAGCTCATAGCAATGTTTTCGAGGTCTTTCAGACGCTTGATGTAGGCTTCGGCGATTTCACGACGAGCACCGGGACGCGCACCGCTGATGGCATCGCACACCTGAACGATTGGAGCGATGAGGGTTGTCATTTCTGCCTCGTCGTGGTGGGCAGCGATGGCATTGACAATTTCGGGTTTTTCCTTATATTTTTCGGCCAGTTTGGCACCATACTCTGCGTGCGGGATGTCTGTCTCCTCGTCGGGCACTTTGCCGATGTCGTGTAGCAGGCCGGCACGCTTGGCCTTCTTTGGGTTCAGTCCCAATTCGGCTGCCATGACGGCGCAGAGGTTGGCCGTTTCGCGTGCATGCTGCAGGAGGTTCTGACCGTAGCTGGAACGATACTTCATCTTTCCCACGATACGAATCAGTTCGGGATGCAGGCCGTGGATGCCGAGGTCGATGGCGGTGCGTTTACCTGTCTCGATGATTTCCTCGTCCACCTGTTTCTTTACCTTTGCCACGACTTCTTCAATGCGTGCGGGGTGGATGCGTCCGTCGCTGATGAGCTGGTGGAGGGCGAGGCGGGCAATCTCACGACGCACGGGGTCGAAGGCACTGATGACGATGGCTTCGGGCGTATCGTCGACCACGATTTCTACACCTGCAGCTGCTTCAAGGGCGCGGATGTTACGACCTTCTCGTCCGATGATGCGTCCTTTCACCTCGTCGTTGTCAATGTGGAAGACGGTGACGCTGTTTTCAATGGCCGTTTCCGTGGCTACACGCTGTATGGTCTGTATGACAATCTTTTTGGCCTCCTGGTTTGCCGTCATCTTGGCTTCATCCATGATGTCGTTAATATAGGACTGAGCGCTCGTGCGAGCTTCGTCCTTGAGGCTTTCTACGAGGCGTGCTTTGGCCTCCTCGGCCGAGAGTCCGCTAAGCTCCTCTAGCTTCTGGAGTTCTTGCTTCTGCATCTTGTCCAGCTCGGCGTTGCGGAGCTCCAAGGCCTTCTGTTGTTGTGCGATGCGATTTTGTAGGTTGTCGAGCTCCTGTTTACGTCGGTTGGTTTCGTCCTGTTTTTGCTGCATGGCCTGTTCGCGTTGCTTCATGCGGTTTTCGGCCTGCTGCATCTTTTGATTGTGGGCTTGTGCTTCGCGGTCAAGCTCGGCTTTCTTGTTGAGGAATTTTTCCTTCACTTCAAGGAGTTTTTTCTCCTTCATCACTTCTGCTTCTTGGGCGGCCTGTTCGGTCAGCTTGTCAAAGCGCGACTTGAAAATCTGCCTCATGGCAAATCCGATGCCGCCGCCCAGGAGTAGTCCAATCACTATTGCTATAATATATTCCATGTTGTTTTGTTTGTATTTGTTGATATGTTCTATTTTCTCGTTTTCTGTCACGCCGCATAGCCACAGGCTTTCTGGCATGTGGTGCGCAAGTTGTGCCGGCCAGCGGCCGCATAGGGTGGGGGATGCGTTTTTCTGCTCGCTACTTTTTCTTGCCGATAACTTCATCCAGCTCGGCGGTGAGCTTTTGGATGGAGTCCATGTAGGGTTGCGTGTCGTTGCGGTCGGCTTGTCTCAGCAGGTCGGTGGCGAGATCAAGCATGACAAAAGCCTTGTACTTCTCAGTGCCCTACATGGGGAAGCGCTCTTCATAGCGTGCCAGCTTTGTATTGATGAAGCTGGCGGCATTGCGGAAGAGCTCTTCTTCTTCTGGCTTCACTTTCAGGGCATACTCTATCCTGTCGATGAGCAAGGTGATGTTCTGTCTTTTGCTTATATCTGCCATATATTATAATGATGTTGGTGGGGTCTGAGGGTTCAGACTCCGAGCAGTGCTATGCATTTGTCCACTTTACGCACCAGTCTGTCCACACGCGCCTTGGCCTCTGCGAGGTCTTCGTTGCTGATTTTCATCATTTGCGCGAGTTTCAGTTTTGCAAAGTCGTCGCCGAGGTTCTTGACTTCCGCTTTGCAGGCTTCGAGCTGCTTATCCTTTTCTTCGCAGTCAAGGAGCAGTTGAAAGTGTTCTTCCTGCAACTGCTTGTACTGCTCAATGAGGTCGCGTACACGTGTCTCAAAACGTTTCAGAGCAATATCTTCGGCTTCTTTCATATTCTTGTTTAGACGTTTTCTGTGGCAAAGGTAAATTAAAAAATTGATACAGAGAAAGTCATTGCGGGAATTTTTGTTCTCCTAAGCCTTTCTTCTATTTCCAATCAGTCTTTATTTCCTTGTAGCCTCAGCAGCATCGTCAGGCTTGGGCTCTTTCTTTGCCAGTGTGATGACGTTGAACACGAACTCCGTCATCCATTCTGGCGAGTAGCCCAGTTGACCGGCGAGTCGGCGAACGGTCAGAACGCTTTTTCGCACGCCGTCATCCTTCCATGTGTCCTTGGTGAAGATGTCCTGGACGGTCTTTTCGGTCAGGGCGTGGAGCGCTTTTCGCATAAAGCCAGGTACGCGAAATTTCCACTTCATCAGGTTTCCCACGAGCATGAGGAGTTCCTGCGTGAAACCCTGGAAAGAGAAGAGGTACTGTTGTGCCTGCTGCTGGCTTCGGCAGTTTTTCTTGATGGAGGCATCAATTTCCCTGAAGAAGTCATCTTGCAGGCCATAGATTTCGCCCATCATCTGCTTGCAGCGGTTTTTTTCGGCCAGTCCGAGCCGGTTGTTGGCGGTGGGCACCTTCAGCGTTTGCTTGAAGACGCGAAGGTCGGGCAGGACTGCGAGGTTTGTGATGCCCAGCTGACTCGCCATAATGCTCTGATAGTAAACGCGGATGAGCGTCATGAAGTCCTCCATGCCGCCCACGCGCCATCCCTTGTCTTTGGCCGAGCCTTTACGGTTGAATATGGAAAGTAGTCCCATGTCTGAATTCATTTTGGTTTGTTTCAAGGCGCAAAGGTAGTGATTTCTGAAGTTTTGTCCATGTTCTGGCGCAAAAATGTTTCATCCAGGCCGATTAAAGTGGGCGTCAACGTGGGAGTTATAGTTGGGGCGGTCGATGCTTTTGCCCTTCCGCGGGGCGTCGTTGTTGCGCCCCAATACCCAACGATGCCCTGGGCTATGTGCCCACCGTCCTTTCAATGCTAATACAACCCGTTGGCGGAATTAAATCAACGTGAGTTCGGCGTAAGAAAGTTGTTGCAAAAGTTGTAGGAGTGAGAATTTATTTGTATCTTTACAGGTGAAAATCAAATACATACAAACAAACCCATCACTCCTATGAACACTGCAAATATAGTAGAAATCTATTGCA
>JAFSQD010000043.1 GCA_017446765.1 Alloprevotella sp.
CAACTGCTTGACGCTCTTGAAAAGTACGACATCAAGGTCAACCTGACCGGCGGTGGCTTCACCGGACAGAGCCAGGCCCTTCGCCTCGCCATCGCACGCGCACTGGTGAAAATCAACGCTGAGGACAAATCCGCACTCCGTAAGGAAGGCTTCATGACCCGCGACCCCCGACAGGTGGAGCGCAAGAAGCCGGGTCAGCCCAAGGCACGCCGTCGCTTCCAGTTCAGCAAACGTTAACAATCGGCATCGCTTGCTGAATGGACGTTTAGCATCTAAACCATCGGGACACATTATTATATTATTAAGAATGCTCTACCCGGCGGTTGGTTGAACTAAGGACAACTCAAAAAGAAAGTAAACGAAACAAAACAACACACGACAACATGTCAAGAACAAACTTCGAATCCCTCTTAAAGGCTGGCTGTCACTTTGGCCACCTCAAGCGTAAGTGGAACCCCGCCATGGCTCCCTATATCTTCATGGAGCGCAATGGCATCCACATCATCGACCTGCACAAGACCGTGCAGCAAGTGGACGTTGCCGCCGAGGCCCTCAAAAACATCGTCAAGCAGGGTAAGCGCGTCCTCTTTGTAGCTACTAAGAAACAAATCAAGGAACTCATTGCCGAAAAAGCCGAGAGCGTCAACATGCCTTACGTGGCAGAACGTTGGCCGGGCGGTATGCTCACCAACTTCCCCACCATCCGTAAGGCCGTGAAGAAAATGGCCAATATCGACAAGCTCATGGCTGACGGCACATACTCCAACCTCTCAAAGCGCGAAGTGCTCCAGATTTCCCGCCAGCGCCAGAAACTTGAGAAGAACCTTGGCAGCATTGCCGACATGACACGCCTGCCGGCTGCGCTCTTCGTCGTTGACGTCATGAAAGAGCACATCGCCGTGGCCGAGGCCAACCGCTTGGGTATACCCGTGTTCGGCATTGTCGACACAAACTCCGACCCCAACCCCATCGACTTCGTCATCCCCGCCAACGACGACGCCAAGCAGAGCGTAGAAGTGATTCTCGACGCATGCTGCGCCGCCATCAAGGAAGGCATCGAGGAGCGCAAGGTGGAGAAGGCCGACAGCGAAGCACAGGCACAGCAGGAAGGCGAGAAAGCTCCCCGCAAGCGCACCACGCGCACACGCAAGGAAAAGGAAACTGCCGCCGAGCCCGTAGCTGAGGCTAAGCCCGAAGTGGAAGAGGCTCCCGCCGCAGAGGAAACTCCCGCAGAGGAAACTCCCGCCGCAGAGTAAACTGAGAGTATCACCTACGAAAAAACACGCAAACAAGCTGCGCCGCTTCATCGCAGCGCAGCTTGTTTCTTTTTCAAATAAGAACATTAAACAAAACCACTACTATGGCAGTAACAATTGAAGATATCAAAAAGCTCCGCACCATGACGGGTGCAGGACTGGGCGACTGCAAGAAGGCTCTTGCCGAAGCCGAAGGCGACATGGAAGCCGCCATCGAAATCATCCGTAAGAAGGGACAGGCCGTGGCCGCAAAGCGCTCTGACCGCGAAACCTCCAACGGCTGTGTACTCGTAAAGGCTGAAAACGGCTTTGCCGCAACCATCGCACTGAAGTGCGAAACCGACTTCGTGGCAAACAACAAGGACTTCATCGCCCTGACACAGCAGATCCTTGATGCAGCCGTAGCCGCAAAGTGCAAGACCCTCGACGAGGTGAAGGCTCTGCCCTGCGGCAATGGCACCGTACAGGACGCCGTGGTTGACCGCAGCGGTATCACGGGTGAGAAGATGGAACTCGACGGCTACCTGACGCTCGAGGGCGACAACGTGTCCACCTACAACCACCAGGGACGCAACATGCTCTGCACCATGGTGCAGCTCAACAAGCCCGCAGAGGAACAGGGTCACAACATCGCCATCCAGATTGCAGCCATGAACCCCGTGGCCGTCGACGAGGCCAGTGTTCCCCAGGACATCAAGGACAACGAAATGAAGGTGGCCCTCGAAAAGACTCGCGAAGAGCAGGTGAAGAAGGCTGTCGAAGCCGCCCTGAAGAAGGCTGGCTTCAACCTCTACATCGCCGAGAGCGAGGAACACCTCGAGGAAGGCATCCGCAAGGGCAACATCACGGAAGCTCAGGCCGACGAAATCCGCAAGCTGAAGGAAGAGACGGCTGCCGCAAAGCTCCAGAACATGCCCGAGCAGATGATCCAGAACATCGCAAACGGCCGCATGGCAAAGTTCTACAAGGACTACACCCTCGTCAACCAGCAGATGGCACTCATCGACGACACGCCGACGGTGGCCGAATACCTCAAGCAGGCCGACCCCGAACTGAAGGTCGTTGCATTCCGCCGCTTCACGCTTGCAGCTGAATAAGCAGCACGCTCTGCGAAAAAAACTATAGCCAAGGGCGGATGCACCATGTGTGTGTCCGCCCTTGCTCCTTCCTTTCCAAAAAAATAATCGTACCGTTTGGACCCGAAAAAGAAAATAATCCCTACCTTTGCACCATCTGTCTAAATCACATTTTACCTAAATCAACAATAAAACATCAATCATGAAAAGAAAGGCTTCCACCTTGATGGTGTTGCTGCTTCTCAGCACGGCTGTCAGAGGGCAGTTGTACGACGTCACACTGCCAAACGCAGACAACGAGCCGGCTCCTGTCCATCCTGTGCCGAGCCAACGCCAACTATTGTGGCAAGAGACGGAATTTTACGCGTTCTTCCATTTTGGAATGAATACGTTCACCAATGCCGAATGGGGAGACGGCAGTGAGGCCGAGAGCCGTTTTGCCCCCACCAAAGTGCCCAATCCCCGCCAATGGCTGACGGCCGTCAAAGCCGCCGGCATGAAAGGCGGCATCGCCGTCGTGAAGCATCACGATGGATTCTGCCTCTGGCCTACAGCGACAACGACCCACAGCATCGTCAATGCGGGCAACGAGAACGGCCGTAACACCAACATTCCCGACTCGTTCTCCGTAGCGGCCCGCGACCTGGGCATGAAGTATGGTTTCTATGTCTCGCCGTGGGACCTCAACAGTGCTTATTGGGGCGACGGCACCAGCAACTATGTCAACAAGGTCTTCCTCCCGCAGTGTCTGGAACTGGCAAAGTATGGAAGCGACCAGTTTGAGATGTGGTTTGACGGCGCCACGGGTGGCGACCATGCCGGCTACTATGGCGGCAATCGCGGCACCCGCACCATTCCCAATGCGTCCAACTACTACGACATACCCAACCTGCGCGACACTGTCCACGCCATTGCTCCCAACTGCGTGATGTGGGGCGTAGGCGACGAGGCGCGATGGATTGGCAACGAGCAGGGATGGGCCGGCGAAACCAACTGGGCTATGGGAAGCGGCGAAAGCGGCAACATGAACGCCTGGAAATGGAAAGCTGGAGAGAGCGACGCCAAAGCCACCAATAAAGGCTGGTTCTGGCATAGCGGAGAGAGCCCGAAGAGCGCCAACGAACTTTTCAAGATTTACCTCGAGACGGTAGGGCGCAATGCTACACTCATCCTAAACTTCCCTCCCGACCAATCGGGCGAACTCCCACAAGCCGACGTCAAGGTGCTGCAGGAACTGGGCACCATGCTCAAGGAACGCCTTGGAACAGACCTCATGGCTGAGGCAAGCAGCGTGACGGCAACGGCAACGCGCACGGCTGGGGCAGGACGCTCCTACAGCGTAGCCAACCTCACCGACGGCGACAAGGAAACCTACTGGGCCACCAACGACGGAGAGCATACCGCTACCATCAACGTGGAGTGGAGCGAAACTAAGACGTTGCACTATGTGATGCTCATGGAATATATCCGCCTCGGGCAGCGTATCAAGCAGTTTACAATCGAGACCAGCCTTGACGGCAGTACCTGGACAAAGCGAGCCTCGGGAAGCACGACGACGGTAGGCTACAAGCGCATAGTTCCCCTGAACGGAAGCACCAGCAACTACGGCGGAGTCAACGCCCGCTATCTGCGCGTCACCATTGAGGACAGCCGCTCATGTCCCACACTGCATACCATGGCTGTGTATTGAGTAGCCGAAAGTGAAAAGTGGAAAGCTTAAGGTATAACAATGATAACGAATGACATTATGAGACGCTATATATTATATATCGTATTTTCGCTGCTTCCAACGATGGCGATGGCACAGCACATCACGTTCGAAAGCGAGGAGGAATACCGCAGTATCGGTGTCTATGACACATGGGAGCAATCACCATTCCGCACAGGTGCCATCGACGGTAGCCATTTTGTAAAACTGACTACTAACCCCGATAGAGAAGAAAAGGACACTCCGGGCATCGCCACCAACGCGAGCGAGAACGTCCTTGCCATACAGCGTTCACGCTATGGCAGCAATACCTTCGGAGCGCGCGTAGACCTGAACACGCCCCTCCATCTGGGCACGAGCAAAAAATATGTCCACGTACTCGTGAATAAGCCCGCAGGCGAGGAGACACAAGTGA
This sequence comes from Alloprevotella sp., assembly GCA_017446765.1. GTDB lineage: Bacteria > Bacteroidota > Bacteroidia > Bacteroidales > Bacteroidaceae > Alloprevotella. The sequence goes on from JAFSQD010000043.1 coordinate 4,456, forward strand.
TGCTCATCGGCCTGGGCAAGCGACAGGACTGGGAAGGACAAAAGCCCGAGACGGAACAATTCTGGGTGACGGCTTCCATTGGCGCGCAAGCACAATGGTGCGACCTCGTATTCCCTATCACCACCAACGAGGCCGTGGACATCCACAGTTTCGTGGTCGTCCCCGACCTCTCCTCTCCCCATCTGCGACAGACGGACTTCATCGCCTATATTGACGACATTGAGGTGACCGACAGTTCGCAGCCCCGCTATCAGGAGGTGAACTATCCCGTCAACTTCGATAGCGGACAGGCTCCCACCCGCTCCGACCGAGCGTTGACAAAGCTCACGTTCACGGTTAGCGGCGAGAGTGGCGTGGACGTAAACGTGCCCACAGCGACCGTCTACACGAATCTCACCGAAAAAGCCACCGTCCTGGCAAAGGCTGGAGCCGACGTTACGGTAAAGATGACCTTCAAGGGCACATGGATGAGTGGCTACGTCTATGTCGACTGGAACAACGACGGCCAGTTTACGCCTATCGTGGAAAACAACAAAGCTTCCGAAGGCAGCGAACTGACAAGCTACACCTTCCTCAATGGCTACAACAGCCTTGGCGCCAGCCAGACCAACGGCAACTCCGTCGTAAACGGTGCCATCACCTGCCCCAAGTTCACCATTCCTGCTGGTACGAAGCCGGGCATATACCGCATGCGTCTCAAGGTGGACTGGAACAGTGCCGATGCCGGCGGCAACAGCGATACGGGAAACACCATCGTAGCAAATGGCGGTAATATCGTTGATGTATTGCTGAACGTCCACGAGGACGAAGTGAGCATCTCCGCCAACCAGTTGAACGGTGACGTGCTGACGGCAGAGGATGCTGCCCTCAGCGAAGCCCCCATCAGCTTCGGCCAGCCCTTCACGGTGAAAATGGCACCTGCTCCCGACTTCACCTATACGGGCATCGTCATCACCCATGGCTACAACCTCGACGGCCCTGAGTACGTGCGTGAAAACCGCCAGTACAAATCGGTCACCATACCCGCCTCGGCCTTCAATAAAGAAACACACACCTACACCATACCTGCCTCCTACATCGACGGCGAGGTGCGCGTGGAAGGTCTCTTCACTCCAGGTAGTGAGCCGGGTCCCAACGACCCCGACGACCCCACCCCTCTCAATCCCGACTATACCGTCACCTACAAGAAGGATGCCCCAGGCACCTTCTTCCAAGGTGGCAGCGAAGTAGCTACGGGAAAGGGATGGGCAGCAGCTGAATGGGTTTCGGACGAGCCGGCTCCTGTGGTGACCCTCAAGTCTGAGCGTAACAATGGATTCAACACGACCAACTACAATCTGGGACGCGACTTCAAGTTCACCATCAGCGTTGACGGCGAATACTTGATAGTCGGCTACAAAATCTATACCTCCAACGGCTGGGGCACCACAGTCGTGACTGAGAGCGAAGAGTCTGCCGTCTTCGCAGGCGAGCAAAGCCTGACCGTTTCCGGCCTCAGCACAAACTCCACGTGGTTCACCACGGCCGATGCCAACCTGAACGGACCCGTCATCGACGTCTATCTGGTAAATGCTCCCCCTATCGGCATCCACCCCTCGGAGCTTTCCGAGAGCGCCTCGGCCATCCATTCCCTCGACGGTCGCCGTCTGAGCTGCGAACCCGCCAAGGGCGTGTATATCATGGGGCACAGAAAGGTCGTCAGATAGCCGCCGCGCGAAAGGAAATACCCACACGTCAACCACGACAGAGAGAACGAGGCGCATCCAAGTCAGTTTTGGATGCGCCTCGTCAATATACATACCTTAGCTCACAAAGGTTTCCTACGGGAACTCAGGCATTCTTCTTGTAGCTTGCAACAGCCCAGACGCCCATCGATAGTCCTATGCACAGGAGGGCAAGAAGCTGAAGACTAATCTCGTGGAAGCCTCCGCCACGGATGAAGACCGTGCGGATGGCATCAATGAAGTAGTGCATCGGATTGACATACGTGGTCAGGTAAGCCCATGAAGGCATTGAGCGCGTAGGAGTAAAGAGTCCGCTGAGCAGCATCAGGCACACCACAAAAAACCACATCACGAAGATGGCCTGCTGCATGGTCTCGCTATAGTTGGAGATGATGAGTCCGAAGGACGAAAAGAACATGGCCAAAAGTATCACAAGGACATATACCCACACGACAGAGCCTGCCGGCGTGATGCCATAGACCCCCCACGAGAGCAAGAGGCACATCGTGACCACAAACAGGGCAATGAGCCAATAGGGAATCAGTTTCGCCAAGATGAAAGCCCACCTGCTTACGGGCGTGACGTTCATCTGCTCGATGGTGCCCTGTTCCTTCTCTCCCACGATATTCAGAGCGGGGAGGAAGCCCGTCATCAGCATCACCACGATGGCAAAGAGGGCAGGAATCATATAGAGCTGGTAGTTTTGATGGGGGTTATACAACAATTTTACAGCCATACCCTGTCCTGTAGGTGCCTGCCCAGCCACGTCCTGCTGGGCTATGATCTGGGAGAGGTAGGCCGAACCCATTGAGCCCTTGGTGCCATTGACGGAATTGGCCGCGATCAGATATTTTCCGTTCCGTATTTCCACGATCACGTCGGCCTTGGAATGTTCCACATCAGCCAAGGCTTCTTGATAGGTTGCCCGTTGTCCGTTAAACGTGAAGTAGTGCGAAGCCTCGAGGTCGTGCAACAAGCGTTGTGAGCGTACCGTATGGTCGCAGTCCACGGCTACCACGCGAATCTGTTTCACCTCCATGTTCATCACCCATGGCGTCACGCACATGATTACGATGGGGAATGCCACTATCAGCCTGGGCAGAAAAGCATTGCGCCGTATCTGCAGGAATTCTTTTTGCAAGAGAAATTTTAACGTCATCATCGAGCCAGTCTTGTCTTAAACGTTAGGAGTGAAACTGCAAGCAGAGCCAAGGTCATCAATACGAGTATGCCTACCTCCGTGAGCACTTCTCCGATGCCTACACCCATAATCATCAATTTTCGCATCGCCTCTATGTAGTACCGGGGAGGCACAATGGCTGACAGCCACTGCAACGCCACGGGCATAGACTCCACTGGAAACAGCATGCCGCTGAGCATCACGATGGGCATCAGAAGCACCATGGCTGAAAGGAGAAGTGCCATCATCTGCGTCTGCGCCACATTGGAGATGAGGAGTCCCAAGGCAAGCGCAAGGATGATGTAGACGATGCTGACGGCGACAATCCAGAACAGCGAACCCGCCAACGGGACACCCAGTACAAAGCGTGCCATCAGCAGGATGACACCAAGGATGACAACGGCAAGCAACAGGTACGGAACAGCCTTGGCCACGACCACCATCAGAGGGCGCACGGGGGAGACAAGGAGCACTTCCATCGTCCCGCGCTCCTTCTCGCGCACGATGGATACAGAAGTCATCATCGCGCATACCAACATTAAGAGCATGCCCATGATGGCAGGTACAAAGTTGTAGGCCGACTTCATCTGCGGATTGTAGAGCATTTTTACGTTGACAGGGCCTGAGGGAGGATTGGCTATCACTTGCTGTGCATAGGTAGCCCATTGTTGCGCCATGTTGGGGTCTGCCCCGTCCACAACGAGCTGTATGCCCCTCTTCTCGGAGGCAAAGACGATGGCTAAGTCGGCCTTCTGACTCCTGACGAATCGCTCTGCCTCGGCCGGCGTAGAGGCTGTGGACACAATCGTAAAGTACTCCGACGCAGCCAGGCGCTCCACGCTTTGCCTGCCCTGGGCTGAGAGATGGTCGGCAACGATCACGGTGCGCACGTTTCGCACGTCAGTCGTGATGGCAAAGCCAAACAGCAGCATCAGCACTACGGGCATGCCAAAGAGGATGAGCATCGTGCGGCGGTCGCGCAGGATATGCTTTGATTCCTTGAGGACAAACGAAAGAAATTTCTTCATAGAAACATATTTATATAGGCTTGCTAATCGGAAGAACGCGTTGCCTGCCTTGCCAAATAGGTGAATACATGGTCCATGTCGGGCTGGGAAAACTGTCGCTTTAGGCTGTCGGGCGTGCCGAGCGCCTTGATTTTCCCGTCGACCATGATGGAAATGCGGTCGCAGTACTCTGCCTCGTCCATGTAGTGGGTGGTGACAAAGACGGTGATGCCCCTCGCCGCAGCTTGATAGATGAGATCCCAGAACTGACGGCGTGTCGAGGGGTCGACGCCGCCCGTAGGCTCGTCAAGAAATACGATGTCGGGTTCGTGGAAAATGCTGACGGAGAATGCCAACTTCTGCTTCCATCCGAGCGGAAGGGAAGAAACGAGGTCGTCCTTATGTTCAGAAAACTGCAACTGCTCCAACATGCGCGCGGTCTTATCCTTTATCTCCGGTTCCTTCATGCCGTAGATACCTGCAAAGAGGCGAATGTTTTCAGCCACGGAGAGGTCATCGTAGAGCGAGAAGCGCTGCGACATGTATCCGATGTGCTTTTTGATCTTCTCGTGTTGCGTGCGAATGTCGTAACCGGCCACACGGCCTGTGCCGCTCGTGGGCTGGTTGAGTCCCGTGAGCATGTGCATGGCCGTGGTCTTGCCGGCGCCGTTAGCACCAAGGAATCCGAAGATTTCGCCACGCTTCACGCTGAACGAGATGTCGTCCACGGCGCGAAAAGTGCCAAAGGCCTTGACGAGGTGTTCCACCTCGATGACCTTCTCGTCCTTCGCCAGCGTGTTTTCATGCGCAATGCCTGGGGGATTGAAAATATCGCGAAACTGTTCAAGTACGACCTCTGGGCGGTCAATACCCCGTATGCGTCCTTTTTCAAGAAACGCCACGCGGTCGCAACGGCGCACCTCGTCAAGGTAAGGCGTCGAGGCCACGACAGTGATGCCTCGCTCACGCAACGTGGAAAGCATTTCCCAAAACTCCTTACGGCTGACGGGGTCGACACCTGTCGTCGGCTCGTCGAGGAAAAGCACGCTGGGACTGTGCACGAGGGCACAGCTGAGTGCCAGCTTCTGCTTCATGCCGCCAGAGAGGGCACCTGCTCGGCGATGGCGGAACTTCTCAATTTGCCCGTAGATGGCCTTTATGCTGTCATAGCCTTCATGGAGGGTCGTACCAAAGAGTGTGGCGAAAAACTCAAGGTTTTCCTCCACCGTCAGGTCCTCGTAGAGCGAGAATCGCCCGGGCATGTAACCCACGCGGCGACGTATCTGACTTGCTTGTTTCCGGACATCGAACCCATCTACGCAGGCCGTGCCGCCATCGGGGAGTAGCAGGGTGCAGAGGATGCGGTAGAGCGATGTCTTGCCAGCACCATCGGGACCGATGATGCCAAACACCTCCCCTTTGCCGACCGAGAAGGTCACGTCGTCGAGGGCTACGACATTCCCATAGCGCTTGCTGACGCCATTTACTTCTATTGCGTTCATCAGAACTTCACCTCTCCGTACATTCCTATCTTGATATAGCCGTCGTTTGCCACGGCAATCTTCACGGCATAGACCAAATCGGCACGTTCATCGTCTGTAACGATGTTTTTGGGCGTAAACTCGGCACGGCTGCTCACCCACGCGATGGTGCCGTCGTAGGTTTTACGCTGCCCGCCGCCATAGTCGGCAAAGACTTTTACCTTTTGCCCAAGTTTCACGCGCTCAAGCTGATGGGTCGTGACGTATGCACGCAGAAACATCTGCCTTGTGTCGGCCAGCCTGAAGAGAGGCTTGCCTATCGTGACGTATTCGCCCTGCTCGGCATACTTTTCCAACACGTAGCCACCCAGGGGCGAGACGACGGCAGCATCACGAATTCTCTCATCAAGCTGTGCCTTTTGCATCTCTACGCCCTGCATCTGTGCCTCAATGCCTCGCATCTGTTCGCGCGTGGCCTCTGCCTGCTTGGCGAGGCTTGCATTGGTGCTGCCCAGTTGCTCTCGTAGTGCCGCGAGCTGCCTCTGCTGCACGCCGACTTGGTAGTCCAGGTCGTCGAGTTGCTTCCTTGCCACCGCGCCATCGGCCACAAGTTCTGCATATCGCTGACGTTCACGCTGCAAATTGCTCAGCTGTTGTTGTTGGGCGGCTATCTGCTTCTGCAGGTCGAGCTGTCGGCTGTCGGTGGCTTCGGCCGAACGAGCCAGGCTGCGCAACTGACTGCCCAGTTGGTCGGTTGCCGAGGAGAGTTCACGCTTGCGGAGATGCATTTCTTCATCTTTTATCTGTCCCACGTGGGCGTCCTTTGCCACTTCCTCGCCTTCATTGACGCTAAAACTGAGTAAAACTCCTTGGCTCTGAGCCGAAACGACCACTTCTGTGGCCTCAAATGTGCCTGTGGCGTCGTACTCTTTCTCCTTGCTACCGCAAGCTGTGCACATCACGACAGCCATTGCGATCCATAAAGTCCTTTTCATATCTTTGGGATTAGGGTTCTATTAGTTATTAGTTGTGTATTTCAAGTCATAGGCTTCCTTGAGCATTTGCATCTCGTGCATGCTCTGCCCAAGGCGGGCGGCGTTTTCGGCATTTATCTCACGCAAGAGGCTGCTCACGTCGATGATTCCGTGGGAAAGCTTCGACTCTGCGGCCTTGCGCACAGACTGACGCAAACGAATAATTTCCGCGTCGTCGTCCTGCATCTCGGCATAGCGGCTGACGTGTTCGCGCAACTGCTCCTGTTCGAGGCGGTTGTTAAAGAGGAAAATGTCGCGGCTGTTTTGTGCCATGTCGCGCCGCTGTTGAAGTTTCATGCGGTCGTTCCTATGCGTATAGAGCGCCCCTATGTTCCAGGAAAGCCTCAGCCCCACCATGCCGTTCAGGCTCCAACGCCGGCTCATCATGTCCTCAAAAAGATTGTATCCGGGATAGCCATAGAAGCCTTGGGCAAAAAGGGAGAGGCGAGGCAAGAGCGAGGCTTTCAGAAGTTTCTCCTCGGCATCGGCAAGGCGTAGCTGTTGCTCGGCAAGGCGTAGCTCGGGACGCCCATTGCCCTGCGCGCTGTTCTCCTGCGGCATGCGTGGCCTTTCGGGCACGACGTTTTCCATGCCGCAGAAGGTGGCAAGCATGTCTGCAAGCGTGCGACGTTCCGACTCCAGTGCCCGCGTCCTCTGCACCACCTCCATGCGCTCTGCGCGCACGGCGTTAAGATCGCTTTCGGCCGCCGTACCGTGCTCAAACATGGAGGCAAGTCGCTTTTCGTTGGCTGTAAGCAGCGTCTCCAAGTCGGCATTCAGGCGCAGGCGGTCGTCGAGAAGCAAAAGGGAAAAGTACATGTCGTTCACGCGGCGGCGCACTTGATAGAGC
>JAFSQD010000044.1 GCA_017446765.1 Alloprevotella sp.
CCTCAAATGCGATTCCTGTTGCAGTTACATCTTGCAGGTATATAGGTGACCACATGTTAGAATTGGTATAGCCAGGACCATTGCTGTTCCATGTGTCATTAAGGTCCCAGTTGCCCTCGGTTGTCCATTCGCTGGAAGTGATGGTTTTAACCGCACCTTTGTATGCGTTATGCCCAGAGGGGATTGATAAAAGATCAACCTCTGCTATAGCAGCATATTTTGTGGACGTATTGTTATAGGAATCTGTTATTACAAATAAGACATAACGACCTTTCAACAGAGTCGTGCCGCTTGCACGATTAATTGCACCCTTAGAGCTGTTGCTGAATGTGCCAGTCAATGCGGGGGTCTTGCCAGACTTTACATCATTTGCACTAAATCCTGTTGTGGAAGATGTAAAAGGCTCATTGCTTACGTATATCTCATAACTCTTTACGCGTCCATTGCCCTCAGCGTCTGAACGATTTTTGATTTGAACGCCATAGAATGACTTCTCTGAACCTAAATCAAGTTGGAAAGCATGGGGGCAGCCGCTATTAGATGTACCGTAGCTGTTGCCGCCACCATAATTTGAGTGCCACCAAGTAGTCGTGGAATTGTCAAGCATATAGTTAGCTTGACCGCTACTGCTATCGTTACATGCACTTGAAGCCAGAACCGTCCAACCTGTTCGATCCAGGAATTGTGCCGAAATACTTCCGATGCCTATTATCAGCATCGTGAGTGTAATTAAAATTCTTTTCATGTGAGTGCTTTGTTGAAGTATTATTGTTTGTTTAGTTGATTGTATACTCAACGGGTGCCCTAAAGGGCACTTCACGGCGGCAAATATAAAGGGAAAGGGGTGAAAATTACCCCCCCGTCGTTAAAGTTTGTTAATTGCCCCAAAATGATACGCTATAGTTGGCAAAAAGGAGGGCATACTGCGCTATATGCTATAGATGAATCCAACCATCATATATAAGGACGTGCAAAAAACGGGCGGGCACAAACATTCTTGCTTGTGCCCGCCGTCTTAAGTGTATGGAATCTGTTGCCGCTGGTCAGTTCTTCTCGATGATGGGGTCGTGGTATTGCCGCTGTAGGCGCTCCAGCTCACGGCGCAGTTGCTTTTCAATCTTCTCGGTGCCCGGTTGACCATAGATGTTGTGGAGCTCCTGCGGGTCGGTCTTAAGGTCGTAGAGTTCCCAGGCATCGATGTCGTTATAGAAATGGATGAGCTTATAGCGCTCGGTGCGAACGCCGTAATGGCGCTTCACAGCATGCTCGGCGGGATACTCATAGTAGTGATAGTAGATGCTGCGGCGCCAGTCCTTCGGGTGCTGACCCTTGAGCAAGGGTAGCAGGGATACACCGTCCATGTCCTCGGGAATGGGGGCACCCGCAAGGTCAAGGAAGGTGGGCGCGTAGTCAATATTCTGCACCATCTCTGTGACGACACCCTTGGCATCGAGACCGTAACCTTTTGGCAGGCGCATGACGAGGGGCGTGTTGAGGCTCTCTTCGTACATGAAGCGCTTGTCGAACCACCCGTGCTCGCCCATGTAGAAGCCTTGGTCTGAAGTGTAGACCACGAGCGTGTTGTCCAAGATGCCCTCGGCCTCGAGTTCGTCGAGGATGCGTCCCACGTTGTCGTCGAGGGTCTTGAGCGTCTTGGCATAATCGCGCATGTAACGCTGGTACTTGAATTCGGCCAGTTCGCGCCCTTTCAGGCCACGCTGCCAGAAGTCGGCAGATATGGAATCGTAGAACCAGTCATACTCGGCGCGGTCGCGGGAGTCCATGCGTCCCACCATGTTCAGGTAGTGAGCGGTGAGGCGTGTGCGCTCGCCGGGGCGGTACATCTTCGTGTCGTAGACGATGTCCATGTGCTGGGGATTCCCGATTTCCATTTCCTGCGTCTGTGCGGCAAGGCGCCCTTCGTAGTTGTCGTAGAAAGTCTCGGGTAGGGGGAATGTCTTTTCCTCGTATTCACGGAGGTATTTCAGTTCCGGCAGCCAGCAGCGGTGTACGGCCTTGTGGTGGATGAAGAGGGCGAAGGGTTTTGACTTGTCGCGCTCGCTGCGCAGCCAGTGTATGCTCTTGTCGGTGATGATGTTCGTCAGGTAGCCACGCTCGCGCACGGTGTCGTTCTGTTGCGTGATGAAGTCGGGGTTATAGTAGTCGCCTTGTCCGGGGATGATGTTCCAATGGTCGAAACCTGTGGGCAGGGAGTGGAGATGCCACTTGCCGATGAGTGCCGTCTCATAGCCCGCTTGGCGGAGGTATTTGGGCATCGTGGGCTGCGAACCGTCGAAGATGCCGTGCTCATTGTTGGTGAATCCATTGTTGTGACTGTGCTTACCCGTAATCATGCAGGCACGGCTGGGGCCTGAGAGCGAGTTGGCCACGTAGCTATTGACAAAGCGTACACCGTCACGGGCGATGCGGTCAAGGTTGGGAGTCTCCACGTATCGCTGGTCGTAGCAGGACATCATCTGCGCCGTGTGGTCGTCGGTCATGATGTAGACGATGTTGGGGCGCTCAGCCTGCTGGGCGGCTGCGGCAAGGGGTACGAGGGAGAGCAATAGGGATGAACTTTTTTTCATGTATTTATGGTTGTTTTGTGAGGCAAATGTAGCGAGAAGATGGCAAACAAACAAAGCTTCACAGGGAAATGTGCTCAAAAATAAAAAGAATTACTTACCTTCGCAGGCATAAAAAGATCATCTGTCACAAGCATGAAAAAGTCTCTCCTACTTGCCTGCGGGCTCCTGATGTACGTTCTTTGCTACGGAAAAGTGGAACATCTGCTGCCGATGCCCCAACAGATCATGGTGCATGCCAAGGAAAAGCCTTTCCGCCTCGGCAAGGGCGTGCGTCTCTACGACCCTACGTTCACGTGGTTGCTCCAGGACTTTCTTGAAAAGCATGGCGGCATCGACGAAAAGGCCAGCCGCGTGGTCAGCGTGCGCCTGAAACCCACGCTTGGCCTCTTCGACTACGAAGTGCCTCGGTTTCCCAGCGAGGGCTATACGCTGGAGGTCACATCAAAGCGCATAGAGATACAAGCATCGTCTTACACCGCTGTAATCCGTGCCACCCAGACGCTGATGCAGCTCGCTGAAGGTTACGGGGAAGACATGCCTTGCATTGAGTCTGTTTCCATTGTGGACTTTCCTGCTTTCAAGGTACGCGGGTGGATGCAGGACGTGGGACGTTCTTTCCTCTCCGTAGACGAACTGAAACGTGAGATAGACCTGCTCTCTCGCTTCAAGCTCAACGTCTTCCATTGGCATCTGACGGAAAACCAGGCCTGGCGCTTCGAGGTGAAGGCTTTTCCACAGCTGACGGCCGACACGTCAATGGTGCGCTTGCGGGGAAAGTACTATACGCAGGCACAATGTCGCGAGGTGGAGGAATATGCTGCACAGCGTGGCGTCACGGTGATACCCGAAATAGATATGCCAGGCCACAGCGCGGCCTTCCGACGAGCCATGGGCTTTGACATGCAGACCGACAAGGGGGTGGCGGCGCTGAAGGTGATACTAACCGAAGTCATGAAGGCTTTTCCACGTGCTCCCTATATCCACCTGGGAGGCGACGAGGTGAGGATTGACTATCCTGATTTTCTGGAGACCCTGGCTGGCGTGGTGCGCAAGGACGGTAGGAAAGTCGTGACTTGGAACCGACTGGTGAACAAGGAGGTTTCATACGAGTTTGCCGACATGTCGCAGATGTGGGCAACGGCCGGGCGGAAGATAGACCGTATGCCGAACATTGACTGCCGCTACGCCTATACCAACCACATGGATGTCTATGCTGACCTCGTAGGGATTTTCAAAAGCAATATCTATTATGAGCAACAGGGCAACCCCGAGGTGGCAGGCACCATCCTATGCACCTGGAACGACCGCCGCCTCAGAAGCGAGGATGATATCCTTAGGCAAAACAACTTTTATGCCTATTCGCTCGTCATAGCATGGCGCGCATGGAGGGGCGGGGGAGAACAGTATGTTGAAGACGGTGGTACGATGCTGCCGCCCAAGGGGAAAGTCTTTGAGGAATACTGCGATTGGGAGCGACGCTTCCTCTACCATAAAGCGAATGTGCTTCACGACGTCCCCATACCCTATGTGCGGCAAACAAATGTCCACTGGAGAATCACTGAAGCCTTCCCCAACAGTGGCGACGCAGCCCGCCAGCTACCGCCCGAAGTGCTTGGGCCGCAAAAGGAATATACTTTTGAGGGAAAGACCTATCATACCGCCGATGCTGTGGGCGCTGGCATCTACCTGCGTCATACCTGGGCCAACCCTAACTCGTCGCGTACATTCATTCCTACTTTCTTTAAAAATGCTGAGCCAGGAACGACGGCCTATGCCTGGACCTATGTCTATTCTCCCGTAAGGCAAGTGCTTGGGGCACAAGTGGAGTTCTACAACTATGGACGCTCAGAGCGGGACGTGGCTCCCGAGGCAGGCCGATGGGATCGCTATGGCTCCGACGTCTGGGTGAACGACAAGCGCTTGACACCTCCCAACTGGGACAACTCGGATGTGCATGAGGTGAACAGCGAAACGTTATTGCTCAACGAGAACTTTACAGGCCGACCTCCCGTGCAGGTGGAGTTGAAGCAGGGCTGGAACAAGGTATTTCTGAAACTACCCTTCAATCCCGACGGCACACAGCGCCTGCGGAAATGGATGTTCACCTTCGTCCTGACCGACCTGCAGGGAAGAAATGCAGCCGAAGGCATCGTCTATTCCCCCGACCGACTTTTGCCTTGAATCTCTCCCCGAATGGTCTTTGGGGCGGGGAAATACGCGCACGCGCGTGCGTGTATTATTAAATAATGTGTAAGTGAATTCTTGAGTTCTGTATTGAAAAAAAGGGAGCTATTACGCTTGCAGATTTGCCGTGAGGTTGTACTTTTGCACCCGCTAACGCGCCTTAAGGGTGTGTTCAGTGCGAGAAAGAGATCTATGAAATGATTCCATAGCAGCAGCAATGCACAAGAGAGAGGTCTGCAACCCCATCCGTTGTAATTCAAGTCGTCGGATGCGTGTTGCAGTCCGGAACTGGAAGCGGCCACCCTCAGTTTTTTTATAGGTGAGCGGATTGGCGGCGATACTCTTTATATACAGGCGAAGATAGATTCGGATCTTGGGTTTTCGGAAAAGACAGAA
>JAFSQD010000045.1 GCA_017446765.1 Alloprevotella sp.
CCGTGAGCTTTTCCGGTATTCCGAGTGCCTGCGTGATGCAGTATTCCATCGTGCCATATCCGTTGCAGTTGTTGTGTTCGCGCGTGCCGTTCTGGGTCTCGATCAGGAGGACGGGCATCCGCTTGGTCGCCGTCAGAGTGTAGTCGTTGTAGGAGAGCCAGGGAAAGGCCAGGCGCTCCAGGAATGCGCGCATCTGTGCCGTCACTTCGCCGAAGTAGTTTGGCGAGCCCAGCACGAGGCCGTCGGCCATGGCAATGTCTTCCAGCACGGGTGTCAGGGCATCACGAAACTTGCATACGTGGGAGGCCTTGTCTTTAATTTTGCACGCCATGCACGCCATGCAGCCCTTGTAGTCCAGGGCGTAGAGGCGCACCGTCTTCACTTCTAATTCCTTACTGACGCTTCTTGCTCCTTCCTCAAACTTCTGGAGCATCGCGGCCGTGTTGAATGTCTTACGTGGGCCTCCGTCGATGATGATGATCTTCTTCATATGTATAATTCCTTTTTGCGGTTAAATAATTCTCACAATCTCATTGCGACTTTTGCGCATCTTTTCCTTTGGTGCATCGGCCGCATAGCCGATGGGAATCAGGACGGCTGCCTCCTCGTTCTCGTCGAGGCCGAAAAGTTGTTTGCACATTGCTGCGTCGAAGTTGCACACCCAGCAAGTAGCAAGGCCTTGCTCGGCTGCGGCAAGGCATAGGTGTTCCACGGCAATGGCCACGTCAATGTCGCCATGTTGCTTGCCGTCGGCTCTTACCCACTGCTCGTCGTGCAGCACGGAGGCGATGATGTAGGCGGGAGCCGTCCGAAACCATTCGCGGTCGTAGCAGGTGCGGAGACTATCCTTGGCTTCGTCGCCGCTCACGATGCGCAGTCGCCATGGCTGGCGGTTGACGGCCGAGGGTGCCATGCGGGCGCACTCCGTCACGTATGCCATCTTTTCCTCTTCCACTTCCCGTGCCTGGTAGGTACGGCAGCTGTATCTTTTCTTTGTCAATTCCAGAAAGTTCATGCGTAGGTCTGAAATAAAGGTGAGTAGTTATGCGTGCCGCAAGATAGGGATAATTTGGCGAACTGAAGGCACGTGCCGGTCAAATGTTGCAGATTTGTGTGGCTATGCCAAACTTTTTGCGTACTTTCGCGGCCAAAACGGAAAAAATCTCTATGAGTATAACTATATTGGGGATAGAGTCAAGTTGTGATGATACGAGTGCAGCGGTGTTGCGCGATGATTTTTTGTTGTCAAACGTGACAGCGTCGCAGAAGGTGCACGAAGCCTATGGCGGCGTCGTACCCGAACTGGCATCGCGTGCCCATCAGCAGAACATAGTCCCAGTCGTCGACCAGGCGCTCAGGCAGGCTGGGGTGGGGAAGGACGAACTCTCGGCAGTATGTGTGACGATGGGGCCTGGACTTATGGGGTCGCTCCTCGTGGGCACCAGCTTCGCCAAGGGGTTTGCGTCCGCACTCGGCATTCCCCTCATCGAGGCCAATCACCTGCAAGGGCATGTGCTGGCTCATTTCATCAAGCAGGCTTCCTCCGACTCCTCAGTCCCTGGGGCGGACTTGACCTTTCCCTTCCTGTGCCTCCTCGTCTCGGGCGGCAACTCGCAGATTGTGAAGGTGAATGCCTATAACGACATGGAGATTCTGGGGCAGACCATCGACGACGCCGCAGGCGAGGCGATGGACAAATGCTCCAAGGTGATGGGCTTCGGCTATCCGGGCGGTCCCGTCATCGACCGCCTTGCACGGAAGGGGAATCCCGAAGCCTATACGTTTGCGAAGCCCCAGATAGCGGGGCTCGATTATAGTTTCTCGGGCCTGAAGACCAGTTTCCTCTATTTCCTGCGCGACCAGCAGAATGCTGACCCCGACTTCGTGGAGCACCACAAGGAGGATCTCGCGGCCTCGCTTGAGAAGACCATCGTGGACATCCTGATGAAAAAACTCAAGATGGCCGTCAAGCAGACGGGCATCACGCGTGTGGCACTCAGCGGAGGTGTCAGTGCCAACACGGCCTTGCGGCAGGCATTCCTCAATCAGCAAAAGGCTGGAAACTGGCAGGTGTTCATCCCGCCATTCAGCTTCACGACGGACAACGCGGCCATGATAGCCGTTACGGGCTACTATAAATATCTCGACAAAGACTTCTGCCCGCTTGACCGCCCAGCCTATTCGCGTACGACGATATAGGGGAGTAGAAGTGGAAGTAAAAATGGGAGTGAAAATGGACAATACCTTTTCGGTTGTAGCCTGTTGCTGACATCGTCCTGCACGCTGCGGCGGGCTTAACTCCCCCTTAGACTCCTGAGATTAACTATAGGTATGTTCTATACTATAACAAAAAACCATACAACATGGAACTTGACTTGAAGTTAGCCAGCAAGGAGATCAACCAGCTCCTTTGGAACACAGACAAAACGCTCTCGACCGCCGAGAGCTGCACCGCCGGCCGCATCGCCACCATCATCACGGCGGCTCCTGGCAGTTCTACCTACTATCGCGGTGGCCTGTGCTGCTATGCCGAGGATGTGAAAAGCCGACTCCTTGGCGTCAGCGAAGAGCTGATGGAACGCGAGACGCCCGTCTGCGAGGAAGTGGCACGCCAGATGGTGGTGGGTGCCAATCGCCTCTTTGGCACCGACTACGCCGTGGCCATCACAGGCTATGCCGGTCCTGGCGGTTCACCCAGTGGCAACGTTCTCGTGGGTACCATCTGGATTGCCGTGGGGCAGGAAGGTCACATCGTGACGCGCATGCTCTCCGAGGACAACGGCCGCGAGCAAAACCTGACCTCCGCCACCTCCGTGGCCGTACACATGCTGCTTGACTATCTGCGCGAAGTGTGTCCCAAGACGGTGACCGACGAGGAAGACTAAGGCTCGGAAACCAGCTCCACTACATTGTTATTTATCACGCGTGTGCATGCCACGCGCACGCGCAAGGGTGTCTCCCACGAGTTGCAGACAAAAAAACTTGCGGAAAAGTTTGTCTATAAGGATTTTTTGCGCTAATTTTGCACCTCGAATTGGGACTATGCGCTTCGGGCGCAGTATTTCCCGCGCATTTTAGTACACTATAAAACAACAGGATAGAAATGTCGAAGATTTGTCAAATCACAGGTAAGACCGCGATGGTCGGAAACAATGTTTCTAAATCGAAGCGTCGCACAAAGCGCACTTTCGACGTGAACTTGTTCTACAAAAAGTTCTACTATGTGGAGCAGGATTGCTGGATTAGCCTCCGCGTGAGCGCAGCAGGACTCCGCCTCATCAACAAAGTCGGCCTTGACGCCGCGCTGAACAGTGCCGTAGCCAAGGGTTTCTGCGACTGGAAAGACATTAAAGTAATCGGATAAAAACACAAGAGCGATGGCAAAGAAAGTTAAAGGTAATCGCGTGCAGGTCATCCTCGAATGCACCGAGATGAAGGAAAGCGGACTCCCCGGTACGTCCCGCTACATCACCACCAAGAACCGTAAGAACACGACGGAGCGTTTGGAACTCAAGAAGTACAACCCCATCCTTCGCCGCATGACGGTACACAAGGAAATCAAGTAAGAAAAAGCTACACACACATAAGACACTATGGCAAAGAAAGCAGTCGCCACTCTTCAGGAGGGCAAAACGGACGGACGTTCCTACACGAAGGTCATCAAGATGGTGAAGAGCCCCAAGACGGGTGCTTACGTTTTTGACGAGCAGATGGTTCGCAACGAGGACGTGCAGAGCTTCTTCAAGAACTAAACCGAAACTATACGATTATTCCCCATACTACGCCGCCTTCCCCGACAGGGGAGGGCGGCGTGACACTTTAGCGCGAAACAGAGGGCTTTCCGTCCATGTCTTGGGGGAGTGAATTTCAGTATGAATACGAGGAAATATGAAGCAAGAAACCTACGATGTCGGTGATGAGAAAATCCACATTCCCATACCTGAGAACTACGGCGACTGCATTAAGCTCATCAAAAGCGACTATTTCCGTCACTGCGGCAGGCGGGCGGGACTCCTGACGATATGGTTGGGCAGCATCACGCGCACGAGCATGCGTTTCTGCATCTATATGCGCCTGTGCCAGCACAAAGGGTGGCTCTTCCCCATTACCCGTTGGCGCATGCATGCCATGAAGAAATACGGACTCTTTATAAAGGCAGGCACACGCATCGGCTATGGATTTAACATTCACCATTGCTGTGGCATCGTGATCAACAGGAAGGCCGTCATAGGCAATAACGTGGACATGTTCCAGTTTACCACCATCGGTTCCCATTCCGAACGAGCGGCCATCATAGGCAACAACGTCTACATCGGCCCCAATACCGCTATCGTCGAGCAGGTAAAAATAGGCAGCGGGACTACGATTGGCGCAGGTTCGGTGGTAGTGAAGGATATTCCTGCAAACTGCACGGCCGCTGGCAATCCGGCGCGCTGCATTTCTGAAAAGACGCATCCGGAGCTTATCAAGCATCCCTATCCTTTTGCGCAAGAATTCCGCCCCCAATAGCAGGCGCTTTGTGCCCTTTGCGCGACTTGAATGAAGCAATCTTTCTCTAAAGGTTGCTTTTTTCGGGTTTTATACCTACATTTGCCCTGTCATTGAGGCCTTTTCCTGCCTTCAATTCGCGGCACCAGGGCGGGGGGCTTCTCGTGGCGGTTTTGGAACAACCCCTCGGTTGTCTGAGAACCTACTAAAACGGTTAACCATGGTGCTGCGAAATGTTACTATCTAAACACTCAAACACTATGAAACACACAATGAAACGGCAGAGCTTCACGCTGCTTGCCGCCGCCATGCTGTTGGCGGCACCCGTATTCCTATCCTCCTGCGACAATGACGACGACCCAAAAGTGCCGAATTCCGTCACCATCGACGGCATACAAAAAACTATTCTCAAGGCCGGCATCGACAAGAGCGATCTGGCGGAAGATGGCAACTATGATATCGTCCTCTTTTGGGGGGCGAAAGAGGGTGTTAAAATCATGGCATCGCACGTATACCACAACGGAAAGCTGATCGACCTGACGAAAAAGGAGCCTAAGCACGATGGCGATGGCTGGTACTGGGCTGTCGAGGCTTATATGCCAAATTGTATCATCGATACCTATGGGGAGCCTGGAACCTCTTATCCTGTCTTCCAGAGCGGCACACTCTATCTGAAGCGCCTTTCCGACGATAGCGACGGCAATCCCGTATTTGAGATCAAGTTGGTGGATGGCAAGGTGAAAGGGACCGAGGAATATGGTGACGGAAAGGAACACACCATCAGCCTGTACTACAAGGGAAGTATGGAGTTTGACGACTATTAGGGCGTAACCTTATAGCCTTAATGAGGGGCGTATCCCACAATCACCTCCCAATTTTTTTTTCCGGTAAAAGCCTACACTATACACTAAATGTGGGTTAACCGTCTGAGTCACAGCTTAATGCTGTAGCCTAAAGTATACACAAAGCCTACACAAAGTATACACAAAGCCTACACAAAGTATACACAAAGCCTACACAAAGTATACACAAGGCCTACACGATGAAGCTTGAGAACCTTATGAGGCCTACGGATTCATCCGTAGGCCTTTCTGGTTGATTTGCAAGGCTTACGGATCAATTTGCAAGGCTTACGGATTGATTTGCAAGGCTTACGGATTGATTTGCAAGGCTTACGGATTGATTTGCAAGGCTTGGAAAGTTGTTTTTCTCGCAGGAAAATCCTTTTCCGGACACGCGAAGTTGGCTATTCTGCCACTTTCTTGACATCGCTTGCTGCTGTACGGCTGCCTTTTTACAGAGAATTTCTCGGAAAACGGCCTCTGTGCACCTTTTCTGTGTAGGCTTTGTGTATACTTAGTGTATACTTTGTGTAGACTTTTGTATTCGTAATGTGCAGATACATAGTGTGTTTAGTGCTTTTGTGTATACTATGTATACTTTTCGCAAAAAAATTTTTTTTGAAACGTTTTGCGGATTACGGAAAAAGTTGTACTTTTGTAGGGATTAAAAACTAAAACATCATTCACTATGAAAGTTACATTGTTTAAGGTTTCGGGTAAGACCGAGACAGCCCGCCGCGTAGAGCTCGGCGAGGTGGCACGTATGATTGCCGGAAGCTTTGTCTCAGAGGAAGTGCACAAGGTGCGTGCGCTTTACCATGTGGCCCATCCCCAGCGGCTGGAGGACGGTCGCGTGACAGTCAACTATGAAGGAGGTATCCGCCTGCCCCGCATTTGTTTTGCGGCGGAGTATGCCCATCGCAGCCAGGAGCGTCGCATGCTCGCGTATACGGGTCTCGTCGTGGTGGAGCTGAACAACCTGGCTTCCACAGCCGAGGCCATCGCGTTGCGCGACGAGGCGAAGACCGTTCCCCAGACGCTCCTTTGCTTTGTGGGAGCCAGCGGCCGCAGTGTGAAGATCGTATGTCGTGGCGAGTGGTATGCAGCGGCGGGCCCGACACTGCCCACGGAGCCTGCGGCCATCGCGTCTTTCCACCGTCGCCTCTATATGAAAGCCCACAAAGCCTATGGCGCGCAACTGGGACTTCACATCGAGACCCTGCAGCCGCGCGTAGACCGTACGGTCTATCTCAGCATGGATCCCGACGTGTGGTACAACGCGGATGCCTTGCCATTCTACCTGACGGAGGCCGACGTGACGGAGACCCTCCGTCCTGCGCACCGCCCGAGGACGGACGAGGCCAACGGACATCTGCTGCCCGGCCGGTCGCCCCACGCCACACACTATCTCAACTATCTGTTCATCCTCGAGTCGGTGCTTGGCCAATGGTTTGAAGTGCCCGACGAGAAGCGTCAGACGGAGCTCGTGATGCGTATTGCGACGCGCAGCCTGAGGGAAGGCATCCCCATGTCCCTCGCGCAGGCGATGACCCTGGAGCATCCCCTGCTGAGTACCGACCCCCTCCTGGTCAGGAAGACTTTCCAGGCGGTATATACCCAGGAGAAAATGAAAGAGTATGCCGACAAGCACCTCTTCCGGCCCCTGAAGAGCATTCCCGAGGATACGTTGCTGATGATGAAGACCGAGGCCTTCCTGAGCGAAAACTTCGAGATGCGCAAGAACGTGATGACCGGCGTGGCGCAGTATCGTGAACGCTACGGACAGAACCTGGAGTTTCAGGACCTCGACCAAGAGGTGCGCAACGACATGACCATGCGTGCAAAGGAACTTGGGCTGAAGTCGTGGGACAAGGACATCGACCGCTTTATCGACTCCACGCGCATTGAGAAATATGACCCCGTCAACGACTGGCTCGACGGCCTGCCCCGCTGGGACGGCGAGGATCGCATTGCTCCCCTGGCCGCGCGCGTGCCGACTTCGCAGCCACATTGGGGGCGCTATTTCCGCATCTGGATGCTGGGCATGGTGGCACACTGGATGGGGCGCTCCACGCTGACGGGAAATGCCCTCGTCCCCCTGCTCATCGGGCGTCAGGGTTGCGGCAAGACCAGCTTCTGCCGCATCCTGCTACCGCCGGAACTGCGCAACTACTACAACGACCGCATCTCCTTTAAGAACGAGACCGACCTGAACCTCGGACTCACCTCCTTTGCCCTCATCAACATCGACGAATTCGACAAGACGACCCAGCGGCAGCAGGTGCTGCTGAAATACCTCCTCTCGACAGCCGACGTGAAGTTCCGCCCGCCCTACGGAAAGGCTTTGAAACAGTACCGCCGCTACGCCTCCTTCATTGGTACTACCAACGAGGGGCAGCCCCTTGTGGATCCCACGGGCTCGCGACGTTTCGTGTGTGCCGAGATCCTGGGCGACATAGATTTCTCCGACACGCTCGACCACCGGCAACTCTATGCCCAGCTGCGCCAGATGGTCGAGGACGGCACTCGCTATTGGCTCGACGACGGGGAGACGGCGGCACTCATTGCTGAAAACGAGCGCTTCCGCCGTTCCAGTGCCCTGGAGGACATGGTTGCCGAGACCTTCTGCAGACCTGTTGCGGCCGAGGAAAAACGCTATTGGACGACAGGCGAAGTGGTCGACTGCCTGAAGGCGCGCTACCGCAGCGTTGACATGCAGAACGTCACGCGACAGTCCATCGGCTACGTGCTGGGCCTTTCCCGCTTCGGATTCCAGCGCAAGCGAAGCGCCGGCGGCATGGTCTATCTGCTTGCCGAGCGCAAGGAATAGCGCAGGGCTATAGCGTATGCCGGAAGCGCACGATGAATCAATGCCGGCTCCTTGGCTGTACTTTCATGGACAGGGAGCCGGCATCTCTCTTGTAAATTAAGATTTTGGAGTGTTTGGTTTTTGGGGTCGCTACGCTCAAAACCTAACAAGCGAACAACAGGTCGGCCTACGGCAACATCCGAAACTTGAATTATAAAACTAATTGGGAGTTAAAAGTGGGAGTAAAAGTTGGAGTTCCCTTTATCCTTCTACTCCCCTCAGCCTCGCGAAGGTCTTGCGGCCGCGCGCGTAGTAGAGCCAGAGGAGGCTTGCGGGAAGAATCTCGGCAATGGGCTTGCCCGTGCTGAGGCGGAGGTTCTCCTCGCGCTGAGGCAGAAACTCGTGGCGGCGTGCCTTGTACTCGCGGCGTGCCCGAAGTACTGCGGCGGCATGGGAGGGGCCGTCCGTGAGGAGCATCTTCGCGGCTGCCACGTAGTCCAGGAGGCAACGCATGCGCATGACGGGACGCAGGTCGCAGTCGGGCAGGTTCTTGTAGAGCATGAAGAGGTTGTTGCGGAAGTTGAGGAATGTCTTATGCGGACTTCCGGCATTCAGCGTGCCGCCGCCTACGTGGTACACCACACTCTGGGGAATACAGAATATATCGCGACCGCGCGCGCGAAGGCGCCAGCATAGGTCTATCTCCTCCATGTGGGCAAAGAAGCGTCCGTCAAGGCCGCCGCTTTCCTCCCAGTCCTTCCTTCTTATCAGCAGCGCGGCCCCTGTGGCCCATAGCACGGGGGCGGGGGTGTCGTACTGACCCTCGTCGCGTTCCACCGTGGAGAATACGCGGCCTCGGCAGTAGGGGTAGCCATAGCGGTCGAGGTAGCCCCCGGCGGCTCCGGCGTATTCAAAATAGTCCCGTTGGCCTTCAGCCCGCAGCTTCGGCTGGCAGGCGGCGGCGTCGGGATGCTCGTCCATGAAGCGCGTGAGCGGCTGCAGCCAGTCGGCACTCACCTCCACGTCGGAGTTCAGCAGGACGAAATAGTCCAGATAGTCGTAGTCCGTGATGCGTCCGATCTCCTCGCGCGAGAGGGCGCGGTTGTATCCTTCGGCAAAGCCGAAGTTTTCTTTTAGTTCCTCTACGTAGACAGAGGGAAAGTCCTGGCGCAAAACCTCCAGGCTGTGGTCGGTCGAGCCGTTGTCGGCCACGATGACAATGGCATCGTGGGGACATTGCTTGACTACGCTTGGCAGGAAGCGCCGCAGCATTTTCTCTCCGTTCCAGTTCAGGATGACGATGGCTGTTTTTGTTGGTCGGGGTGTCATATGTCTGTTTGGTACTTATTATTATTTAACCTTCCACTCTTACTCCCACTTAATTCAGATCTTGACTTGTGCTTCCAAGGCCGAGGCGTCGGCGTTGAAAGCGCCCAGGCGAATGCGCTCAAGGGTATTGTCGCGCAGCGAGAGAACACCGGCTTTGCCGTTTTCTTCCATTTCCACGCGGATGTAGTTGTCCGTGAAGCCGTGTAGGACGTTCTTGCCGTGCGAATGTTCCCACAGTACGTCACGCCTCGTGCCGATGTGCTTCCCGTAGAAAGCCTTGCGCTTTTCCTCGGAAAGGGCGATGAGGCGGTTGCTCCGTTCGTGGCGGGTCTGGGGCGGTACGGCCAGGGGAATCTCCAACGCCTTGGTGCCGGGACGTTCGGAGTAGCTGAAGACGTGAAGCTGGGCAATGTCGAGACTATCAATGAAACGGTAGCTGTCCTCAAAGAAGGCATCCGTCTCTCCGCGCATACCCACGATGACGTCCACGCCGATGAAGGCATCGGGCATCCGCGCGTGGATGCGCTCTACTTTCTTGCGGAAGAGCGCTGTCGTATAGCGTCGGCGCATCAGGCGCAGGACATCGTCGCAGCCGCATTGCAGGGGAATGTGGAAGTGGGGCATGAAAGCGCGGCTGTCGGCGCAGAAGTCGATGATGTCGTCGGTCAGCAGGTTGGGCTCGATGCTTGAAATGCGGTAGCGTTCGATGCCCTCCACCTTGTCAAGCGCCTGGATGAGCTCAAAAAAGCTTTCACCCGTGGTGCGCCCGAAGTCGCCGATGTTCACGCCCGTGAGCACAATTTCCTTGCCCCCTTGTGCCGCCGCTTCGCGCGCCTGCGACACGAGGCTCTCCACACTTCCGTTGCGGCTGCGGCCGCGTGCAAAGGGAATGGTGCAATAGGTGCAGAAATAGTTGCAGCCGTCCTGTACTTTCAGGAAGTAGCGCGTACGCTCGCCGTGCGAACATGAGGGGACAAAGGTGGCCTCGTCGTCGCCATGCAGGATGTTGACATCCTCGCCAGCCATGAGATTTTCAATGAGCGGAAGAAAGTGGGCTTTCTCCTTGATGCCTACCACGAGGCGCACCTCGGGCATCGAACGCAGCAGCTCAGGCTGGAGCTGGGCATAGCACCCCATGACGACGACGGGGGCACCCGGATGCCGGCGCGCAAGGCGGTGGATGGCCTGGCGGCACTTCTGGTCGGCTACGTCGGTCACGCTGCACGTGTTGACGATGCAGATGTCGGCCGCCTCGTCTTCTTCGGCTGGCAGGCAGCCACGCTTCGCCAGTTCGTCGCGCAAAGTGGCCGTCTCGGCAAAGTTCAACTTGCATCCAAGGGTCATGTAGGCCGCTTTCCGGCCATATAATATATTTGTATAGCTCATGCAGGGCGTGTGTGTTGCTGTTCTTTCGGGTTGCGAAGGTACTAAAAACTCCTCTTTTGCAGAAGAAAATGGCTTGAGAAAGGCCAAAAACGGTGGAATTTGTCACTTTGGGTTGCCAGAAAAATAAAATAAAGTTAAATTTCGACTTTAATGAGAAAAAAAGTTGGGGTAGGACTTGCATGGCTTCAAAAAGTCCGTACTTTTGCACTGTTTTAACAAAGCAATTGATTGTTTTACTTTAAAAAAATTCAAAGACAATGAAAAAGTTAGTTTTCATGTTCGTAGCATTCGCTGCTATTTCCTTCGCTTCCTGCGAGAACAAGACCAACGCAACCGAGCAGCCCGCTGACAGCGCAGCTGTTGAGACTGTAGATAGCGCAGCTGTTGACAGCGCCGCTCAGGACACCGTTCCCGCAGACACGCTTAAGGCTGACAGCGTTAAGGCTTAAGTTTTAGCTCGAACATGCAAATCGTTAACCCGCAGGGCATAGCCTGGCGGGTTTCTTTTTTGTTTTCTTTCACTCCTACACGCTGAAACTGGCCGGAAATGTGCTTTGAAACAGCACTTTTTTGCCCTAAGCCTTGTTTCTTTCGCGGGGAGTTCCTACCTTTGTGGCATCAAATGTCCGCTTATGAAGAAATTTGTACGCTATAGTTTGCTCCTTGCTGCGCTCGCAGCCGCTCCCTTGTCCGCTTCCGCCTCCTATGCGGACGCGTGGGCAAGTCTGGGTGTCGTGGATGTAGCTTCCAACGATGTGCAGATTCTCATCACGGGTTCTTCGCTCCGCATCATTGGGGCACAAGGCCTGACGGTGGAGGTCTACAACGTCACAGGTGTGCGCGTGTTCTCACGCCATATTGAGTCAAACGACCAGACATTCCAGGCAGGTTTGCCCCGTGGCTGCTACATGGTCAAGGTGGGCAACACTGTGCGCAAAGTCAGCATACGATAAAGCGGAACGATTACTGATACGTTGCTGTATTGACGTGGTATAAGAAATGTGCCCATGACGTGTGCCCATTCCTTGTATCACGTTTTTCATTCTTAGCGGAGAACAATTCCTTTCTTTCTTCCATTCAATGCCTACGCCTTCCGTCCAAGATCTCGCCCATCGCCTGATGGCCCCTGAGACACGTCGTGCCGCCTTTGAGGAGATGGTGCGTGCCTATACGCCCCAACTCTATCAGCAGATACGACGCATGGTGCTCTATCACGACGATGCCAACGACGTCTTGCAGAACACATTCCTCAAGGCATGGCTCGGCCTGGACAACTTTCGTGGAGAAGCCGCCGTCTCCTCCTGGCTCTACAGGATTGCGATGAACGAGTCGCTGACATTTCTGAGCAAGCAGCGTGAACAACTTTCGCTTGACCAGGAGGACACCGCAGCCATTGTACGCAGGCTGGAAGGCGACACATGGTTCGACGGCGACCGATTGGAGGCAGAGTTGCAGGCTGCCATTGCTCAACTGCCAGATAAACAGCGCATGGTTTTCAACCTTCGTTACTACGATGACATGAAGTACGAAGAGATGAGCGAGCTACTTGATACGAGCGTGGGAGCCCTGAAGGCATCCTATCACTTTGCCGTGCAAAAGCTAAAAGACAAACTTTCTGGATTTTTTGATGAATAAGCACTAAACCATAGCCCTTTTAGATAGTCAAAGAAACACAAACGAGAAAATCATGAAAGATACAAGCGACAAACATGCCCCCTTCGTCGTGCCAGAAGGCTACTTTGAGGCTTTCCCCGCACAGATGATGGCACTTATTGAAGACTACGAGAGGGATGGGGAGCGTCGGAAGTCGGTATTTCGCGTTCATTATTCCGACCGCCTGCGCCGCCTCACCCATTACGCAGTAGGCGTGGCTGCCACAGCAGCCTTCTTCTTGGTGTTTACTCAGAAGGCTCCCGTTGCACCTGCCATGGCGACTGCGCCAGCTGACGCACATAGCACCTATATGGCCTCCAGCAGTGCTGACGAAATGTATGACTACATGCTTCTCACAACCAACGACATCTACAATTATGCTTCTTCCCTGGAATAAACTGCAAAAGAAATGTTTGTTCGGTGTGCTCCTTCTGAGCTTTATTGTACTTCCAAACGGTGTTGAGGCGCAGGGGTTTCCCCCTCCCGGACCACCGCCATCGCATGACGGGCATCATCGGCCGCCTTTTAATCCCCAGCAGTTCCGCCAGAAGTTTGAGCGTTTTGTGACAAAACGCGCGGGACTTACGGCAAAAGAGGCAAAGGCATTCTATCCGCAGTTTCACATGATGAAGGATCAGGAGCGCGACATACGTTCAAAAATCCGACGCATCCTACATCGTGCACAGTCCGACCGCCTGAAACCGGCCGACAGCCAGCGCATGCTGCGCGAGGTGTTGCGACTGCGACGTCAGGAAAACGAACTGGTGCAGCGTGCCTATGAAGGATTTGCACGCATACTGCCTGCCGACAAACTGATGCGCGTGATGGATGCAGATCGCGCCTTCGGCCGCGAGATGTTCCGACAGGGCCCCCACCACGAACCGCCAGCGTCTTCGGGCGCAAAGATGTCGCCACATAGGTAGACTATTGTAGCAATAATGTAAGAGCCCCGCTGTGTTCCTCAGGAAGCATAGCGGGGCTTTGGGTTGTTGGCTTCTTAGTTTCTTAGTTTCTTAGTTTCTTGGTTTCTTGGTTTCTTGGTTTTTGGGGGTTGGGGGGCATCCCTTTATTTCGATATGCTCCCACGTCGCCCTTTTGGGGAGAGGGTTGGATTAGTTACAAGTGTACCTCCCCGTCGGGATTTCGTGTTCCATCTCTGCCGCCACTGCTTCGGCCCAAAGGTAGAAGTCGGCGGCTATATATTGCAGGTGCAGGCCGTTCCAGGTGAGCCGGTTGGCCTCTGCCTTCCTGATGTTCTTGCGTAGCGGTCGCGACAGGGGGATGTGATGGAAGGAAACCTGGATGCCGCTGACGCAGAAGTATGCCACATCGGCATCGTGGTCAAGATAGCAGCACACATTGGGCATGGGGTGGGAGAGGAGGTGGGTCATCAGCAAGGCGACATGGCTCTTGATGAAGGGATAGTGGAGCATCGAACCGCCCCATGGTCTCTTGATAGCCGCATTGAGGAGGTTGAGGCGCGCCAGGAGGCGCAGGGCATTGGGCGCGTTGTCGGGGTAAGGCTGGCTGACCACATTGAGAATGGCATCTTTTGCCATTCGGGGAGTCAGGGGAGTCGGCATGGCAGACTTCATCCCATAGTACTCCCGAAGTTCTTCGGAATAGTTCACTGTGTTTATGAATTTAGTTTTGTGCTGAACCCCTGTTTTCGGGGCAGAAATGAAAGTGCGGACAAGCTCTTGGCTTGTCCGCACTTTTTTTATTTCATCTCCTTCTCCTCGCGCATGTCTATCTCGTCGCCTTGTGCGTCGTAGAATATGTACTGGAGATAGGAGAGTGTCTGGTTGGGAACGACCTGCAGGCTCATCTTGTAGCGTAGTTGCCACTTCATGCGCAGCGAGGGAAGTCCTTTTCCCAGATAGGCTGCGACGAAGGGATGAACGTGAAGTCGGACACGTCGGTAGTTGAGTTTCTCGCTGAGCATGCGCAACTTTCCTTCAAGGACGTCCGTGAAGAGCAGGCTGGACTTAATCTTACCCGTGCCTCCGCATGTGGGGCATGCTTCTTCCACGGTGACGTCCATGGCCGGGCGTACGCGCTGGCGTGTAATCTGCATCAGGCCAAACTTCGACAATGGCAGGATGTTGTGGCGAGCACGGTCCTGCTTCATGTTTTCCACCATGCGCTCGTAGAGTGTCTGGCGGTTTTCTGCCTTGGCCATGTCAATGAAGTCCACCACGATGATGCCACCCATGTCGCGCAGGCGTAGTTGGCGCGCCAGTTCGTCGGCAGCACCGAGGTTCACTTCGAGGGCGTTAGTCTCCTGTCCGTCTGGGCTCTTGGAGCGATTTCCGCTGTTGACGTCCACCACGTGGAGCGCTTCCGTGTGCTCGATGATGAGATAGGCTCCGTGCTTGTAGGTCACGGTGCGCCCAAAGGAAGATTTAATCTGCCGTGTGACGTTGAAATTGTCGAAGATGGGAAGTTTCCCGTTGTAGAGTTTTACAATTTCCGCACGTTCCGGAGCAATGAGTGAGACGTAGGAGTGGACTTCATTGTAGACGTCTTGGTCGTTCACGTAGATGTTCTCGTAGGAGGGATTGAAGAGGTCGCGCAACAAGCTCACGGTGCGGCTTGTCTCTTCATAGACAAGTTGCGGAAGTGGCTGTTGCTGGGGCTGCTGGCGCGTTTTCCTTACACGTTCGATGGTGTCTGTCCAGCGTTTCAAGAGTGCCTTGAGTTCTATGTCCAGTTCTGCCACGCGCTTTCCCTCTGCACTTGTACGTACGATGGCACCGAAGCCCTTCGGCTTGATGCTTTGCAGGAGTTGCTTGAGGCGTGCGCGTTCCTGGTTGCTCTTGATTTTGGTGGATACGGAGATTTTCTCCGTGAATGGTACGAGAACGATGTAGCGTCCGGGGAAGGTGATGTCACAGGTGAGGCGTGGTCCTTTGGTGGAGATAGGTTCCTTCACAATCTGTACCAACACCTCGTCGTCTTTTTTCAGGATGTCCTGAATGCTTCCTTCTTTTTCAAGGTCGGGGCTACCGAGCGATTTGTGGAGGGGGACGTTCTTCTTGCCGTCACCCAACATGGAGAGGTACTTTTCCGAGGCGCGATAGTGCAATCCAAGGTCTAGGTAGTGGAGGAATGCGTCGCGTTCGTGTCCGACATTCACAAAGCAAGCGTTCAGTCCCGGCATGATCTTCCTGACTTTTGCCAGATAGATGTTGCCAACCGAGAAGTGTTCCTCGCGCGCTTCCTGCTGAAACTCGGCAAGCCGCTTGTCTTCAAGAAGGGCGATGGAGACCGTCTTTGGCTGGACGTCGATGATTACTTCGCTTGTCATTGTTTTGTCTTTTAATGCGATACAAGATACGAGACGCGAGCTGAAGCTTTTAAGCCGCTCTCTTTCTCATATCTTGTATCTCTGTCACAATGCTGCCTTAGCAGCTTTGTGAACCGCTCAGTTACTTGTTCTTATGGCGGTTCTTGCGCAGTCTTTTTTTGCGCTTGTGAGTAGACATCTTGTGTCTTTTCTTCTTCTTTCCGTTAGGCATAGTTCGTATGATATTGTTTTGTTAGGAATTACTTCTTCACTTCCTGCATAAAGGATTTTGCGGGCTTGAAGGCAGGGATATTGTGCTCGGGGATAATTAGGGTAGTGTTCTTGCTGATATTGCGAGCCGTCTTTTGTGCACGACGCTTAAGGATGAAACTGCCGAAACCACGGAGGTAAACATTCTGGTCGTTGATGAGAGAATCTTTCACGGAATCCATAAAGGCTTCAACGACTGTCAACACTGAGGTCTTGTCAAGACCTGTCTTCTTTGCGATGTCTGAAACGATATCTGCTTTTGTCATTATGTTTATGTGTTTTTGTATTGTTAAACAATTCTTACCGTAATGCTTAAAGCGGCTGCAAAAGTACAACATTTAGGCGTATGTACCAAACAAAAAGCTGATTTTTCCTAACTTATGCACGGTTTTAGCTTCTCTTTCGGAGGCTGTTTCAGCACCCGACAGGGATTTTGTCAATGCGGCGTTGGTGACGACCTCCTTCGAAAGGCGTGTCGAGGAATGTGTCTACGCATCGTGCCGCCTCTTCGGGCTGGATGAAGCGCCCTGGCATGCAGAGCACGTTGGCATCGTTGTGCTGGCGTGCAAGGCGTGCGATTTCTTCTGTCCACACCAGTGCTGCACGCACCGTCTGATGTTTGTTCAGTGTAATGGCGATGCCTTCGCCCGAACCGCAGATGGCGATGCCGCGTTCCACCTCTCCGCCTTCCAGGGCGCGGGCCAGGGCGTGGGCGTAGTCGGGATAGTCACAACTCTCCGTGGTGTAGGTACCATAGTCTTTGTAGGAATAGCCGCGTTTCGTCAGATGTTCCTTAACAATTTGCTTCAGTTCAAAGCCTGCGTGGTCGCTGGCCAGTCCGATGGTTTTTTCCATAGCTACCATATTATTAATTGATTGCGCGCGCGAGAGAGATGGTTCTTTACCGGTCGCTCATAAACTCCTCGGTGTCCTGTGGGGAATAGCCCAGTTCGCGCGAGATTTTGTTCAGATAGATTTTTGCTGTCACGGACATCTTGTCCGACAGGCGGATGACTTCCACGAGCAGGCGCATGAGGCGTGTGGAGTTTACTGGATCATCGCAGAAGGCGGTGATGTCCACCTTGAAGGTGCGCTGCTGATCGAAGGCTTCGATGATTTCAGCCTTTTCTTCATCCTTCAGGGTGGTATGTTCCAGTTGTTTGCGCAGGAAGTCGTGCTTGCGTCGCGGTTCGTCGTCGTCCATGAGAGCCATGTTGACCAATGCCCTCATTGCAATGCCTTCCAGGTGGTTGTCCATGTCCTTTGCCTCGTCGTCAATAGCCTTGACGTCCGCTTCGGTCAGTTGCATGTCCATCTGCCCCTGTAGCGCATGCTGAAGGCGGCGAGCACCTGGGTAGAAGGTGGCATAGGTGATACTGCCCGAGACAATGCCCCCAAGGAGGGGGATGAAGCGTCCGAAGGTCTTTGTGAAACTGGATTTCGAGAGGTCTACGCCAATGCGTTTGGCCACTTGCTTTACGACGGGGTAGTAGAGGGTGCGCGTCAAGGTCTTCTGAGGCATTTTCTTCGCCACTTGCACAGCAAGGTCGCGTGAGATGTCGCGCACGGCGTCGCGTGCCAGCTTGGCACCCATCATGATGCCCACAAAGAGTGTCAGCATGTCCGTGGCATCTTCCGTCAGTTGTCCGTTTTCATCGCGCAGGTCGGGGAAACCATAGAGGTAGGCCAGCTTCTGTGCCAGTACAAATACATGGAAATAGTATTGTGCGAGGTCGGCGGGGATGGAGGCCACGATGGCCGGGCCGCCGGGCAAGCCCGTGACGGTGGAGAGTGTGGTGACGGTGGCCGTGTGGTAGGTGATGGCACCCGATGCGACCTTGTCGATGGCTTCACGCCCTACGCAGTTGGCGGGAGTGCCGTCGACGATGTGTTGCAGATTCTCCTCGTCTACGATGTCGCGGAAGGACGCCTGCAGGTAGGATGTGCGGTCTATGGATACGCCGGGGATGGCAAGGGCCGCCTTCATGATGCGATTCCAGAGGGTTATTTCTTTTGCCATATGTCTTTTTGTATGCTTGAATCAGGAATATTTGTTTCTTTGTCGGGCTCGGAGGTAGGCCCGCCCGAGCATCGTGGCTTCTTGCTCAAACGTTTTCTCGGCATGCCGGCTCGGCTTTCGCACGACACTCCACACGCTGGGCAGGGCTATGCGGAAGAGGTAGCGAAGGTGTCCGAGGCGACATTCCTGCATATAGTGGCCGTATTCGTGGGCATAGTGGCGGAGGCAGAAGCCCTCCTGATACCACTTGCGGCCTATGAAAATGTGCCCCCACAGCTGAAATGCCCCATAGGGTGCTACAAACCATCCGCCCACATGTGTTCGCGTACCACGGAAGAGTACTTCCTGCCCTGTGGCATGACTGCGGAAGAGTGTGCCCTCCTCCGTGTTGCGGAGCGTGCCGTCCTCAATGTCAAAGTTTGTACCCATGTTGTTCAGCTCTTGAACATTCCGTCGATGTCCGCCAGCGTGACGGTGCGGAAGACGGGGCGGCCGTTGGGTGTGTAGGCGGGTGTCTGGCAGGCCTTGAGTTTTGTCAGCAGGTGCTGCATCTCTTCCTGCGATAGTTCCACACCTACGGGCATGGCGGCACGTCGTGCCAAGGCCAGTGCCAAGCGGTGGCTGAGCTTTTGCTCTGTATGGCTATCGGTTTCGGCAAGGGCATCGGCCACGATGTTCTGCAGTAGCACTGCGGGGTCGAGGCCTTCTGTGCCCAGCGGTATGCCGCGTAGGCTGAAGGTGCCTCCGTCGGTCGTGATGAGGTCAAAGCCCAATGCCTTCAGTGTGTCAAGGTTTGCCTGGAGAAAGGCTTCCTCCGCCGCCGAGAGCACGACCTCCTGCGGAAAGAGCATTCCCTGTGAAAGGCTGCGCTTGTTTTCCGCCGCGCTGACGTATTGCTCAAAAAGTACACGCAAGTGCGCGCGGCGGATGTCGACGAGTGTCAGGTCCGTGGCGTCGGAGGCTACTGCCATGTACTTTCCCCCCAGTTGCAGTACGTTGCCGCTGGGTGGTGCTGGCTGTGGTTGTTGTGGCAGGTCAAGCTCTGGGAATTGTGGGTCGTTGTCGGTATGCTGTACTTCTGGCATCTCTCTGGGTACACTGTGCTCATATTCCGAGCGTGCCCGCTCGTAGGCATTGAGCAATGTTGCATTTGTGGCTGTCTTACAGCCAGTCTTTGGCAACATCGCTGGCTTTGGGCGTGCCAGCGTCGTGGGGACGAGGGGGATGTCGGGTTTGTTTTCGGTGTCGAAGTCTATGGTGGGTATGGCGCTGAAGCGGTTCAGGGCTTCGCGCACGGCTGCCAGCAAGATTTGCCACACCATCTGTTCGTCCTGAAATTTGATTTCTGTCTTTGTGGGGTGTATGTTGACATCGATGCGTTCGGGCTCCATCTCAAATTTGATGAAGAAGGGCACCGCATCACCCTCGGGGATGAGCCATTCGTAGGCTGCGGCTACCGCTTTGGCAAAGTAGGGATGGCGCATGTAGCGTCCGTTGGTGAAGAAAAATTGGCGTGCGCCTTTTTTCTTGGAACTTTCCGGACTTCCCACGAAGCCACTGATGCGCGCAAGCTCCGTCTCCACGCTGAGGGGAATGAGCTGGGAGGCCTGTTTGCGGCCGAAGACACCCGCGATGCGTTGCAGGAAATTGGATGCGGGGAGGTCGAGGACGAGTGAATCCTGATGATACAGTTTGAAGGCGATGTCGGGATGTGCCAAGGCAATGCGCTCAAACTCTGTCAGGATGTTTGCCATCTCCGTCTGATTGCTCTTTAGGAATTTACGCCGTACAGGGATGTTGAAAAACAGGTTACGCACCGTGAAGTTGGCACCCACCGGGCAGCTCACGGGTGTTTGCTCCACGAGGCGACTACCTTCTATGCGCAGGCAGATGCCCAGTTCCTGCGAGGCGGTACGCGTACGCAGTTCCACTTGTGCCACGGCGGCAATGGACGCCAGGGCTTCTCCGCGAAATCCCATGGTGCGAAGGGCGAAGAGGTCTGTGGCCTTGCTGATTTTCGAGGTGGCATGTCGCTCAAAGGCCAGGCGTGCGTCGGTCTCGCTCATGCCCGTGCCGTTGTCAATTACCTGTATGGCGGATTTTCCAGCATCGGTCACTACCACCTGCACGAGTGTCGCGCCTGCATCGATGGCATTTTCGACGAGTTCCTTGATGACGGAGGAGGGACGTTGAATGACCTCTCCAGCCGCAATCTGGTTGGCCACGGAATCGGGTAGCAGATGTATGATGTCGCTCATGGCTTCAGAATGTTTGTAGGGGAGCCTGGCGGCGCTGCACGTTGCGCAAGCGTTTGTCCTCATGTTTGGGTCGCCAGTTGAAGACGTCGTCTTTGTCTACAGGGCGCAAGGCTTCAAACCATGCGAAGTTGGGCAGGTAGGTGCGATCTGCAGGGGCGGTGCCGAGAGGATAGAGCGTGGCTTCGGGTTTTGGGAACGCCACGACGCATTGCAGTTTGCGGTCGCGCATCGTCATGCGTACCTTTGCCGCTTCGGCATAGTTCTGATAGAGTATTGTGCTGTCGTTTTCCAGGGGGTACATGATGGTACACACGTTACCGTCAAAGGCCGACGAGGCCAATTGCCCGTTTGGCAGGAAGTAGGCGCGCATGAGGTGCGAGGTCACTTGGTTGTAGTGTACTGAGTCCAGACGCTCTACGAGGAGGGTCTGATCGATGACGTGGATGCTGTCCACCGTCGAGTCGTTGAGAAACGCATGTATCTGTTCGCCCAGCACCTGACGTTGGTCGGTCCACACGATGGGGTCGCGGAACATGCGCAGGCACTGGTCCTGGGAGCTATAGACGAGCGAGTCGCAGACTGCCTGCACGTCGTTGCGGAATGCCCGCACGTGGTAGTAGCCTTTCAGCGTGCGACGCAGTGAGTCGGTCTTTGTGTTGTAGCTGTAGAGGCGTAGCGTGTCGCCGTGGACGTAGAGGGTGTCCTTGCCGTTGGAATAGTCGGTCACGAGGGCGCGGCCTGTGACGAAGGACGAGTCGCGGCGTGCCACCTTGTCCTCGTACATCTCGCAGTGTTCACCCTCAAGGATGGCTTTGTTCTGGCGGTCAATGCAGTAGACATTGCCGTAGGCACGCATGATGCCTGCCTGTTTGTCGTAGAAGACGCGGTCTGCCTCCATGCGCACTTGCCGTGTGGGATTGTTGAGGATGGAACGTTCGTGGAGTTCGACTATCTCCGAATCGGTGTTGTAATCGCCGCTGGTGGTGTAG
Source organism: Alloprevotella sp. (assembly GCA_017446765.1). Taxonomy (GTDB): domain Bacteria; phylum Bacteroidota; class Bacteroidia; order Bacteroidales; family Bacteroidaceae; genus Alloprevotella. Next base: position 21,334 of record JAFSQD010000045.1, read on the forward strand.
ATGTTGTAGTCGCCGCTGTAGATGTTGGACTTTCCCACCACCTTGGCCTCCTTCGTGCGTGTGTTGTAGTGAAACTCGTCGCTGACAAGTTCGTCCTTGCCGCTGTTCAGATGCACCTGGTAGCGGAAGATGGCTTGCCGCGTGTCCGTGTGGTATTCGCCGAAGTTGGAGGTCAGCACGTTTTCGCCGTCAACGAGCTTGCCGCCCCGGTCGTAGGTGATATATTTTTCGCGTGCGTTGTAGAAAAGGCTGTCGGAGTAGAGGCGCTGCTGGCGGTGGCGGGCTTCGACAACTCCGTGGCGGCTGCGCATGTAGGCGGTTTCGGAGAATCCGTCGTAGGACAGGCGTTCGCCCGTGATGGATAGCGTGTCGCCCTGTGTGATGCGTACGTGTCCGAAGGCCTCAAACGATTTGCTGACCTGATAGTATACGGCACTGTCGCACACCATGCGCATGCCGGCGTGCCGGAAGGATATGTGTCCTTTCAGACGCTGGGCACCCGGCATCTCAAACTGGTCGTGAATGATTTCGTCGGCATGGTCGAGCACGACGGGGGCATCAGCACCGCGCCGTCCTGCGCTTTGGGCGTTGGCAATGGTGGGGAGGAGACAGAAAAGTCCTAATAGCATCATTAGGACTCCCTGTCGGATATGTGTCGTTCGGTTGCTCAATGTGCTTCTTCCTATTTTATCCAGCCTTCGTATCGGTAGTTGCAACTGGCCCATTCGGGTTTGATGCGCACATAGGTTGTTTTCACCTTTTCGCGGATCCATTTCTCCAGTTTTTCCTCGCAACGCTTCTGGTAGACGATTTCGCGCAGGGTCTGGAAGTCGTCGGTTGTGTTGGCGGGGTGGGCGTTGATGCGGTTCTTCAGGCGTACGATGGCACATACCTGCTGTCCTTTTTCGTTCGTCATGACGAAAGCCTTGGATATCTGTCCCACTTTCAGGGTGTCTACAATCTTGGCAATGTCCTGGTTGAGCTGCTTCATTTCAAAGCGCGACGTAGGCGGTATGCGAGGGTGAGGGGAATAGAAGAGCAGGCCGTTGTTGAGGCGCGTGTCCTTGTCCTCGCTGAGCTGCAAGGCGGCCGTTTCAAACGAGAATTTCTCGGCGCGTATGTCGTTGGCAATGCTGTCAAGTCGTGCGTTGGCTTTCACAAAGATGCTGTCGGGTATCTGCGGGCGCAGCAGGATGTGGCGCACCTTTACCTTCTCGCCGCGCTTGTCCACGAGTTGCATGATGTGGTAGCCAAATTCCGTCTTGACAATCTTTGATACTTTTTTCGGGTCGTTGAGGCTGAAGGCTACTTTGCTGAATTCGGGCACAAGTTCCTTGCGTCCCATGTAGTCAAGTTCGCCTCCCCGGTTGGCAGAGGCTTCGTCCTCCGAATTGAAGCGTGCCAGGGTGGAGAATTGTATCTCGCCGGCGTTGACGCGGCGGGCGTATTCATGGAGTTGGTTTTCCACGCGTTCCACTTCTTCGCGCGTCGGCTGGGGCTGGCTGGTGATGATTTGCACTTCCACCTGCGTCGGTATCTGCGGCAGGCTGTCGGCGGGCACGTTCTTGAAGTATTCGCGCACCTCGGCCGGAGTCACCTTGATGCCTTCCGTCAGCTTGCGCTGCTCTTCCTGTATGCGCATTTGGTCGCGTTCCGAGCGCACCAGCATTTCGCGTATCTGCGGCACGGTGCGGTGGGCCACGGCCTCAAGGTTCTCGCGCGAGCCGTAGACCTGGATGAAGTCGGCGATGCGAGCACTGACCGATGCCATCACCTCTGTCTCGGTGACGTCGATGCTGTCAAGGTCGGCCTGGTGGAGGTAGAGCTTCTGTACGGCAATCTGTTCGGGTACGGTGCAGTAGGCGTTTTTGATGGGCGAATTGCTTGCCTTTGCCTGCATGATGTAGTCCTCCACGTCGGAGAGCAGGATGGGGTCGTCGCCAACCACCCATACCACTTCGTCGATGACGTTGGGCTCGCTCTGTGCACGCATAGTGGCTGGCAGCAGCAGGCATGCGGCGAGCAGGCAGCCCAGCAGGCGTTGCATTCTTTGCATATGCTCTGTGTGGATTATTGTGTGAGGAATATCGTGGTTGGCTTAGTGCTTGTTGACGGTTTTCAGTGCTTCGGGGAACATCCTGACGGGATATTTCGCGCGGAGGCTTTCCACCCATTTGCGCTCGTTCTCCTGCTGGTAGTCATTCTCCACCTCGGACTTCGCGTCGAGGTAGCTGCGCGGCTGCTTCAGTTTGCGGCCTGTTACGTCCGTATAGGGGAAGCGCGTGTTGGGGGTCAGTTCTTTTTTCTCTTTAAAGGCGAAGCGGTCGATGTATTTGTTCTCCCCTTTATGCACGAGGTATGGACCTGTCACCATGACCATTACGCTGTCCTTGTTGATTTGTTCCTTCACCATGTTCTTCCAGTCCTCGTCGGCTGCATCTCGCAGAATCTTCTTGGCATTCTTGAGGGCTTTCTTGGTCTTGGCCTGGAGCACGAATCCCTTGAAGTGGGGCTCGCTCCATGCGTAGCGGGGACGGTTGTGCTGGAAGTATTCCTCCAGCCCCTTTGTGTCGGCCTTTGAGGGATCCCACACTTGCGTCTTGCTGATTTCGTAGAGCAAGAGGCCGTCGTGGTATTCCTGCACCAGGTAGCGCAGTTCGGGGTTGTCCATGTGGGCTGCCAGCACGCTGTCGAGCACGGTTTCGCGTGTCAGGCGTCCAGCCGAGGCATCCACGATTTTCTGGATGCGGTATTCGGCGGAGGCTTCCTCTATGTTCTGCTGCTTCAGCGAACGCACAATCTGCGGGCGAAGCTCCTCGAAACTTTCCAGGTGCTTGCGCTCCAGCATCTTGATGATGTGGTAGCCCACCTTCGAAAGTACGGGCTTTGAGAGTTCGCCGGGCTGGAGGGCGTAGGCGGCATCTTCAAACTCCTTCAGCGTGGCGCCGGGACCAATCCAGGGCAGCGCGCCGCCGCGTTCTGCCGATCCTGGATCCTTTGAATGCTCGGAGGCCATCACTGCGAAATCGGCACCTGCCAGCAGGGCCTCATAGATGGAGTCGGCCTTGGCCTTGGCCTCCTTTTGTTCGGCCTCGTCGGCACGCTGCGAGAGGAGGATGAGGATGTGGGCGGGGCGGATGAGTTCTTTGCCGTCAAGCTGTTGCTCGTAGCGGCCATAGAGGTCGCGCGCTACGGAGTCGATGAACGTCTCGTCCACCATGTAGGGCGTGAGCTGCATGTCGCGGTAGGTGAGGAATTCCTCGCGATAGGCTTTTGCCGTGTCCATGCGCTGGGCTTCGGCCTCAATGACTTTCAGCTTGTAGTTGGCATACATCTCGGCGTACTCTTCCACGCTCTTTTCTTCTACGGCACCTTCCACGTTGCCGTTCTTGTTGTAGCTGTATTCAAACTCGGAACGTGTGACGGGCTGGCCGTTTACGGTCATAACGATGGGGTCGTCGCCCGTGGTCTGCGCCCCTGCGCTGAGGGCCGAGGCTGCGAGGGCTACGGCAAAGAATAGTCTTGTAGTTTTCATTATTGTATTGTGTGTTATTTTTGTTGTGCTTGTTCCTTAGGCTTTCGTGTGGTCTCAGTCGTGACGGCTGTAGTTGGGGGCTTCGCTTGTGATCTGGATGTCGTGGGGATGGCTTTCCTGTACTCCGGCACCCGTGATGCGTGTAAACTTTGCCTTGTGGAGGGCATCAATGGTGGCCGCTCCGCAGTAGCCCATGCCGCTGCGCAGGCCGCCGCAAAGCTGATAGACCACTTCCTGGACGGTGCCTTTGTAGGGCACGCGGCCGGCGATGCCTTCTGGCACCAGTTTCTTGGCTTCGCTGACGCCACCTTGGAAATAACGGTCTTTCGAACCGTTCTCCATGGCTTCGAGCGACCCCATGCCTCGGTAGCCCTTAAACTTACGGCCGTTCATGATGATGGTGTCACCAGGACTCTCTTCGGTGCCGGCCACGAGGGAACCTATCATCACGCAACTGCCGCCTGCAGCCAGTGCCTTTACCACGTCGCCGCTGTAGCGCAATCCGCCGTCGGCAATGAGGGGGATGTCCTTTTCGGCCAAGGCGCAGGCTACGTCGTAGACTGCCGATAATTGCGGCACGCCTACGCCGGCCACGATGCGCGTCGTGCAGATGCTGCCGGGACCGATGCCCACCTTCACGGCATCGGCACCTGCCTCGGCCAGCATGTGGGCGGCTTCGCCCGTGGCCACGTTGCCCACGACGATGTCTACGTCAGGGAAACTCAGTTTTGCCTCGCGCAACTTGTCGATGACACCGCGGCTGTGGCCGTGGGCGGTATCAATGACGATGGCGTCGGCGCCGCTCTGTATGAGCGCTTCCATGCGCTGCATGGTGTCGGGTGTGACGCCCACACCGGCTGCCACGCGCAATCGCCCTTTGTCGTCCTTGCAGGCTCGGGGCTTGTCCTGAGCCTTCGTGATGTCTTTGTAGGTGATGAGGCCGATGAGGTGGCCTTGTGCGTCCACGACGGGAAGTTTCTCAATTTTGTTTTCCTTCAAGATGGCGGCGGCGCCTTGCAGGTCGGTCTGCTGTGTGGTCGTGACGAGGTTCTCCTTTGTCATCACTTCTTCCACCTTGCGGTCAAGGCGTGTCTCAAAGCGCAGGTCACGATTGGTCACGATGCCTGCCAGATGCCTTTGGTCGTCCACGACGGGGATGCCGCCGATGTGGTATTCCTCCATCAAGGCAAGGGCATCGCCCACGGTGGCGTCGCGGTGGATGGTGACGGGATCATAGATCATGCCGTTCTCGGCACGCTTCACGATGGCCACCTGCCTTGCCTGTTCGTCGATAGACATGTTTTTGTGGATGACGCCCAGTCCGCCCTCGCGCGCAATGGCGATGGCCATCGTCGCTTCTGTCACGGTGTCCATGGCGGCCGTCACAAATGGAATCTGGAGGGTGATGCGACGCGAAAACTTGGTCTGAAGGCTGACGTCGCGGGGGAGGATTTCGGAATAGGCGGGAATCAGGAGGACGTCATCGAAGGTCAAACCGTCCATGACGATGCGGTCGGAAAGGAAATCTGAGGTCATTGTCGTAGGATTGTTGGTGTAATTTGCGCGCAAAAATAAGGAAATTTGCGCATACGTCCAACGACTTACTGCCATAAAATGCCACCACTCTACATTTTTATCTCCCCTCGCACGCAGCTTCTTCAGCCTCGAACTAAAACGCCAATGGCTGGTTAATCTACTATCGTCCCCTTTAACTCCCCTTTAAACTCCTCCTTTAACTTCCCCTTTAATTTAATTCCCCACAAAATGAGTGAAGCACCCCAATCTGTCATCCAGCGCACAGAGCTTAACACTCTATTTGTCTGTATTCTAACTTTAAGGGCTTAAATCAATGATTTATCGTAATTCGCCAATTTACGAACGACTGATTTCCAGTCCGGTATGCGATGTGCTGAGTTCTACGAAGCGAGCGCGTGGGTATCTTTGTATCATTCAGAAGGGGATAGAGCCCGCCCCACTCAGGCATAACACCTTATACTCTTTCGCCTTTTTCATATTACTGTCGCTTCATTAGACACCCCCTTAAAAGGAAGTATCACTTTCAAATTGTCGTTTTGCATTATTTTCAATCGTTTCTTTTGAACTTACAGGAATTCTATTTACCTTTGCAGCCATAACACAATCACCCGACGTTATGAATACCCTTCAACTAAATGCCGAAATGTTGCGCTCAATGAGCGTGATAGCCGAGGACGAGACGCTGCTCAAGCGGGCTGTGAAATACCTGCACAAGTTGATTGCAGAGAAACAGGCCAATTCCGCAGAGATGACACGTGACGAGTTCCTCGCCCGCGTCGATGAAGGGCGTGAGCAGATCCGTCGAGGAGAAGGTCTCAAGATGTTGCCGAATGAGAGCCTGGAAGACTTTCTGAATCGCGTGGGCTGATGTACGACATTATCTATTCTCCGCAAGCCAAGGACGATTTGCTCACCCTGCAACGTTCTGAGCCTGCTGCTTTCAGAAAAGCGGCAGCACTCATTGAAGAACTGAAAGTTCATCCCCGCACGGGCACAGGAAAGCCCGAACCTCTCTCCGCTGACCGTGCTGGGCAGTGGAGCAGACGCATCTTCAAGAAGCACAGGCTCGTCTATGAAATATTCGATACTGAAGTGCATGTGGATGTCGTCTCTGCCTATGGACATTATGGGGATAAGTGATTCACGCTCCATCAGGTTAATCTTAGTCCATTTCCAACATTTCATTTTTCAAGTCCGCACATAGAAGGAAGCATCTCTTTCAGTTTGTTGGGCATCCACCCCAAAATCTTGTTGTTTGTTGGGATGGTTATTGTGGTTATTAAATCAAGGAATATTAATTGCCAGATTCTAATTCCGTTTTATATATTGCCAATACGACTCCAAGGGATAAAGAGGATTCTCTGCGGGGAGGGGCGATGCGCAAAGATATAAAATAACGGTGAGAACACATCAAATGGGAAACGATAGTTGTAACATTCAATATGTTTCGAGGGCTTACGAGCGACTGATTTCCAGTCCGGTATGCGATGTGCTGAGTTCTACGAAGCGAGCGCGTGGGTTGGCAGGATGTTCCGTCAGCATGCGGCGTATGCGTAAGGCGGCTTCAGGGTCTTTGGCCACCATATAGAGGAAACCGCCGCCGCCTGCCCCTGGGAGCTTGTAGCCCAGGCACAGGTCGTCAATGCTCTGGCACAGCGCGGCCACGGCTGGCGGGTTGGTGCCGCTGTCGAGACGCTGGTTTTGCATCCATGTGCGACGCACGAGGCGTCCATAATGTTCGAAGTTGCACCGTTGTATGGCCTCTGCCATGGTACGTGCGTGCTGCTGCATGTCACTGAGTGTTTCAAGGTGCTCGGTGCGGTTGAGGAACATGCCGCGTACGATTTCGGCCAGGATGTGCTTTGCCGTGCGCGTGATGCCTGTGTAGTAGAGCAGGTGGCAGGCGCGTAGCGTGGGGTCGGTGAAGAGCGTGTCGGGCAGGTAGCGTGCCGTCACGTTTTGGGCGAATCCGGGTTCCGACTGTAGTAGCTTCATTCCCGGAAGGATACCGCCGTACTGGTCCTGCCAGCCCCCTCCCGTCGTCAACAGTTGTTCCAGCACCAATGTGCGGCGGCACACTTCGCTCTTGTCCCATGCCAGCCCACAGAAGTCGGCCAACGTCGCCAGCACCGTGGCGGCCAGGACGCTACTCGTGCCCAGCCCGCTCCCTGTGGGTATGGCTGCCAGGAGCGTGATTTCTATGCCACAGCCGAAGGCTTCCAGTTGATGGCGCAGCGTGTCGAAGCGCTCTGTGGCAAATCCCGGCAGAAAACCGCATAGCGTCAGTGCAGCCTTGGGGATGGAGAAGGGCGAGCCTACCTTTGAGTATTGCGCCATTTCCTCGTAGGTCTCTATGCGTTCGATGGCTCCCAGGTCTATCGAACGGCAGATGATGAAAGGTTCCTTGCATGGTTTCACGTAGACCTGCAGGGGCTGCTGCCCGTTCAGGTTGATGGCCACGTTCACCACGTCGCCGCCGTTCAAGAGGCAGTAGGGTGGGGTGTCGGTCCATCCGCCGGCCAGGTCAATGCGCACCGCACTGCGTCCCCACACAATCTGGTCGTCCTGTGTCGTGCGGCGGGGGCTCGCCGTGTGGCAAAGCACGTCGCTTGTCAAGCCCTCTCTCAGTAGCGCAAAGGCGCGTGCCTCCCATTCGTCCTTGCCGTCCGTGGCTTCGTGGCGGAACATGGCATCGTGGATGCGCGTCATCAGCGGTGCCTCGTCGGGAAGCGTAGTGGGCAGGGGCAGGCGGGCGGCCTTGAACTTCTCAGCCGCATCGTGTAGGTCCAGTTGGTAGAACACGCTCTTCTGCCAGTTGGCGGCAAGTGCGGGCAGGTTTGTGGCCAGAAGCCGCCGTCGCTGGGCAAAGAGACGTCCGAGGTTGGCTTTTTCGGATATCTCGTCCGCACTCATGCGCGAACAATTATAATATAGTGTGGCGTTGCCTTCCCCTGTCAGCATCCAGTGGAGCAGTTTTCCCAGTTCGTCGATGCTCTCGCAGACGGGGAAGAGGCGCGCCGCCTGAATGTCGCAGTCGGCACCGCCCAGGGATGCCAGATCCCAACCTGCGAGCGGCTTCCCCATGAAGCGGGTACCGTCGTCGCCCAGCAGTCCTCGGAACGTATCGTCGTATCCGTAGGGGCGCAGGGCATAGGCGTGTTCGCCTACGGGCACGACGTCAACGCATATCCCTTCTTCGAGTGTTACCTTCCAGTCGTTCTCGGGTACACCCGTCACGATGTTTCGGCGCGTCAGGTGCCAGTCGTCGCTCAGGTGGCAGTTTTCCACCCAGATGTATTCCTGCTCCGCCGTGAAGCGGTTGGGGATGACGCTGTTTTGCGTGAAGACGCTGCTTTGCTTTTTCACGCCGCGCTGGATGATGAGTCGCTGGTCCTTGACAAGGTTTTGCAGTTCCATTGCCGAGCGGAGCATCTCCGGCCCAGTGCCGAAATGGTAGAACTCGCCGCCCGGCAGGGGCAGTATGGCTACGCTCAGTCTGTGGCTTATGTCGTCGTCGGGCTTTGAGGGATGCTTGCCAAGGGCGCGTCCGAAGTCGCTGTAGAGGTCGTAGTATCGGAACGTGCCGTCGGACGAGGTAGCCTTGCTGCGCAGCAGGGCAATCGCCCGCTCGCTAAGGAGGCACACGCCCACGTCGATCAAAGCATAGTGCGTCTGCATCCATGCAGCCTGTTCCTCCGCCGAGGGTTTTTGCAGCATGAAGTCGAGCACGTTGGGATTGTCGCGCCGCATCATGAAGACACCGTGGTGGGAAATCTGTTCCGGCGAGGCCCACAGACCGTAGCACACCACGTCGGCATCGGGTATGTCCTGCAAGGGTTCTGTAGCGCGCAGCAGCACGTCGCCGCTTGCCACCATCGTTGTCAGGCTCTCGGGTGCTTGCTCCATGATGGCTTCGTAGAGCGGAAGTTGGAGCGCCAGTAGGTTTTGGTCAATCTTCTGTCCTCGTGCCCAGCGGTACACGGGCACCGGCGTCAGGAGTTTTCCGCTTGGGGCGTAGGCTGGGAGGCGGCGGCTTTGTCCGCCGCCATGAATGACGATGCGTTTTTCGCCAGATTTTTTGCCGCTTGCCTTGGCCTCGGCCTTAAGGATCCATGCCGTGCCGCCGCCACTGCCGAGTTTGTGGCCCACGGGGTCGGAGGTGCAGAAATACTCTTCTGGGGACAGTCCCGTCACATCATGGAATTTTCCCGCCACGTTGGGTGGGAGCGAAAGCAGTTTTCTCATGCTGATGTCTTTGTTTTGCGGGGCGAATTTAGGCTTTTCTCCCGACATATTCCTGCTCCCTCCCGCCTTTTTTACCTCTACCCCCTGGCGTTTGCCGTTTTGCCCCGCCTGTCTGCCCTCATTTGTGTGCCTCTCTTTTCGCTACTATGACAAGAAAATATCATCCGCCTCCGTTAGCAGTGAATGGGGGATATCATTACAAATATATGACAAAGTCCAGTCACCTCGCTTTATTACTTGTTTTTGTGTAGGTTGGAACCGTGAGCATCCCCTAAGGGCGTCATACCTCTTAGGTAGTTAAATAATGTTAAATATGGGGGGGGTAAAAGCGAACATGCTCGATGCTTTAAGGGAAAGGTTATGTATTTGCCACAGAATGAGTGCCTTTTAAGAAAATGGCGTGCTACTCTTTAGCGTTATTATGACGTTCCGCGATGCGCCTCAGCGATTATAAAAAGCAAATTATTTAATCATTCATTATTAATACTTAACACTTAACACATGAACAGAATCTTCTACATGGCTATGTTGTTAGTCACGTGGCTATCTTTTGCCCCGTCCTATGCTGACGATGTAGCACAGATTGGTTCTACGACGTATTCTTCGCTGGCCGAGGCTATTGCCGATGTTCCCGCGAACGGTACGTCGACGACCATCACGATGCTTGCTGACCACGTGTTGGCATCGGGCGTTACGGTGGCTAAGAACCAAAGCATTGTCATTGACCTTGCTGGACACACGGTAAGTGGTACAGTAGCGACAAAGACAGATCATGCTTACCTGTTTACAAACAAAGGCACCTTGGAGATTACGGATAGTAGCCAAGGTGGGACGGGTAGGATTACGTATGTGAACACGACTCCTGATACTGGTTATAGCAAGGAAACGTGCACCATTTACAATGCAGGCAACCTTACCCTCACCGAAGGTACGGTTGCTAACACCACTTTAGGTGGCGCAAGCTATGCTGTCACTACGAGTTCCAATGCATGGGGCGTTGGTGACGACAAGGAAACCGTATTCAATATGAACGGTGGCACGCTCACTTGCCCGAATGGTGACCAAGCTCTGCGTGTTTACCAGAACAGCGCAGATACTACCACACCGTTCTCCCACAACACAGTGACTATCTCCGGTGGTAGGATACTGGATACAGGTATATTCCTTGATAATTATATATATCAGCCCAAAGTTAACACCACGGGTGAAGGTATCAGTACGAACGTCACCATCAGTGGCGGTGAGATTCATGGTTTGATAGACATGAAACTCCGTCATACCTTCCATACGAGCCTCGCCATCACAGGTGGTACATTTGTGGATTCAAAATTCAGGGTTCGCAAGGCGGCTGGCGAATGGGCCTCTGAAACACCAGAGCCAACGTCTCCGGTATTTACCATCAGTGGCGGTCAGTTCAGTTTTGCAAGCGGTAATGAAGATAAGTTCTCTCTGAAAACAGGGAGTGGCACGTCGTGGACAAGCTATGAGCAACCCTACCTCGTAAGCGGCGGTGTGTTTAGTTTAGAGCTGCCCACCGATGGCAGAATTGCCTACCCCGCAGGCAAGGAAGTTGTTGCAAACACAGACGCAAACACTATGGAGGCCTATCCGTGGACGGTAGGGAGTGCTGCCGTAGCACAGATTGGTTCTGAGACGTATGCTTCGCTGGCCGAAGCCGTAGCAGCTGCCCAGAGTGGTGATGTCATTGAGTTGATTGATAATGATTTCGAATCCTTGACATCTGGACAAGAGATTGAAATTACAAAGTCTATAACAATTACGGGTGCTACCGATGACGATGGCACGCCACTGTATGTGATTAGTGGTACAGGTGATAACTCTGGTTTTAATGACTTGTTTGTTAATTGTACTACTGGTACTGTAACGATCTCCAATGTGGGTTTTGATGGATTTGGCAATGATATAGAATCCAAAATGGGACATGCTCCAGTCTTCATCGGAACAAATAATAAGAAAGTGGTTCTGGATAATGTCTATATCAGTAATATCAATTGCGAGGGTATCCATATCAATGGTGGTGAATTTGAAATATCAAATTGCTACATTGATTGTGCAAAGGAAACAGACGAAAGTGACTTTACCAAAGGTATCTGCGTAGTTAACGATGCAACGGGTTCTATCACGAATACCACGATTGAGGGAGTTGTTTGCGAAATGACTAATTCTATTTCGGCAGGCATTGAGTTGCAAGGTCAGGGACCTATTACAATTGACGGATGTGAGATTACTGCTGCAGGAGATAAAGCTGCAGGTATTGCAGCAAACTCTGCAGAAGATCTACAACCAGGTGCATCCACAGCAACAGTAAGTGGCTGTACTGTCACAAGCGATTACCTAGCGATTTATGGTGATGGAGAACACGGTGCTCTCATTAGTGTGAACAGCGGTACCTATAATGGTGCAATTCACGCTGTGGCAGGTGAGGCCAGTCAAGGTCTTTCTGTCTATGGTGGTACATTCTCTGTAGATCCTTCTACATGCGTAGCTGCCGGCTACGAGGCCGTTGACAACGGTGATGGTACCTTCACCGTTCAGAGGGCTGCCGTAGCACAGATTGGTTCTACGACGTATGCAACGCTGGCCGAGGCTATTGCCGATGTTCCCACGAACGGTACGCAGACGACCATCACGATGCTTGCTGACGAGACGCTAGAAAAAGAAGGTAAATTGACAGTATCTGCTGGAATGAACATCGTTCTTGACCTGAACGGCAAGACTGTTTCCGGTAGCAGCGATGCCAATGCCTTCTACTTCTTCACCAATAATGGAACGCTCGAGATCACGGACAACTCCCAGGATGCCGAAGGAAAGATTTCCTTCCAGTCCTCGAAGACCGACTACGCCAATGAGCGCGTAACAATCTACAACCTTGGTGGTACGCTCACGCTGACCAAAGGCTTGGTAGAGAATACGACCGCTGGCGGCATGGCGTATGCTGTGGTGAACTCTTCCAATGCTTGGGCAAACGACGTGATCTCAACCTTTAATGTGGCAGGCGGACGCGTGAGCGCACCCAAGGGTGATGCTGCCCTGCGCGTCTACCAAAATACCTCTGCCAATGCCGTACAGTCCAAGAACTACGTAAATATTTCTGGCGGTACGATTGACGCAGCAGGTATCTTTGTGGATACATATTTATATACTAAGGATAAAGACCTGACCAACTACACAGGCAGTAACGTCGATACGAAAATCAATGTCACAGGCGGAACGGTGAACGGTCTCATAGACATGAAGATTCGCCATCCCTTCAACACGTTGCTCAACATCAGCGGGGGCGATTTCTCCAACACTCGGATTTGGGTGAGAAAATATGCCTCCGAGTATGCAGAGACTTTTGGCGAGCCTACAGCCCCCATGGTGACCATCTCCAATGGTACGTTTGACTTCAAAGGTAACAACTCGTTCGGTCTGGCTTATGATTATGCCGCTACTTCTTGGACAAGCTATGCTAAGCCCTACGAAATCTCGGGCGGTGTCTATGACCTCTCCGTTCCTGCAGAGTACTGTGCCGATGGTTATGCACCCGCAGACAACGGTGATGGTACTTTCACCGTTCAGAAGGCTGCCGTGGCACAGATTGGTGATAACATATATGCTTCGCTGGCCGAGGCTATTGCCGCTGTTCCCACGGACGGTACGCAGACGACCATCACAATGCTTGCTGACGAGGCTATTGCGGCTGGTCTGACAGTTGCTGCCAACCAGAACATTGTTTTGGAACTCGCAGGACATGTCGTTTCAGAAGCTCTTTCCCAGAGTGGCACTACTGCCTTAATTACCAACAAAGGAACATTGGTTATTCAGGACAACACAGACACGAATAAAGACGGAACGGGCACGGGTAAAATTAGCTACCAGAATGCTACTCCCGACCAGTCTTCTGTTCCTGGGTATGCCAGCAATACGATTATCAACCATGGCAACCTGACGATTGAGAGCGGCTACGTGGAGAATACCACATCTGGCGGCTACGCAGCCTACACGGTGGACAACGTCACCAACGGCAATTTGTATACGCCCGTCTTTACAATGAACGGCGGTAAGCTCTACAACAGCTATACAGATGCAGTCCGCATGTTCCTCAATTCCACCACGAATCTCAATAAGGTTGTGATAAATGGTGGTGTCCTTAATTCAGACAAGGCCAGTGGCCGTGTGATTGTGATGCATATGCCCAACGTTTATTTAGGCAAGGGTGAGCTTAATATCACCGGCGGTACAATCAATGGTAAGGTGAACGCTTGGAGCGCAGCCAACGATGGCGGCGTGGAAGACCGTTTCTCCGATGCTCAGTATGAGAACGTCAGCATCAATATCACTGGCGGTAATATTAAGGAAATCTCCTTCACGGAAATGGCGAACACGGAACTTCGTGCCAATTCTCTGATCGTTACAGGCGGTACATATAAAGTATCTCCCGCTGTTTATGTAACAAGCGGCTACGAGGCCGTTGACAACGGTGATGGTACCTTCACCGTTCAGAAGGCTTCCGTAGCACAGATTGGTGAAACGAAGTATGCTTCGCTGGCCGAGGCTATTGCCGCTGTTCCCACGGACGGTACGCAGACGACCATCACGATGATTGCTGACGAGGTTATTAATGTATCTGGTTCAGCATTGACCATTGCGAACAATATGAATGTTGTTCTTGAGTTGAACGGACATCAGGTTGTAGGTAGTTGTTCTTCAGGATCAAGTTCTGCCTTGATTACGAATAGAGGTACTCTGACCATCCAAGACAATACAGATACGAATTGTGACGGAACAGGTACAGGTAAAATGATTTCTGGTGCAGATCCTATATGGATACATGATGGTTCTGATAACTATTCGGGCAGCTATGCCAGCAACTTGGTAACAAACCAGGGAACACTGGTTATCAAGAGTGGTTATTTTGAAAATGTGAGTCACGGTTCCGCTACATATGCGGTAGACAACCAAACTTCAAATAAGGATGTAGTCCTTAATGTGGAGGGTGGAAAACTCACTGCTGTTTCGTGTGTAGTCCGCATGTTCTGCAATAGCACTACTAAGCAGAATGTTGTAAATGTTTCAGGGGGACATATTGTGACTTCTGGCTCTACTGGTATATGGACACAACTTCCACAAAGTAGTAGTTCAATCAAGCCTTTGGCCACACTAAATGTCACTGGCGGTGAAATCAGTGGCAGGAATCGTGCATGGTATGACTATTCTTTTGGCGCCTCTTTTAAATCCGTAAACTATTCGATTAGTGGAGGTGAATTTAATGGAGAGCTTCTGTGTAATGCTTATAAAAACGGTATCATTGGTGGCTTTATTACCGGCGGTACATTCTCTGTAGATCCTTCTGAATATGTAGCTGCCGGCTACGCAGCTGCTCTGGTAGAAGCTGAGAATGTCTGGAAGGTGGGTCCTGTGACGGTGACCGACCTGACTCCTCAGGAAGGTGCTACGGAGACGGCTGCTGAGTATAAGGCTACTACCGTCGTGACCGATGAGGACGATGTGCAGCATGAGGTTGGAACCAACCAGACGGTATTCGTCGCTGTGGTGGAAGAGAATAATGTAGGCGAGGATGTGAAGCTTTCAGACTTCAAGATGGATGAGGTCGTAACGAAGGCCGTTGTCGCTGCCAACACAGAAGACGATATCGATGTGCAGCTCATCGTGAAGGCAGCAGAGCCCGTCGTGAGCGATGAGACCGTGACCTTCGAGGTGCACCCCGAGGCCATCATCACCGTCAACAACGGCACTCCTACAAACGTTGAGCTGACGAACGATGACTTGGCACCGAATGCCACGTTCACCTTCGTGCTCGACGTGACTGGACACTTCAGCAATGGAGCTACCATCAAGGTCGTTCACAAGAGTGAAGGCTATGAGGACGAGACCTTCTATTCTACCGTAATAGATGGTAAGGTCACCGTCAGCGGCATCACCCACTTCAGCGACTTTGAACTCTCTGTAGTAGGTGCCGTGGCACAGATCGGCGAGACGGAATACGCATCCCTTGCCGATGCCTTTGCAGCTGTGGCTGACGGCCAGACCATCACGATGCTGATCGACGTGACGCTTTCCGAACCTCTGAACGTGGAACTTGCCGGTAAGGCAGTCACCCTCGACCTGGGAGCCAACACACTCACGGGACGCACAAACCTGAAGAGCGGTAGCCTGACTCTCACAAACGGCTTTGTGGAGGGCGGCAACAAGCAGGCGTTGAACGTCTATGGTTCTTCCGATCCCACTGCCACGAACTACTGCGTGCTGACCATTGACAGCAATGTGAAAGTTACTGCTGATGTATATGGCGTATGCATGTTCGGTGCTACGGCTTCTACCAATGGTTACGGTGCCGTGGTGAACATCAATGGTAGAGTGCTAACGGGAGGTGACGGCAAAAATGGTGCTGTCTTCGTGTCCGGTAACCTTGGCAAAAACATCAGCGGTGACATGCACAACGTGGTGAACATCACGGGCGAGGTGACTTCCTCCACCGATGCCGGTGTGGCCCTTAACGGTAACGCTACGGTCAACGTGCTGGAAGGTGCTGAAATCATGGGTGCTACGGGTATCGCCGTGAAGCGCGGTACGCTGAACATGACCGGTGGCATCATCTATGCTGATGGTGAAGAAAACACCACTCCCAGTGTCAACAACAATGGAACTGAAATGACGGGTGCCGGCATCTCCATGTCGCCCACCTACAGCCAGTACGGTCCCATGTCAGTCGTCATCACAGGCGGAGAGGTGCAGAGTTTCAATGCTGTGGCTCTCTTCAAGCAGGCAGGCACTTACCAGAGCGACGCTACCTTCAGCGTTTCCGGCGGACTGTTCAGCAGCGAAGTGCCCGCAGAATTCTGCGCCGACGGCTATCAGCCCAAGTACGATCAGGCCAGTGGGAAGTATACTGTTGCCACCTTCGCCGCAATTTGGGCCGACAAGGACATTGTACTCATCGACGGCCAATCCTACGAGGCATGCGTCGGCCAGACGCTCACGCAGGATGTCGTGGTTAACTCTGTGACGTACCAACGTAACGTTCCTAATGCGAATACATACTGCGCTTGGTATGTGCCCGCTGACTACAGGCTGACATCAGATGACCTTGACCAGTTCGATTTCTATCGTATCAACCTGATTGCGAACGCAGAGGGCGGCAACGAGGTAGAGAACACAACGCGTATTTGGGTTTACCTCTTCCCGATGGCCGCAGACGATGTTCTCACTGCCAACAGACCCTATGTGTTCAAGACCAAGGGAGGAACCGGAGAGTTCATCTTCACCCTTGAGAATACACTCCATGCTCCTGCGACGGACGTTCGCTTGAACAACTCCACGACAGCACACAACTACGACTTCTATGGTACGTACGAGACCACGGAGCTCAGTGACAAATCTTCCGAGCACTTCTTCTACGTGGACTACTACGGACAAATGGGCTGGCCTGGTAGTTATAATATCAACGTAGGTCCCTATCGCTGGTACATCAAGACTACGCAGAAGGGCGGGGGTGCCTACTATGCTCCTACCTTCGTCTTCACAGATGATCCCAATGTAACTGGCATAACGGACAATCTCGAAGTGAAGACCATAGACTGCTACTACGACCTAAAGGGCATGAAGATAGAGAAACCCAGCAAGGGTGCCTATCTCGTGAAGTTCAAGGACGGTACGGTGAAGAAGGTCGTTAAATAATCACGAATAAAAAGATTATACGACAATGAAAAAGCAATATGAATCGCCCGAGATCAGCATCATACAGCTGACGGGAGGGCCGATGATGTACGACTTTATCTCACCCGCTTCCGAGCCGGGTACCCCGGCAGGATCTCGCCGCCGCAGCACCAACACTGGCGGTATTTGGGGCGACGATGAGAAACAAGAGACTTCATCGCCGTGGAAATAAGTGACTGCGCCACTATGGCACAGTGAAAAACCTTTCAATGAATGACGGGAGCTGCCACTTGGGTAGCTCCCGTTTTTATAGGTCGTTTACCTTTTACCTTTTTTGCTAAAAGATAATCCACATATCGTCTGAAGCCCATTCTATAGAGCATACCTATAGAAAGTGAGCTCATGATTCAAGGTTTGCGGGTTTTGAACGCCCTCTATTCGGGGAGCGGCCTGAAAGGTCAGCAAGCACATAGCCCATGCTGCGCACAGGGTACGCCTAGCATGTATATTGAAAATCTTTTTTTTTTGAAAAAACTGCCACCTCTGCTACCTGCCACTTACATATGATTAATCTTCAGTGCGTTGCGAGCATTATGTGGGTAGCAGTAGGTAGCAGTAGTTCATCAAGAAAACTACGCTTAGCGCGTCGCCACCATGCACTTGAGCTGGCGCGAACGCCATTTTGAGTGCCTCAAACCATCCCTCGTTGCCTCATGGGAGCATCTTATACGGCACCTA
>JAFSQD010000046.1 GCA_017446765.1 Alloprevotella sp.
CCGATCTACAGTCGTTGTGTGGGGGTCTGTAGTCAGGATAAGTGGCGTTTCAGAGTGTGTCGAATCCGTAGCCTTGTTCGCGGAGCCATTCGATGCTTCGGGGCAGTGCCGTAATCAGTTTCTCGTGACTCTTCAGCGAATCGTGGAAGGTGATGATGCTACCGTTGCGAGTATAGCGGCAGACGTTCCTAAAGACATCGTCGTCGGTGAGAACGCGGGAATAGTCTCGGGTGACGACATCCCACATCACGACGCGATACTTGCGGCAGGCTACTCTGTAGACGCTTGGGCGCATCCATCCGTGAGGCGGACGGAACAGGTCGGTGTGTAGGAGGGCATCGGCCTTGGCAATGTTGTCCATGTACTCCTTTTGCGTGTGGCGCAGCGAGCCGAGGTGGTTGAAGGTATGGTTGCCCACCCTGTGGCCGGCCTGACAAACCTTCTCGTAGACATCTGGATGTTTCCTTACGTTGTCGCCCACCATAAAAAAGGTGGCCTTGACCTCGTAGTGACGAAGGATGTCGAGCACCCAAGGCGTCACTTCGGGAATAGGTCCGTCGTCAAAGGTGAGAAAGACCGTGCGCCGGCCACTGTCCATGCGCCATAGGGCGCGCGGATAGAGCCAGCGCAGGAATTTTGAAGGTTGTTCGATCAGCATCAGTCCTCTTCGGCATCCATTTGCATCATCTGCTGTTGCAACATCTGGAACCCGAGATTTCCCGAATGCGTGCTTTGGAGCGCTTGCAGACGTTTCTCCCATGCTGCAGCCTCAGGGTCGTTGCTATCGTGCAGGATGGCTGTGGCCTGATAGATGGCTCGGACGGATTTGGCGCATGTGTTGGCATAGTTCTCAACGGTCTCGTAGCCGAGGCTGTTGAGCCAACGCAGATACTGTTCGTTCTGGCGGGCTGCAACTTTCGCGATGGCGCACGCCTGCTTCTTGTCGCCGGCCATATACCACAGGTTGGCCAGGTCGGTGTCGACCATCTCGTAGGGCACGGTGGTGGGCGGAAGCACCTTGGCACTCTTTCGCAGCACCTGCAGAGCCTTGTCCTTCTTGCCTTCGCGTAGCAGTTGCTGTGCCAGCAATGTGAACATGTTGCGGTGGGTCAGGCACATGCGCATGTTGGTCTCGTCAAGGTAGATGCCGGCTTGTGCTACGTTTCCATAGGCAAAGCGGTTCACCATGTTGTCAAACATCTTCTCGCTGTCAATGAATCCATAGCCTCGCTTGAAGGGCGTGATGCGGTAGGCAAGTCCTTCAAGTGCCAGAAAGTCCTGCAGTCCGGCATAGTTGCTGTAGCCCAAAGTGGCCGACATGTAGATGGGACGTTTCCAGTCGTTGCGTGCCAGTATCTCGTAGATCATGATTTGGCTGCGGGTGAGGCCGCCGCGTCCCTTTGCCCATGTCAACGAGAGAGAAATCTGTTCGGGTATTTCGGTGCTGTCGGGGATGGTGATGCCTTGGTTGATGACATTTTTGCGGTTGACGTGTACTACGACAGAGTCGGTGGGGAAATACCCCTTCGTGCGTACGTAGTTGTCCATGATATAGCGGAGCTCGTAAGGATCTTGGCTGGGGTTCTGCTCCTTGAGCTTATTGAGTGCCGCCTTTTCGTCGCGTATGCGGTAGAAACTATGCTTTCCGTCGTCCACATATTGGTAACGCTCCCATGCGATGGGCAGTGCCGGCGAATCGTAGGCAGGGCGCACCATCTGGTCGGTGTACCATTCCGTGTTCAGATACTCAAGGTTGCAGACGCGTGCATCCGTGCGTTTCCCTTCTGTCTCCTGATTGTACCATAGAGGGAAGGTATCGTTGTCACCATTGGAATAGATGATGGGGTTGGCAGGTGTGCCGTCCTTCAGCGTCTCGGGCATCGTGTTGAGATAGTTGAGACCGAAGTCGCGGCAAGCATAGCGTCCGCTTCGGTCGTGGTCGTCCCAGGTCTGGCTGACCATTTGCAGTGGAACGAGAATGCCGAGTAGGCTGGCAAGTGCAGTGGCCGGCATGCCGGCAAGGGGCTTGATTCGTTTGAGCAGGTTGGCCAAGGCGATGACGCCAAGACCTATCCAGATGCTGAAGGCATAGAACGAACCTGCGTAGGCGTAGTCTCGTTCACGCGGCTGCTGTGGAGTCTGGTTGAGGTAGAGCACGATGGCCAGTCCCGTCATGAAGAAAAGGAAGAATACCACCCAGAACTGTCTGACGCCGCGCTCGCCCCGGAAGGCTTGCCAGAAAAGGCCGAGCAGGCCGAGCAGGAGGGGGAGACAGTAGAAGACGTTGCGTCCCTTGTCTTCGCGGAGCTCGTCGGGAAGGAGGCTCTGGTCGCCATAGGCCATGTTGTCTATGAAGGGAATGCCCGTAATCCAGTTTCCGTGTTCGCGCTCTCCGTTGCTTTGCAGACCATTTTGGCGTCCTGCAAAGTTCCACATGAAGTAGCGCCAGTACATGAAGTTGACCTGGTAGGAGAGGAAGAAGCGGATGTTGTCAATCTGTGAAGGCATCTCGCCATAGTATGTCTCGCCCTCGTACTCGAAGGGAACGCTTTTCGTCTCAATGCCTCCCAGCCAGTCGTTGTAGGCCTGGGCGTGTGCTCCAGAATGCATACGGGGGAAAAGCATGGTCAGTTTAGAGGGAAATTCCAAGGCATCGACTTCCTCAACGGGTTCGTAGCGGTCGGCTTCCCCCTGTTTTGTCTTTTCCACGCGGTGCCACACTTCGCGCGTCTTTGTGCCGATGGGTTGTGACGTGTATGCCTGTCCCATGAACAGCGGAGCCGATCCGTACTGCTCGCGGTTCAGGTAGGAGCCAAGTGAGAATATATCCTCTGGCGAGTTCTGGTCCATGGGCGGGTTTGCCTCGGAGCGTATGACGATGATGGCGTATGTGCTGTAGCCAATCATCAGCATCAGCATGCAGAGCAGGGAAGTGTTGAGGAAACGTTTGCGCAGGAGAAACTCTCCGTTGCCGCGCTTGTAGGTGAGTGCGTAGCCCAAGATGGCAATCAAGATGATACCAAAGATGATGGAGGCAGTCCCTTTCCCGAAGAACGGAATACCCAGCAGAGCAACTGAAAGTGTATAGAGGATATTCGTGCGGGTGCGGTTTTTGGTGGTCGTGCTCCAGATTGCAGCTACCACGATGCCAATCAGCAGGAGAATATAGACAATCATGCCTGTGTTGAAAGGCATCTCCATCCAGTTGACGAAGAAGAGTTCAAACCATCCCCCCACCTTTACGATGCCGGGCACGAGACCGTAGAGCACAGCTGCAATAAGCAGGATGCCGACGCCAAGGGCTACGAGCGAACCTTTCAGCTTTACGTTGGGATAGCGCTTGTAGCAGTAGACGAGGGCAATAGCGGGCAGGCAGAGGAGGTTCAGCAGGTGAACACCTACGCTGAGGCCTGTCAGATAGAAGATGAGCACCAGGTATCGGTCGCTGCGCGGTTCGTCGGCATGGTTTTCCCATTTCAGGATGAGCCAGAAGACGAGTGCCGTGAACATGGAGGAATAAGCATATACCTCACTCTCGACTGCCGAAAACCAGAAGGTGTCGCTCCAGGTATAGGCCAAGGCACCTGTTGCGCCGGCAGCCATGACGATGATGGTCTGCTCGAGGGTTGTGATGCGCCCGTCCTCCGTCATGAGCATGCGTGCGAGGTGCGTGATGGTCCAGAAGAGGAAGAGGATGCACAGCGCAGAGAGCAGTGCCGACATGATGTTGACCATGAAGGCAGCCTGTGTGGGGTCGCCGGTCAGCTGGGTGAAAAGATTACCTGTGAGCATGAAGAAGGGGGCTCCGGGCGGGTGCCCCACTTCCAGCTTCGCGGCTGTGGTTGTAAACTCGGGACAGTCCCAGAAACTGGCTGAGGGCTCCACCGTGAGGCAGTATGTGACTGCCGCGACGAGGAAGACAACCCATCCCGTGACGTTGTTGATGAGATTGTATTGTTTCATAGGTGATGTGTATACGCGTATGTATATTAAATTTGGCTGCAAAAATACAAACATTTTCGGGAAGAAAGCCACCTTTCCCGCTATAATATATGTGTGCGGACAAAGAAAAATGTCAGAAGGTGATGCGTAGCATGCCACGGATGCCCCACCGATGGCTTTCGGGTATGTTCTCGGTATAAGTCAGTCGGCGGACATATTCGAGGTGCAAAATCTTGAATATGTTGTGTATGCCTGCAAAGACTTCTACGTAGGGTTTCTTTGCCTCCATCGTGCCGCTTTGGAAAGTGTAGTTTCCTGCCTCGTCAAAATGGCCGGGGAAGTAGAATAAGCGGCTGTCGGCTGCATTTGCCTCGAGGAAGGGATTGTTTTTGTCGGTCAGTGTGCCCCAGAGTACGTTGCAGCCAATATATTCGCGCCATTTGAGTTTTTTTATCAGTGGGATGCGGTTGAAAATCTTTCCATTCATATCCCAACTGAGCATGAGGGAGGCGTATCTGTCATTGAGAAACTCCATGTTGTCTATGAGGCTAAAGGTGTTTTCCTCGAGGATATAGGAGAGGTTGGCGGCTGGCATGATGAGCAGTGGGTAGGGTACGCGGCTCCATTGCGCCCCCAGTTTGAGCTGAGTGTCCACTTTTCCCCACGAGCGCAGCCAGAAGCGCTTGAAGATGCCGGCCTCGGTCAGGTGGTAGGTGTAGTCGCTTCCCAGCACGCCGCGCACGCCGATGGTGTGGGAGAGGGTGTAGATGGGGTTGTCCCAGTTGGGACGGTAGCGTCGCTGCTTGGTGTTGATCCATCGTGCTCCGGGCTGGTATTCCAGGGATAGCATTGCGTCGGCCGTCACGAGTTCCTTTTTCCATGCGTTCGCGTCCAGTGTAGGAAATCCTTTGCCGTCGAGGGGCTGATAGAAGAGGGCGGCTGTGGGTTCGTCGGTCTCGTGGCGCAATTGTAGGCGCAGACGCAGGTTGTTTTCCCATTCGCGGTCGTAGAGGATGCGGAAGGTGCGATAGTACATCATGTGATCCACCGTCGTCCACTTAAAGGAGGTGAATACGTTGTCCTTGTCGGTGGGCATGAACTTGTCGACGGGCGACATGACG
>JAFSQD010000003.1 GCA_017446765.1 Alloprevotella sp.
AATCATGTTACCCTCACTCTGCGCAGCCCTTTCTACTATTTCTGCTCTTTCTGCGGGACATTATTATCTCATGCGGATAGTATTTTATTGTCCCACGGAAATAAAAGAAATAAAGGAAATCAAGGAAATCTTCATCCCCTCGGCGCAGCCCTTTCTGCCATTTCTGCTCTTTCTGCGGGACATTATTATCTCATGCGCATAGTATTTTATTGTCCCACAGAAATGAAGGAAATAGCAGAAATTATAGTTACTCGCCCCCGTGAAGTTCTTTCTGCCCTTTCTGTGGGACTATTAGTATCTCATGCGGATAGTACTCTTATTGTCCCGCAGTCATCGGCTTTGCCGCTTCGCTCGTCGAAGTCATCGGCTTTGCCGCTTCGCTTGTCGAAGAAATGAAGGAAATAAAGGAAATTCAAGTTCCGGATGTTGCCTTAGGTCGGCCTTCGGCCTCAAAACTTCAGGGTCAGGAACTTGAGAAAGTTAAATAAATTACTGATTACTCGTCCCTTGTTTTCGCCTCCCTACTATCCCGCCTCCCTCCCTTTTGGGGGGGGCGGGGTGGGGCTGTCCTTTGGTCGGGGTGGGGCTGTTTCCCCTCCATTTTGGAAACTGCACTGTCATTTTTATGTACTACCGCCGCTATGGTGTAAACATTTCCGTGTTGGGGTCTTGCATATTGTGGAAATGTTTGTAAATTTGTCGCGTCACATTCGCGGAGGCTCGCCCTCCCGAATCTGGCAATCACATATTTAGACGCTCAATTCCTGACCGAACTGCGACCTCGAAAGGGAAAGTCGAGCCGATATACTAATAGTTGAAGCTATGCTCATAAGGCGTGGACTTCAGCATATATTAGTATAGGTTGTCGCAGACCTGGTCAGGATATGTCTGGGTTTGCGCTTTTTTTGTGCCTATCCCTCTCGCGAACAACAACAAAACCACGTGTCTGCACAAGGAAAATTGCGGCATCTGCAATCACTACCCTGCGTCATTTTGGCGAATCGTAGTAAGGATGCAAACACTTCTTGAAAAATGAAAAAAAGGAAGGGGAGTCGCCGTGAGGCGTGTTCCCCTCCAGTTTATGAATTTAGTAAATCGAGAAGGGTGCAGCCGCGAGGCAGCGCCCTTCTCAATTTCTCCTACAGTAGGGTGCAGCCGTGAGGCAGCGCCCTTCTCAATTAGTTATCAGCCCCTCTCTTCCCCTGCCTCTCTCCCCGAAAGGACGAGAGGGGAGTATATAGTCTTTTTAGGGCTTCTCACAAAGATTTCTATTGGAAAACGCTTTGCTCCCGAAAGTTTTTTCTATATTTGCGCCACAATCACGGCATGTGACCGCCTGGTGACGATGAATGTTGCGCGTCGGGACGTGCCTAAGTGGAACGAAAACAACGTTTTAATGGACTTTACAGCCAGTCAGATAGCACAATTCCTCGGCGGTACGGTTGAGGGAAACCCTGATGCCCGCATCAATACATTCGCAAAGATTGAAGAGTGTGCTCCCGGAGCCATCTCTTTTCTTTCCGACACTCGCTACGAAGCTCATATCTACCAGCTCGCGGGCGGTGTCGTTCTTGTTAATGACAGTTTCCAGCCCTCCGCTCCCGTCAAGGTGACGCTCATCCGCGTGGCCGACGCCCGCGAATGCCTCGGCCGCTTGATGCAGATGGCCGGGCAGGGGAAGGTGCGCCGCAAGGGTGTGCATCCTACGGCCGTCGTGGAGCCTACGGCCCAGCTGGGTGTCGACGTCTACGTGGGACCTCATGCCTACGTGGGCAGCCATGTGCGCATCGGCGACCGCGTGGAGCTCTATGCCGGTGTCGTCGTGGAGGAGAATGCTGTCATCGGCAGCGACACGACGCTATATCCCAACGTCTCCGTCTACCACGACTGCCAGGTGGGATGCCGTTGCATCCTACACAGCGGATGCGTGGTGGGAGCCGACGGCTTCGGCTTTGCACCCACGGCAGAGGGCTACGAGAAGATACCCCAGAACGGCAACGCCATCATCGGGGACGACGTGGAGATTGGAGCCAACGCCTGCGTGGACCGTGCCGTCATGGGCTCGACCATCGTGCATAGTGGCGTGAAGCTGGACAATCTCGTGCAGGTGGCCCACAACTGCGAGATAGGCAGCCACACCGTGATGTCTGCTCAGGTGGGCGTGGCTGGCAGTGCGAAGATAGGACAGTGGTGCATGTTTGGCGGACAGGTAGGCATCGCAGGACACATCACCGTGGCCGACCGCACGCAGAGCGGTGCACAGGCAGGCATTGCCGGGAGCATCAAGAAGCCCGGGCAGGTCATCATCGGATCGCCCGCCATGGACGCGCGCAAGTTTGCACGCTGCACAGCCGTCTTCAAGAACCTTCCGGAACTGGCCGCCACCGTCAACCGCCTGGAGGAGGAATCCTAAAAAGAAAACAATACAAGAAAGCATGCAACATACACTACGGAGTAGTTTTACGTTGAGGAGCAAGGGACTCCACACGGGACTTGACCTCACGGCCACGTTCCACCCGGCACCGGCCGACAGCGGCCTGCGCCTGCAGCGCATTGACCTGCCGGAGCGTCCCATCATCGAAGCCCTGGCCGAAAATGTGGTGGACACTTCTCGCGGCACGGTGGTGGCAAAAGGCGACGTGCGTGTCAGCACCATCGAACATGCCATGGCGGCACTCTATGCGGCCGGCGTCGACAACTGCCTTGTGCAGATTGATGGTCCCGAGATGCCCATCCTCGACGGTTCTTCCCGCTACTTCATGCAGTACATACGCCAGGTGGGCACGGAAAACCAAGGCGTGCCCCGCCGCTACCTCACGCTCGGCGAGCCTGTGAACTATATGGACGAACAGAGCGGCTCACGCCTGACCATGGTGCCTGCAGCCGACTTCTCCATAGAGGCCACCATCGAGTTTCCCTCACGCTTCATACAAAGTCAGACGGCACGCCTTGACCGCATGGAAGATTTTGACGAGGAAATCGCACAGGCGCGTACTTTTGTCTTTGTGCGTGAGATAGAGCCTCTCCTCCAGATGGGACTCATCAAGGGCGGCGACCTTGACAACGCCATCGTCATCTATGAGCATCAAGTGACGCAGGAACGCCTGGACTACCTGGCCGACAAACTGGGCGTGCCCCATCGCAATGCGGCCGAACTGGGCTACATCAACGCGCGCCCGCTGGCCTGGCCCAATGAGCCCGCCCGCCACAAACTCCTCGACATTGTGGGCGACATGGCACTTGTAGGACGCCGCTTGCGCGGACACATCA
Organism: Alloprevotella sp.; assembly: GCA_017446765.1. GTDB lineage: Bacteria > Bacteroidota > Bacteroidia > Bacteroidales > Bacteroidaceae > Alloprevotella. Next base: position 3,271 of record JAFSQD010000003.1, read on the forward strand.
CGGCCTTGCGCCCCGGACATACCGCCAACAACAAGCTGGCACGTATGTTGAGGGAGCGAGTGACGAGTGGCGAGTGATAGCCCCATTTCGACCCTCCCCAAAAGGGAGGGAGGTGGGATAGTCGGGAGGCGAGAAACATTAAACAATTGACGAACCACAATAAACAAACAATTGGTCGGCCTGTCGGCCTCAAAATTAGACGAATAAATAATATTGTAAGAAAGCTTCGCACGGAAAGGTGCAGATAGCAACCTGTGTAGGAAGTGAAAAGAAAGGATGCAAAAGAGAAACACAAGGCATCGAAGTCTTCACATGGGGCGTACCACACGATAAAACGAATTTTCAGAACATACTTATAATTTCTTAGAATTTTGATCGAAGCGACCCCAAACATAGAAACCTAAAACCTACAAACCCAACACCCCACGCGATTATTAAAATGAACAATATCAGCCCATTAGCATACGTAGATCCCGCCGCACAGCTTGGTGACGGCAATGAGATAGGCCCCTTCTGCTACATTGATAAAAATGTGGTGCTCGGCGACAACAACCGCCTCATGAACAGCGTCACGCTGCTCTATGGTGCACGCATCGGCAACGGCAACACCTTCTTTCCCGGTGCCGTCATCAGTGCCATACCTCAGGACCTGAAGTTCCGTGGTGAAGAAACTACGGCCGAAATAGGCGACAACAACCGCATCCGTGAGAACGTGACCATCAACCGTGGCACGGCCGCAAAGGGAAAAACCGTCGTGGGCAGCGACAACCTGCTGATGGAAGGCATGCATATCGGGCATGACTGCATCATAGGCAGCGATTGTATCATTGGCAACTCTACGAAGCTGGCTGGCGAAGTGGTCATTGACGACCATGCCATTCTCTCGGCCAACGTCCTGATCCACCAGTTCTGCCGCGTGGGCGGATACGTGATGGTGGGCGGTGGTTCGCGAACGAGCCAGGACATCCCCCCCTTCGTCATTGCTGCACGTGAGCCCATCACCTATTGCGGCATCAACCTTGTGGGGATTCGCCGTCGCGGGTTCTCCGCCGACCTCATCGGCCACTTCCACGCCGCCTACCGCATCCTCTACAACAGCGGGCAGCTACGCGACGAAGCGATCGCCGACATAAAGGCAAACGTTCCGATGACGAAAGAGACAGAATATATCCTTGACTTCATACATGCCTCCAAACGTGGCATCATAAAGTGACAAGAATCCTATGCTATACAAGATAAAATTCATATCCGATGAAGTGGAGGGCTTTCTCCGCGAACTGCAGATAGACAGCGAAGCGACCTTCCTGGACCTTGCAAAGGCCATCCTTGATGCGTGCGACTTTCCCGACGACCAGATGACGAGTTTCTACGTGGACAACGAGGACTGGGAACGTGGCCAGCAGATTACGCGCGAGGACATGGGTGGAGGTAGTGCCGACGAGGACTGCTACGTAATGGGAGACACTCGCCTGAGCGAGTTTGTGGAGGACGAAGGCCAGAACTTCGAGTTTGTATTCGATCCCTTCTCCGACCGCGTGTTCTATCTCACCGTGCGTGAACTCATTCCCGGCAAGCATTTGGAAAAGGCGGAGGTAGTGCGCAGTGCCGGCAATCCGCCGCAGCAGATTGCCGAACTCGACTTCTCCCTGCCTGCAGCCGCTACGACGAAGGGCGGAGCAGCTGACGACGATGACGCCGACGACATTTTCGGCGAAGGTGCTTCCTTCAACGACGACGAACTCGACCTTGAAGGATTTGAAATCATGGACGGCAGTGAGCTTTACTAAGTCTCCCATAGCCATACCCTAACAAGAGACGACAGGCATTGAAGACCCTACTCGTGCTTACCGGACCCACGGCAGTGGGAAAGACGCAAGTGGCCTTGCAACTTGCCAAAAGGTTTTGCACGCCCGTCGTCAATGCAGACTCACGCCAGCTATACCGCGACATCCCCATAGGGACGGCAGCCCCTACGGAGCAGGAACAAGCCCAAGCACACCACTACTTTGTGGGGACGCTCGGGCTTGACGCGTATTATAGTGCTGCGCAATATGAACGCGATGTGCTCGTCCTGCTTCGCGAACTATTTCGCGAGCGCGATGTCGTACTGCTCAGTGGCGGCAGCATGCTCTACATCGATGCCGTCTGCCACGGCATCGATGACATTCCCACCATTGAGGCTGAGGTGCGGCAAGAACTGCACGACCGCCTGGAGCGGGAAGGGTTGGAAGCATTGGCGGAGGAACTTCGCATGCTTGATGCCGATTACTATGCCGCAGTGGACCGTAGAAACCGCCAGCGCGTGGTGCATGCCCTTGAGGTAATCTACCAGACAGGCCGCCCTTTCAGCAGTTTCCGCCGTCGCGACGTGCACGAACGACCCTTCCGCGTGGTAAAGCTGGCTCTCATGCGCGAACGCTCAGAACTTTTCGAACGCATCAACCGCCGCGTGGACACCATGATGGCGCAGGGATTGTGGGACGAACTGCTGCGTGTGGCGCCCCATCGCGGTGCTAACGCCTTGAACACAGTGGGTTACAAGGAACTCTTCCGCGTCCTCGACGGGGAATGGGAACTTCCTTTCGCCCTTGACCGCATCAGAAAGAATACGCGTGTCTATGCCAAGAAACAGATGACGTGGTATCGACGCGACCCACACGTGAGATGGCTGCAAGCAGACGATAAGGAAGCCCTCGACAAGACATTGCGCGAGGCTGAGCTATAGGAGCACGATGAGCATTATGATAATTGGAAAAACGAGAACAACACTATGATAGAGAAACATTTTGTGCTTGAAGAGGCCGATCCCGTCGTGTTCTATGGTGTGGGGAATGCCAATCTGCGCATGCTGCGTGCCTTGTGTCCCAAGCTCCGCATCATAGGGCGTGACAACGTGCTAAAGGTGATGGGCAGCGAGGAGGAAATGGCCGATTTTGAAGATACTTTCCGGGCTATCGAAGCTCACTGCGTGCGTTTCAACACGCTGGGCGAGGAAGATATCCTCGGCATCGTGCGCCACAACCGTCCCGCCTCGCAGGCTGCCGAAGGTGTCATTGTCTACAGTACGGGCGGAAAGCCCATCTGTCCGCGTTCGGAGAATCAGCGGAAGCTTGTCGATGCCTACGTCGACAACGACCTGCTGTTTGCCGTCGGTCCGGCGGGTAGCGGAAAGACCTACACGGCCATCGCTCTGGCTGTGCGCGCACTGAAAAACCGCGAAGTGCGCCGAATCATTCTCAGCCGTCCTGCCGTGGAGGCCGGGGAGAAGCTCGGATTCCTGCCCGGCGACATGAAGGAAAAGATAGACCCCTACCTGCAACCCCTCTACGACGCTCTGGAAGAGATGATACCGCCCACGAAGTTGCAGGAATACCTCTCAACAAACGTCATACAGATAGCTCCGCTCGCCTTCATGCGAGGCCGCACGCTGAACGATGCCGTTGTCATCCTGGACGAAGCACAGAACACGACGACTGCACAGATTAAGATGTTCCTCACTCGCATGGGCATGAATACAAAGATGATCGTCACGGGCGACATGACGCAGATAGACCTGCCCGCCACGCAGAAGAGCGGCCTCATCGAAGCCCTCCGCATCCTCAAGGACATCCCCGGTATCGCCTTTATCGAGATGACAAAGAAGGACATCGTGCGCCACAAACTTGTCACCCGTATCGTCGAAGCCTACGAGAGACAAAGAAATGAATCAAACAACCAGCCAATTAAATAACTAATACTCCCCCAATCCCATGAATGCTCTGACCCAAACCGACTTCAGATTTCCCACACAGCTCGACGTGTACCATGGCAAGGTGCGCGACGTCTACAGCCTTGCCGACGGACGTCTCGTCATGGTTGTGACCGACCGCATTTCCGCCTTCGACGTGATACTGCCCGAAGGCATCCCCTACAAAGGGCAGGTGCTGAACCAGATTGCAGCCAAGTTCTTGGATGCCACGACAGACATTTGTCCAAACTGGAAGCTTGCTACCCCCGACCCGATGGTGACCGTGGGGCGCCGCCTCAAGGGTTTTCCCCTTGAGATGATAGTCCGCGGCTACCTTTGCGGCAGTGCGTGGCGAGCCTACAAGAGTGGCGTACGCGAGATTTGCGGCGTTCGCCTTCCGGAAGGCATGCGCGAGAACGAACGTTTCCCCGAACCCATCATCACGCCCACGACGAAGGCCGAACTCGGCCTGCATGACGAGGACATCTCGCGCGAGGAGATTCTGGCACGCGGTCTGGCTACGCCCGAGGAATATGTCCAGCTGGAGAAGTATGCCCTCGCCCTGTTCCGCCGAGGCACAGAGATAGCAGTGCGTCGCGGCCTGATACTCGTAGATACGAAATATGAGTTTGGCACGGACGGCAAGGAGATTGTCCTGATGGACGAAATCCATACGCCCGACTCGTCGCGCTACTTCTATGCCGAAGGCTATGAGGAGCGTTTCCGCAAGGGCGAACCGCAGCGTCAGCTTTCGAAGGAATTTGTGCGCGAATGGCTGATGAGCGAAGGTTTCATGGGCAAGGCCGGACAGCAGGTGCCAGCGATGACATCCGACATTGTGGACGGCATCAGCCAGCGCTACGTGGAACTCTATGAGCAGATCACGGGCGAAACCTTCGTGCCACAGCCTGCAGAAGGCCTTGCTGAGCGCATCGAGCGCAACGTGGTGGGCTATCTGAACGAATAATGACGACAGAAAAGCTGAACATAGTGGTGCGACGAGGCCTTTGGTGCCTCGTCGCTGCCTATGTGTTGCTCCATCTCTGCGTGACGGTGGGCTGGATGGTCTCGCCTTGGGTCAACGAGTATCGCGAATGGGCACAGGCCGATGCGGTGCTTCAGCTTTTCCACTTGCATGGCGGCGAACTCTACGGCGGTCCTGGTAGCACGTCGCTCTATGTCTATGGCTTTCTCTTCCCGGGCTTGGGCTATTTGCTCACGCTTATGACCGGCCTGGAGCCCCTCCTCGTGCTTCGCCTTGCCGCTTATGTCTGCACGATTGGTGGCACCTGGCTGTGCAGCTTTTGTGGAGCATATTCCTATATCTTCCTCTTTTTGTGGTTTTTGTGAATGCTTGCAAAGAGCAACGCTTAAAGGTTTTCGGCGATGTCTACGGCCTTGCTGCATTGTGCCTGTTCCTGCTTTGGCTTCGCCTTGGCCTTCACACGGGCGCCTTTATGAGTTACGTGCTGCATCAGTGGCTTCCGCCCCTCGTGGTGTTTGCTCTTCCCAAGCTGAAGGACGTACATGGGAGGCGTCGTCGCCTCCTGCTTGCAGGCTGGATAGTGTGTGTGAGCCTTTTTGTCGGAGGATTTTTGCTGACCCTCCCGATGTTCCCGTCGCAGACTGAGCGGGCACAGTGGGAGCGTGTGGCTTCTCGGATGGACTTGCTCCCGACAGACAGCACACTCTGCATTTCCCCGTTGTTTGCTCAGCATGCCGAGGCCCTTTGCCTCCCGTCACGCGACAACGGCATGACACAGTTTTATTCCACCCTTTCTTCCCCATCTCCATTCATGCGGGCGCTTATCCCTGAGACGAAGGCTTTCGGCGCAGATGCAACTACCCACGAGATGCAGTTGCTGCGGCGCCATGACGGAGGGCTTTATGCCTACGTCGTGGCAGACGACCGCTGCGTGGTACCGTCCGACTCCTTGCGTGCCTTGGGTTATGACGAAAAAGACGCCGACACGGTGCGTGTCGGCGTGCATCGTGTCGGCGTAAGGTTGTTTGTACTTCCCGATTCCCTTATCTCACGATGATGCGTCTGTCCTGGATGAAGACTCCGCGCGACGTGCGATGCATGCGGCGGCCTTGCAGGTCGTAGACGGGAGCTGCCGTGGGCTCGAACAGGTAGGAATCCTCGTAGTCGTCGATGCCCGTGTTTGCATCCATGCGGTAGAGCGTGACGGGACGCTGTGCACCTGTGTAGCAGGCAAAGCGTGGCGAGCCGGGGTTAAACTGTATCTCGCGTGTGTCGTAGGCTACATTCTTGATGTGAGTTCCGTCCACGGAGATGCTGATGGTCCAGCGTGCGTTGTCGGTTGCGGCTTCGCCGAGGACGTGCAGTTTGTTGGCGCTACTGGAGAGTGCGAGGTACATATCCTCGGATGCGTCGTAGAGTGTCCATGCACCAGCCTGTCCTCCCAATGTGAGTACATGCGGATAGCTGCCGGCTGTTTCGGTGGTAATGACGCCGCCCGTGGCGCTCACCTCTGCCCACGTGCGGATGTCGACCGACTGGGCGGAGAGTGCCACTTGCTCGGGGCCACCCGACTTGTTGGTCTGTTCGCACACGATGAGGTACTTGCATCCAGCCTTCAGCTCGTCCTCGCTTTCCACGCGCAGGAAGCGGTTGCCGTCTTCCTCCACCGGAGGTTCGTTGCCTGCAATAGTGTATTCAGCCGTGACTACTGGGCTGCGCTTTCCGTCCAGTTCGCAGTAGGCCGTGACGCCTGTGTTCTCAAAGATAGTCAGCGTGGTGAAGTTTCTGCAGTTCGTGGCAGTGGCTCCGTTGATGCTCACCCACAATGTGGCCTCCTCGTTGGGCGACTCAATGTCCACCTCCGTGCCTGCCTCCACAACGCCGCTGGGTAGGCTGAAGGTGGGTTCGGGTGGGGTGGGGCGGTCGTCGTCGATGTTGCCCCAGTTGTTGGGGTCGAAGGCGATGCCCGTCTTGCTGCCCCACACGTACTCCTCCAGTCCGGGGAAGTCCACGAAGGGATTGCGGTTCTTCTGGTGCTTGTAGATGGCATTGTTGCGGTCGATTTCCTTTTGAGAGACAGGGTCGTCCTGTGCCCATTGTAGCATCATGCGCATGGTCCAATCGCTCAGTCCCATGTACTTTGATGAGCCGATGGACGCACTGCTCCATCCCGTCACGCGGTCTTCGTAGCAAGTGACCATGTAGAAGTATATGCGCGCGATGTCGCCCTTGTACATGTCGTTGGGCTCGAAGACCGTACCGGTGTATCCCGATACGGAGCAGGGGCCCAACTTTGAGAAGCCGCCGCTGGAGGAATATGAGGGCTTAGTGGTCTCGCCGTATGGGTAGTTGCTGCGGCGGTTGTTGACGTATCCATCGACAGGTATGACGTGGAAGGCGTCCGAGCGCATTGGGTTGGCCTTGTTGAACCAGCTTTGTGGCACGCTGTGCTCGCGGTTGTAGCAGTCGCCCTCCTTCTTGTAGCTTGAATGCTCGCTCGGGTTGAAGTTTGTGATGTTGGAGTACATGTCCCAGATTTTACCATCCGGGCGCAGGTCGCTGTCAAGATAGACTGTGAAGAGTCCGTCATAGCCCACGTTTGTGTGAGGCTCGATGATGTTGAAGAGAGCCGTCTTCAGGGCACTTCCCGACTTGCCGCGTGCGGCAGCGTAGTATTCCGCCGTGGTTTGAGAGAAAGCAGTGAGCGTCACAAGAAGCAAGGCCGTGATGATGAAGTGTGTTTTTCTCATTATGGTAGTAGTTTCTTAGTGAAAATCGTGGCGAAGATAGTGTTTGCCTGCGACACAAACAAACATTTCAGTGCGAAAAAGCCTTTTTCTTGTCCGTCCTGTGCTCCCAGTTGCTCTCTCTGTGCCTGAAGTGTGTGTCCGGAAGGCTTCTCGTCTGTAAACCACGTCTGTGGTTTTTTCATTTCACCTCTGTGGTTTTTTCATTTCACAGCTGTGGCATATGGGCAAGAAGGCTCTTGGGAGGGAATGAGAAGGCATCTGTTCGAAGGGAAAAGGCGTGTGTGCGTGCAAATACCCTTTTTAAATCCTTGCATATATGGCACTTTTTCGTAAGTTTGCAGCGGAAAATAAATCCCAAGAATACAATACCATGCGCAAAATTACGCTTTTCTTTGCTGTGGCCTCGCTGGTCACGCTGACGGCAGGTGCACAGGAAGTGAACCGACGTCTATACCCCGACTACACCGATGCAGTGAAGCCCGATGCGCGCCTGCGCCGCATCACGCCGCGTGCTGACGGTCAGACGCGTCCCGACCACGTGAACAATGCTGAAACGCCCTATTTCCCCATTGTCATCAATCAGGACGGCGGCTCGTGCGGCTCGGCATCGCGCATCTATTACATGTTTACCTACGAGATAAACGCCTGGAGGCGTGCCAATGGTAAGCTCAACGAGAATCGCTATCCCACACACTTCACATGGTTGCTGACAAACAGCAACAGCGGAAAGGAAGGCATGGCCGCCGCCAACGGCATTCCCAACATGCCTACCTATGGCGGTGCTACCTACAGCACGCTTTTCGGAAACCAAGACTGTTCGCAGAATGACTTCGGATGGATGCAGGGCTATGACAAGTGGTATCAGGCCATGAACAATCGCATTGAGCGTAGCGCCAACTTCCCCATTTCGGTCAAGACGGAGGAAGGGCGTGAACTTGTGAAGAACTGGATATGGAACCACAACGGCGACCCCGACTGGCAAGGAGTGGGCGGCGTGTGTGGCATTGGCGTTGCCAGTGGCGGCGATTGGCGCAACATACCTTCCAGCGATACGAACAAAGCTCTTGGCGTCGTGGGCAAGAAGTATGTCTATGCATGGGGCACGCAGGTGGACCACGCCCTGACCATAGTGGGCTATGACGACCGCATCGAGTTTGACCTCGACGGCAACGGCATAGTGGGAGAAAAAAGTAAGGACGAAGTGGGCGCATGGATTGTCGTCAACAGTTGGGGCGGCGGTTGGTGCAACAACGGCTTCATCTATTGTCCCTACAAGAACGCAACGCCCGTGAAGAACGGCACGGGATACTATCAGCCCGAGATATACTACGTGCGTAAGAACTACCGCCCCCTGCGAACCCTGAAGATACTGATGGAGTACTCCAAGCGTTCGGAACTTCAACTCAGCGCGGGTGTTTCGCAGGATACCACCGACACGGAACCCGCCATGACCGTGCAGATGGAGCACTTCAAATATGCCGGCGACGGCGACGGCGACGGCGTGGATGCCGAAACGCCTATGCTCGGACGCTGGACAGACGGCATGCACTACGAGCCGATGGAGTTCGGATACGACATTACCGACTTGACGGCAGGCATCGATACCCATAAGCCCGTGAAGTACTTCTTTGTCATCGAGACAAAGAGTTCTGCAAACGGCGTAGGAAAGGTCGACGCGCTCTCCTTCATGGACTACGAGGCCGACCCCGAAGGCATTGAGTTCCCGTTCCCCATCGACAAGAATGGTGTGCAGATACAGACAAAGGGCAAGAAGACCATCATCTCCTACGTCGTACAGGGCGACGGTCTCAACGCCCCCCTGAACGTGGCAATGGCTGACGGTTGCCTGACATGGGATGCTCCGCAAGCCGGCGGGTGGAAGCTTGTAGGCTTCAACGTCTATGCCGACGGAGTGCTTGTGTCCTCCCTTTCAGCAGAAGCACGCAGCTGCCAACCCACTACGACCGGAGCCCTCGACTATGCTGTCGCCGCACGCTACGAGGCCAAGGACGGCGAGCGCGAGAGCAGCCGTGTGTCGGCATTTACCAGCCTCTGGCGCGGAAAGACTACCACGCCCGACTATACGAGGAAATTCTCCAACGGCGGTTTCGTGATCAAGAATCTCCTTCCCAACAAACTCGATAAGGCTACCATCGAATTCTGGATGAAGCCCTCATCTTGCGCAAACTACAACCAACAGATTGGCCCGGGATGGGGCACCTTCCTTTTCCACACAACCACAATGGGCGAGATAGTGGCCGGATGGGACACGGGCAATCGCTTTACGACAGGGCGCTCGAAGCTCTCTTCCACCAAGTGGACGCACGTGGCGCTTGTCTTCGACGGAAAGAAGCTTACGTGTTATGTCAACGGCGCGGTGGCTGGAGAGGCAGGCAGTGCCTCCGGCGGACTGCCCGGCATGGGCGACCTCTCCGTAGGACGCGCCGACGGCAACGGTATCAGTGCCGAGCTCGACGAGTTCCGAGTATGGAACACCGCACGCACACAGGCGCAAATCAATCAGTATATGTATTCCGAGATAGAAGAGCCGGCCACAATGCCCGGACTTCTCGTAGAACTCACTATGAACGAGGATGCTGATGCCAAAATTGTGGATCTGGCAAAAGGACACGCCATAGAATACATCAACGGCACGCCCAGCCGCCTCACCAACTACTCCCGTAAGGAAAAGCGTACGATAAAGGCCGACTTTACCGTGCCCGAGGGAGACCTGTTCACCCACCAGGCCGTACAGCTTACTAATGCCTCCAGCGGCAATGCTGTTAGCTTCCTTTGGGACGTCGATGGCCGTCAATACACGACGGACAGTCCCGCCGTTGTCTTCGAAACGGCCGGCGAGAAGCAAGTGAAACTCACCGTGACCGATGCGGCAGGCAATACAGCCGAGGTCACGCGCACCCTTACCATAGCTCCGCTGCCCGCACCGACAGCATCCTTTGAATGTCCCGACACCGTGGCAATAGGCGACCGTCTCAGCTTCATCAACCGTTCTGTGGGAGCCTCATCCTACGAATGGAGCCTTCCTGGTGCTGAGGTGACCACAAGCACGGCCACCCACCTGGCCACCAAGTTCTTGCAACCCGGCAAGCAGACCGTCATGCTGACAGCCCGCAACGCGGCAGGAGCCACCACCGTGCAGCGTGTCGTACAGGTCAACGACCTTTGGCCAGAGGCCGACTTTACCATCCAACCCACCGTCACAGTGAAGAATCAGTCGGTACGTTTCTACGATGCTTCGACACGCACACCCAGAACATGGCACTGGGAGATTGCCTCCCCCGACACAGTCATCGCCAAGAAGTTCAAGAATGGAAGCATCACCTTCCGCTCGCCGGGTGTATTCGATATCTCGCTCGTTGCAGCCAATGACAAGGGCGGCAACAAGGTGAATCGCAGCCGTGCCCTTATCGTCTGCAACGCGGATGGTAAGAACGGGTTGAACTTTGCGGGTAAGACTTCCGAATACGTATCCTTCAACAATCCTGTTTCCAATCGTGCCTTCACCATCGAATATTGGCTCTATCCCAAGGCTCTTGCCAACAGCGTCAATCGCATAGGCGGTACGAAGAGCGACTTCCTCATCAAGAACGACGCCGAGGGACGCATCATCGTCAGCACGGCTGGGCAGGAACAGCAGACAGCGGCCGGTGTCGTATCCGTAGGGCAATGGCACCACTATGCAGTTGTGGTCAACGGGCTTGACTGCACCGTACTGAAGGATTGCAAACCCGTCAGCACCTTCCGCTTTGAGGCGGCTCCCTATGAGAACCAGCCTACGAAGATGCAGCTTGGCGGAAGCGGCGCTGCGATGAACGCCGTTATTGATGAATTCCGCATCTGGAACAAGGCGCTCAAGCAGGAAGAACTCCTCGCCTATGCCAACAAGCCCATTGAAAACGTAGCTGACGCACAAGCTAATGATGCCCTCGCGCTCTACTACCAGTTTAACCAATCTTCGGGCAACGTGGAGGACGCCACATCCTACGCCCAGACCGGTATGCGCACAGGCTTCGGCCCCGACGGAGACGCCTGGAGCTCCACGCTTGGTATCTTCTGCCTCTCCGAGAAGTCGCCAGAGGACATCACGTCTACAACACTCACAAACTATCAAGCACCCTTCCGCCATACGGTCTACCACATCAACAACAGTTCCGAGGCTGGCGACGCAGCACGCTACCAGCAGCTTGAGACGGGTACGGCCGAGAGCCGTTGGGTCATAGAGAACGCCGTGGAAGATGGCGGCGCTACGACCGAGTACTACGTAGACCGTGATGCTGACGATGTCCTGGCTCTCATGACGGGTTCGCACGGCTTTGTTTCGGAAGTACAGAATCTGAAACTCTTCCAGACAGTCACCCTGCCCGCAGGCTATTACGTGTTCAGTGCTGAGGGTTATGCCGGTGCACAACCTGCAGGTTGCTACCTCGTGGCAGCCGATGGAGCGGGACTGCCCGCCCCGGCAGCATTCCGCAGTGCGCTGGGCTATGCTCCGCTATCTGCAGGAGAAGTAGCCTTCTCGGTGCGCAGCGAATGTGAAGTGTCACTTGGTATTGTGTCAAATCTTGCTGGTGCCCACTGGATGAACGTCAAGCGTTTCCGCCTTGTGCGCAAGGGTACCAACGACGACTGGACCTTCACGGGCATCGACACGCCTGCCATGTCAAACGTCTCATGTCCCTCGTCACAGGTATACGACCTCCAAGGGCGTCGTGTCAGCCAGCCTCAGCGTGGTGTCTACATCCACGACGGCCGCAAGGTGCTACGGTGAGGACATAGCCTGTTCATACGCCCTATGCGCATGAAGAGTTTCATAAGTAAAGGACGCACACTGCTATTGGTGGTGTGCGTCCTGCTCGTTTTGCCGCTCTGTGCCCAGCGTGGCGTGGAGTCATTCACAATTGTGGAGTACAACGTGGAGAATCTCTTTGACACCGTGCATGCTGAAGGAAAGCGAGATGTTGAGTTTACGCCGCAGGGGCGCCTCCACTGGGACACGCGTCGCTATCGTCGAAAACTTACGGCCATAGCACGTGCCATCGTGGCCGCCGCCGAAAAGGACGTGCCCGCCTTGGTTGCCCTCTGCGAGGTAGAGAACGACACCGTCCTGCGCGACCTCACACAGCGTACACGTCTTGCAGCATTGGGCTATACCTATATTGGCACAGATGGCCCCGACCTCCGCGGTATCAACGTAGCCCTCCTCTATCAGCCCCTCCGCTTCCGCCCCGTCAGCGTCGATACCTTCCGCGTAGACTTCGGCGAGGGCGTACGGCCCTCGCGCGACCTGTTGCACGTGGCAGGGCAAATCGTGGGAGGCGACACGCTTGACATCATCGTCTGCCACGCTCCCAGTCGCATGGGCGGACGTCGGCAGACAGAACCGCAACGGATCCGCTTGGCTACCCAGATACGACATGTGGCCGACAGCCTCCTTGCCATACGCCAGAGGCCCGCACTCATCGTGACGGGTGACTTCAATGACGAACTCCCAGACCGTCCACTGCGTCGAGTCCTCGGTGCCCGTCCTGCTGATAAGCAATTCCATCCCACATGTCTCTATGACGTTTGCTGCAGAAAGAAACCTCACATAGTCGTGCACGGTAGCTATAAATTTCGCCATCAATGGCAACACATCGACCATGTGCTCCTTAGCGGTTCGCTATTCCTTGGCCTTCACGCTCTCGAGGCTTCTCCCGACTGCGCCGAAATCCTTGCTCCCGACTTTCTCCTCGAACACGACGGCGAGCGGGGCTTCCGGCCGCGCCGCACTTTTCTCGGTACGAGCTACCACGGCGGCACCTCCGATCATCTGCCTACCGTCATCCGCCTCCGTCTGTCTCGGTGAACCTCTTTCGGTTAGGCATGATTTGCGTCGACGTTCCCATAAAACTATGATCTATAACGTCTTTTTCACGTGGACGCATATCACCAATATGGATAATCTTTTTTGTGCCGAAAAACTGTCACCTCTGCTACCCTGTCCTTGTATGTTATTAACATACAGCGTGTTGTGGATTTGTTCTAGGTGGCAGTAGGTAGCAATAGGACACCAAAAAATGGGGCTTTGCATGCCGTTTTCTTCCCATTCTGCTGCCGCGCGGGTGGAGCGATTTCTCATGCATTTTACGATCTTTAGGCTTTAGAGTATTTTTCCATCGCCTTTGGAATTAATACCGAAAGCGTAGGAAACAAGTTCTCTGTGCCAGCGAGTCGGCGCGTTCCTACGTCGGTATTTGGCGTGCGGCAATGGGTGGTACAGGCACAGAGGCGATACGATTAGCCACTTTTTTCATCAAAAGCGACACGCTAAGGAACCTTTTCTGATGTCCCTACTGCTACCCACTGCTACCCCGACAACTGCTGTAACGAGCTGGAAATATGGTGTCTATGGGGATAGGGTAGCAGAGGTGGCAGTATTTCTTCGCAAAAAAGTTTTATCTTCCCCTCAGCACCTTTTCGCTCGTTCCGTCGTCATGGCTGACGATGTTGACGCCGGGCTGGGGTTCACGGAGGCGTTGGCCGATGGCATTGTAGCGTGCCTGTTCCTCGCTGTCGCGGTCGTACGTGGGCATCTGGATGTTTGTGGGAGGAACGCTGGTACGCTGGTCGTTGATTTCAAAGATGTAGAAGCAGTTGGTGTCGAAAGCATCCACGTGGATGTACTCCACGGTGCTCGGGAGGACTACACGGAAATAGGGCTTGTAGGTAAGCTCTTCTCCCGATGCGTTGGCTGCGTAGTTGTTTACGAGGGGACATTGGAGTGAGTGGGGGCCGAGCAACTCGGTTCCATAGCAAACTTCGCGGGTGATGTCTGAAGTGAAACTGGGCGAGGCACTGAGGGCGATAAGCATTTTTCCATCGCTGGTGTAGAGTCCGAAACTACCAGATTGGGTACGCATCACCTTGAAGCCGCCTTGGCTGTAGATGAAGCCGCCCGTTTGGATGTACTGGGCACACATGCTTGTGCTCAGAAGGCAGATGAGGATGAAAAGTGTCTTCTTCATAATAAGGTGAAGTTGAGAGGTACGTTTTGTGTCAGAGTTCTGCATCGCGCAGGCGCTCGGCATTCTCGGCCA
>JAFSQD010000047.1 GCA_017446765.1 Alloprevotella sp.
ATGATAATTCAGTATCTGCGCTCATTTGGCGGAGCCACAAGAGCAGAACTTAATACGCTGTTGCAATCCAAGTTGTCTGATGTGCTCACCGAGGAACAAAAGATAAGGAAGATTGGTAATATGCTGTCTGCACTGAAGAAAAAGGGAGTCATTAAACTAGTAGAAAAGAAGAAGTGGGTTTTAGTCGAACTTTAGTCGGAGTTTAGTCGGAGTTTAGTCGAACTAATAGCTTCAACATGGCTGAAATGCTGAAAACAAAGGAAAATCGACGCATCGCTATATGCCATCGTTTAGTCGAACTTTTGACTTGATATTAAGTCGAAGTTATGCGGCATTTATGCACAATAATGCAAAAAGTAGTGGACCCCTTTGGTTATGTGGAAAGAGTTTTGTACCTATGCACTCATGATTGTAGGAGTGGGCTAAGTGTTATACGTTGTGTTTGCAAATGTATGATTATCAAATGTCACAACCAAATATTATGTCCGTTTTCTTACAGGATGTCAGAAAGGGGATGTTCCTTAGTACGGATGCGCCCCTCTGAATATGATACTAACAAGCCGTATACAAAGAGAATGGGCGTTTCGATATGTTCCATAAGACAGCGGGACAGCGACTTGCCCGCTTAGCAGCCCAAAGCCAACATCGTCAGCAGGGCGAAAAGCAAAATGCCTTGCGACGTCATGCCGAGGACGCGATTGAGTTCGCGTCCTTGTCGTATGCTTGTCATCGTGTGCCAAGCATGGACATGGAAAGCCACATAGGGAAGGAAGAACAGAGCATTCCACCTCAGCATTTCCCCCTGGGACAACGCCACAAGCGCACACCCAACGCCCAGGAAACCATGGGCAAGATAGGACATACTGCCGAAACCCTCGCCCAGCACGGCCACAAGCGTTCGCTTGCCGCTACGGCGGTCGGTGTCACGATCGCGATAATTGTTGAGCAGGAGCAGCGTATCAATGACAAGCCCCACGGCCGTCCCCAGCCACCATGCGGCGGGCGTCACGGTGAGTGCCTGCACATAGTAGGTACCTACAACAGGCACAAAACCGAAAAAGACATATACCAGCACATCGCCCAAGCCGATATAGCTCATCATGGACGTGTAGAGAAAGGCAAACAAACCGCAGGCAAGGCCGATGCCCACCAGCGTGCCCACCGCAGACCAGTCGACGTGCAGTCCGTCCTGGCTCCAGTCTATCCATGCCCCGCTGGCCACAAGCAGAGCCACTCCCACAATGGCCGCCACGGCAAGCGTTAGCCCCACGCCCCACCAGCACTGCCTCACGGACAGCCACCCTTGGGCACAGGCACGCTCGGGGCCGAGGCGGTCTTCACCGTCGGTGCCGCGACGGAAATCCATCACGTCATTGATGAGATTGGCGGCAATCTGCATTGCCGTGGCGAAGAGTATGCACAGGAGGCACACTACAAGCCTAAACCGCCCATCGTGGAAGGCAAGGGCCGAGGCCACGCCTACAGGTGCGAGAGCCGCACTCAGCGTCTTCGGCCGAGCGGCCAATATCCATGCACGCAGACTGCCGGGCCTTACTTCTGATTGCTCATTCTTCATACAAAAATTGCTTAATAACGGTGCAAAAGTAGTGCTTTTTCACGGATTTTCCATACCTTTGCCACGATGTAAGGTATGTTCCATAAATCTCACCCCATATATGTTCGGACTACGGCTACAAGAAATCATCGTCATTGCCCTCATCGTGCTGCTCCTCTTCGGTGGAAAGAAAATCCCTGAGCTCATGCGCGGCCTCGGACGCGGCGTCAAAAGCTTCAAAGACGGCATGAGCGAGAATGACATCTCAGAAGCGAGAGAAAAGAAGGAAGAGGCAACAGACGACAGCGAAAATGCCTAAAGGCTAACGCGACAATCAACCTTGCCACCAACCATATGACATTCTGGGATCACTTGGACGAACTGCGTGGCGTCTTGCTCCGCTCTGCGCTGTTGGCAACGGTATTTGCCGTGGCAGCATTCTGCTTGAAGGATGCCCTCTTTGCCTTCCTCCTTGCTCCCACGCACGGCGACTTCGTGAGCTACCGCCTGCTGGAAGGCAACGCGTTCCAACTACACCTCATCAATACGGGCATCACTGAACAATTTATGACGCACATGCGGGCAGCCTGTTACATGGGACTGCTTTGTGCTTCCCCCTACATGCTTTACGCCCTGTTCCGCTTCGTCGCCCCCGGCCTCTATGAAACTGAACGCCGTGTGGCTTGGTGGGCATTGGGAAGTGCCTACGTCATGTTTCTGGCAGGCACCGCCATCAACTATCTGCTTGTGTTCCCCCTTGCAGTGCGCTTCCTCGGCACCTATTCAGTCAGTAGTGATGTGACGAACATGCTGACGCTACAATCCTACATGGACACGCTGTTGGGAATGACCCTTGCAATGGGCATTTGCTTTGAGTTGCCCGTGGTGTGCTGGGTGCTCGGCCGACTGGGCCTACTCACAGCAGAACACATGCGACTGTATCGTCGTCACGTGTTCGTCGGCATACTCCTTGCAGCTGCCATCATCACACCTACGGGCGACCCCCTGACACTCTTTCTCGTAGCAATACCCCTCTATTTGCTCTACGAGCTGAGCATGCTGATTGTGAGAAGTAGATAATGTTAAACGTAAGAGTTCACAAAATGCTAAGAAGAATTCGTGTAGTCCTGGCCGCAGTGTTTTTCCTTGGCCTGACACTACTGCTGCTTGACGTCTCCGGCGTCGTACACTCGTGGACGGGATGGATGGCGAAGGCGCAACTGCTGCCAGCCCTGCTGGCGGGCAACTTCCTGATCGTGGCTTTGCTCCTTATCCTCACGCTTATCTTTGGACGACTCTATTGTAGCACGATATGCCCCTTGGGAGTGATGCAGGATCTCGTGGCAAGGCTCAATCGCAGGATGAACAAACGGAAAAGGTACAGCTACTCACCTGCCCTCACATGGCTACGCTATGCATTTCTCGGTCTTTTTGTCGTCCTCATGTTCCTCGGATTAGGCGGCATTGCAGCCCTCATCGCCCCCTACAGTACCTTCGGCCGCATCACGACGCACCTGCTGCAACCCGTATGGGCTCTATGCAACAATGGTGTGGCCGCTTTGGCCGAAAGTGTCGGGAGCTATGCGGTCTCGGAAACAGAAATCATCTTCTACGGCTGGCTCCCCCTGGGCATCGCCGTCGTTACCGTCGTACTCATCTGCGCATTGGCATGGCGCGGCGGTCGCACGTGGTGTAACACGGTGTGCCCCGTCGGCACCGTTTTGGGGCTTCTCTCACGCTTTTCTTTCTACAAGATACGCTTTGATACCGACAACTGTACAAAATGTGGCGCCTGCAGCCGCGCCTGCAAGGCATCCTGTATTGACGTGAAGTTGCAGGCAGTGGATGCCTCGCGCTGCGTCACATGCGGCAACTGCCTGACAAAGTGCAAATTTGATGCCCTCCACTACATAGCCCCGTTGGCTGCAAAAGCTTCGCCCAAGCAATCTCCCGAAGAACCTGCCGACAAGGGTCGCCGCAGTTTCCTCATCACTTCGGGCTTGCTCGCCACAGCAGCCTTAGCACAGGAAGGAAAGAAACTTGACGGCGGACTGGCCGCCATAGAGGATAAGAAGGAGCCTTCGCGACAAACACCGCTCACACCTCCGGGCTCGCTCTCGGCACGTAACATGCAGACACACTGCACGACATGTCAGCTTTGCGTCTCGGAATGTCCCAACCACGTGCTACGCCCCTCCACAAAACTTGACACTTTGCTACAGCCCACGATGTCCTACGAACATGGCTTCTGCTGTCCCGAGTGTGTACGCTGTTCGGAGGTATGTCCGACGGGTGCCATTCGCCCGCTGACACGTGAAACCAAAAGCAGCACACAGATAGGACATGCCGTCTGGATGAAGAAAAACTGTCTTCCGGCCCGCGACGGGGTGACATGCGGAAACTGCGAGCGCCACTGCCCTGCAGGTGCCATCACAATGATACCCCTCGACCCTGCGGACGAGGCTTCTCCAAAGGTGCCTGCCGTCAACACAGCCGTCTGCATCGGATGTGGCGCCTGCGAATACGTATGCCCCGCACGTCCCTACCCCGCCATCTACGTAGAAGGCCACGAAGTACATCACGAGAAATAAGCCCATACCATGAACCACATAGACCGCCGCAATTTCCTGAAATTCTTCGGTGCCGGCGCTGCCGCCACACTTGCTGCCTGCAAGGGAAAGAAGGTTTCCGACACTACACAAAGTGCTTTGTCAGCACAAGGGAAAGGGAAAGAAAAAGCATATGGAGCCATGACGCTCCGCACAAATCCCAATACGAACGACCGCGTATCACTCCTCGGATATGGCATGATGCGCCTGCCGACCACCGACGGTACAGCAGCACGCGAGAGCGATGCACCCATTGACCAAGAGCAAGTGAACCGCCTTGTGGACTTCGCTCTTGAGCACGGGGTGAACTACTTCGATACTTCCCCTGCCTACTGCAAGGGAGAGAGCGAACGCTCTACGGGCATTGCCCTCTCCCGCCACCCGCGTTCTTCCTACTATATTGCCACAAAACTCTCCAACTTCAACGAACAGACATGGAGCCGTGAGGAGAGTATCAAGATGTTTGAAAACTCCCTGCGACAGCTCCAGACGGACTATATCGACTACTACCTCCTGCATGGATGCGGCATGGGAGGGATGGAGGCTTTCAAGAGTCGCTATGAGGCAAACGGCATGCTGGAATGGTGCATAGAACAGCGACGCCGAGGACGCATCCGCAACCTGGGCTTCTCCTACCACGGCGACATTGCCGTCTTTGACTACCTGCTCGCACGCCACGACGAGATACATTGGGACTTTGTGCAGATAGAACTCAACTACCTGGACTGGGAGTTTGCCGACGAAATCAACCCACGCAACACGGATGCCCGCTATCTGTATGGAGAATTGAAGAAACGCGGCATTCCCGCTGTCATCATGGAACCGTTGCTTGGCGGACGACTGGCAAACGTGCCGCAATACGTCGTGGAAAAGATGAAAAGCCGACGCCCCGAGGACAGCGTGGCATCGTGGGCGTTCCGCTATGCCGGTACGCCTGATGGCATACTCACCGTGCTGAGCGGCATGACCTACATGGAGCACCTTCAGGACAACCTCCACTCCTACTGCCCCTTGCAACCCGTCAGCAAGGAAGAGGAAGACTTCCTCTACGACATCGCACGCCAGATCTACGATCTGGAGCTCATCCCTTGCAACGACTGCAAATACTGCATGCCTTGCCCCTATGGCGTGAACATTCCTGCCATCTTCGTACATTACAACAAAGTCAAGAACCTCGGACGGCTACCACGCGACAAGGGGGACGAAAACTACAAGAAATATCGCCGCGAATACCTTGTGGGGCAGGACCGTAGCGTACCGCGCTTGCGGCAGGCAGACCACTGCATCGGATGCGGACAATGCAAGCCTCACTGCCCGCAGAACATTCAAATCCCGGAAGAGCTTCACAAGATAGACGCGTTTGTAGAACGGCTCAAAAGAGAGGGGTAGAGGAACTACGCTGACAGAGACACTATCTTACGATGCCATAGCGTCTAAGTACTACTCAAAGTAGAACGTAAGGGAGACCATGTTGTTGCGAGCCGCACTGACGCTTTGAGTAAAGATGAACTGAGAGGCGTCGGTGAGATCGTTGCGATGGGTGTCGAGCACATTGGCAAGGCCGAAACTGAACTTCAACTCAGGAATGAGTTTGAAAAAAGGCAGATAGAAGTCACAGCCTAAGCCCACCTCAATCATTGTATCGAAAGGCTTTGTGCGCAAAAGGCCATGCTTCTTCGACGTCAAGTCAAAGATGGGTTGTACGCCAGCCACGACATAGGGGCGATAGTTGTTGAAGCGAGGAGCTGCCACCTTGAGTGCCACCGGAACACCAATATAGCAAGACTTCATATCCTGCGACTGTGTCTGACCATCGGCAAGGTTGCGAAACTTAAGGTGTTTCGACCCGAAATGCATCGCGGGCGTCACACGAAGGCCGAGATTTTTTGAAAGCTTCCACTCGCCGAGTATGCCGACAGAGAAACCAAAGTTCTGGGAATCGTTCTCAGCCATCCATTGTTCGCCCGTTTCGGGGTGCTGAAACCCATTGTTCTCCAGTTTCAGTCCCTGATCGTGAATGCCGAGAAAGAATCCATAGTGAAATTGCCGCTCATCAATGAAAGGTTTGTTCTGTATACGCCGCTTCTGGGCAGAGGCCGACGATATCCCCCACCCTGCCAGCAGGCAAAGCGTCAATATGATGAGCAGTATTCTCTTCATGCTACTTATATAAACAAAAAATGCGGCCGATTATTGTGTCGGTCGCATTTTTTGGCAAGTTTTGACAAGCTTGTCGTACGCGTCTTATCCCTGAGAGATGGCACCGGAGGGACATACGTCAGCGCATGTTCCGCAATCAATGCATGTATCGGGGTTGATGCTGTAGATGTCGCCCTCGCTGATGGACTCGGTGGGGCACTCGGGCTGGCAGGTTCCGCAAGCCACGCAGTCGTCACTAATAACGTAAGCCATTGTTGTAGAGAATTTAAATTGTTATGCTATGTTGTTTTATTCTTTTTGGAGAGGGCAAAGATAAGCATTATAATTAAAATGCGTACATTTAGACCTCATTTTTTGTGTGCCCTTCACACCAACGGCGAGCATTCTCAAAAGCATGAAGCCAAGGCGTAGCCACATCGTTGCAATGCGAGGCAGGATAGTCTGCGCACTGCCAGGGTAGGAAAGCGCGCTCAAGGTGGGGCATCATTGCCAAATGGCGACCGTCGGCGGAGCAGATGCCGGCAACGTCGAAGTCGGACCCATTGGGGTTGCCAGGGTACTCGCTGTAGGCGTACTTCAGGCACACGTTGTAGGCTTCCTCGCCGCCAGGAAGACAGAACTTACCCTCGCCATGTGCCACCCAGATGCCCAATTCGCTGCCACAGAGGTCGCGGAACATGACGCTCTCGTTCTGCGGCACGCGGACGCTGAGGAATGCGCTCTCGAACTTGCGGCTGTCGTTGTGCAGCATCTTGGGAGCCTGACTCTCTGACGACCTGCCCACTAAGCCAAGCTCAACCATCAACTGGCAGCCGTTGCAGACGCCAAGGCTGAGCGTATCCTTGCGAGCGTAGAAGCGGTCGAGGGCTGCCTTCGCCTCGGGATTGAAAAGGAAGGCTCCGGCCCATCCTTTGGCTGAGCCAAGGACATCGGAGTTGGAAAAGCCTCCACAGAACACGATCATCTGCACCTCGTCCAGCGTCTCACGACCACTGACAAGGTCGGTCATCATCACGTCCTTCACGCGGAAGCCTGCCATGTGGAGTGCATAGGCCATCTCGCGCTCGCCATTGGTACCTTTCTCGCGAATGATGGCAGCCACAGGTGAGGTAGCGGTAGACGCGGAGATTTCCATATGCTCGGAAATTTTCGGAAATGCCCAGCGCAGGGGTTGTTCCTTATAGTGCTCGGCACGTTGGTCGGCACAGCCGTTCTGGCTCTGCTTGCGGTCGAGTTCATGGGATGTTTCATACCACACATCACGCATTGTATCTACGTCCAGGGCTCCCAAGCCCTTGATGCGAAGCTCGCGCTCGGCGATGGGACGTGCAATTTCCTTGGCCGTGACGCCAGCCTTGTCCAGATGGTCAAGGAAAGCCTCACGCTGTGTTTCGGCCACCTGAAGCACGACGGCCGGATTCTCGGCAAACAGCTGCGGAAGGACATCGGCACAGCCAAGGGAAAGTTCAAGGCCGCCCTCTACATTGGCAAAGCACATCTCAAGCAAGCAGGTGACGAGACCACCGGCCGACACGTCATGGCCCGACAGGACAATATCGTCGTGCACCAAGTCCTGAATAGCATTGAAGGCCCGGCGGAAATAGGCAGCATCCTTCACCGTAGGTACGTCGCTGCCGACATAGCCCTGGCTTTGTGCAAAGGCGGAACCGCCAAGATGGGGAGAATCTGACGAGAAGTCCACGACATATAAGGAAGAAGCCACGCCCGTCTTCACATGCGGCGTAACGACCTTACGCACATCGCCTACCTCACCTCCGGCGCTAACGATGACGGTTCCTGGAGCAATGACTTTGCTGCCGTCGGGATATTTCTGTGTCATGGAAAGGCTATCCTTTCCCGTAGGAACGTTGATGCCAAGGGCACAACAGAAATCGGACAGTGCCTGCACGGCATCGTAGAGTCGCGCATCCTCACCCTCTTGGGCTCGGCAGGGCCACATCCAGTTTGCCGAGAGCGACACACTGTCAAGACCTTCTGCGAGGGGGGCAAACACGATGTTGGTGAGAGCCTCTGCCACAGAGAGCACACTGCCGGCCGCGGGATTGGCAAGGCCGGCCTGGGGGGCATGTCCTAAGGCTGTGGCGATACCATTATGTCCCTTATAGTCGAGGGCCACCACGCCACAGTCGGCAAGCGGAAGCTGCAAGGCTCCGACACACTGCTGGCGTGCTATCTTACCCGTCACGCTACGATCGACCTTGTTTGTCAGCCAATCCTTGCATGCCACGGCTTCCTGACGGAGGACACGCATCAAATGGTCTTCAATTTGCTTCATCGTCACTTCCGACATGCCTGCCGGAACATTGCGATACCGGCGTACAACGTGCTTGTCGGTCATGATGGTCTTTGGCGAATGACCGAACATCTGCGCCACGTCAAGGTCAAAAGGCTTCTGGCCGTCGCCTTGGACAAAGCTGAAGTGGGCATCGCCCGTCGTTTCCCCCACCACATAGAGCGGAGCCCGCTCGCGCTCGGCAATACGCCGCACATCATCAATATGCTTTTCGTCAATGAGAAGTCCCATACGCTCCTGACTCTCATTTGCAATGATTTCCTTGGCCGAAAGCGTCGTATCTCCAATGGGTAGCTTCGTCATGTCAATCTGACCGCCGCACTCCTCCACCAGTTCCGAGAGGCAGTTGACATGGCCTGCAGAACCGTGGTCGTGGATACTTACGACAGGATTCTCCTCGCTTTCACAGAGGGCGCGTATAAGGTTGTAGGCGCGCTTTTGCATCTCAGGATTGGCACGCTGCACGGCATTAAGTTCAATACCGCTGGAGTAGCGCCCGGTTTCGACAGAACTCACGGAACCGCCCCCGAGACCGATGCGATAGTTGTCTCCTCCCACGACGACCACCTTGTTGCCTTTTTGGGGCTCGCCCTTGAGACAATCGCGCTTGGTGCCATAGCCCACGCCACCTGCCAGCATGATGACTTTATCATATCCATACTGCTCGCCGTTCTCTTCATGGTCAAAGGTGAGCACAGAACCGGTGATAAGCGGCTGACCGAACTTATTGCCAAAATCGCTCGCCCCATTGGAGGCCTTGATGAGTATCTGCTCCGGTGTCTGATAGAGCCAAGGGCGATTGGCTGTGCGAGGCGAGGTCATATAAACTGCCGTCCCGGCAATGGGCCAAGAGCCCACACCGCCACCCATGCGGTCGCGAATCTCGCCTCCAGTACCCGTGGAGGCTCCGTTGAAAGGTTCAACGGTCGTAGGGAAGTTGTGGGTTTCGGCCTTTATGGAGATCACGCTCTCGACGGGCCGTACCTCGAAGAAATCACTCGTATCGGCGCGACGTGGTGCAAACTGTTCCACTACAGGGCCTTGGCTGAAGGCCACATTGTCCTTGTAGGCGGAAAGGATGTGGTGAGGATTCTCCCGTGTGGTCTTCTTGATGAGGTTGAACAGAGAGGAAGGCATCTCCTTGCCGTCTATGATAAAAGTTCCGCCAAAGATTTTATGACGGCAATGTTCGGAGTTGATTTGTGCGAATCCGAACACTTCGGAATCAGTCAGTTTCCGACCCAACTGACTTTCCACCTTGTGGAGGTACTCTATCTCCTCGGGGGAAAGTGCCAGTCCCTCCTGCTCGTTGTAAGCTTCGAGATCGTCGATGCTCACAATTGGCGCTGGCGAGAGGTGGATGGTAAAGATGTCCTGGTCCAGCCCTTCATATAGGCGCTGCAACATGGGGTCAAATTCGGCATGTGCACCCTCTACGGGGAAAAACTCCTCAATACGCGAAATGCCGCAGAGATTCATGTTTTGCGTTATCTCCACGGCATTCGTGCTCCAGGGGGTCACCATTTCGCGACGCGGCCCCACAAAGTGCCCGGGCAACGCATCCTGTTCGACGGGACTGGCTTCGCCATAGAGCCAGGATAGTTTTTTCACTTCTTCGGCTGAGAGCTCATGGTCGGTTTGCGTGGCAATGACACTCTGGCTCTGCGTTCTGAAAAATCGGATCATATTATCGGTTTATTTAAGTTCCGGAAGGTGTAGAATGAAGTTTCGGGACTTAGGGGGGGAGTAAGGCACTGCGTGCTGGACGATAGCTTGGAGGCCTGTCTGCCCATTAGGTATTGTCCACTTTCGCTCGAGCTTGCCCGCTTTGCTTGCAAAGTTTCGCTACGCGCTTGGCTTGCCAAGTTTCGCTACGCGCTTTGCTTGCAAAGAACTCCTACTTCCCTACAAGTCAATCTGTTCAGCCTCCACGTAGGTGCCAGGCATAAAGACACTGGCTGCACGGCTGAACTTTTCGGCACTCTCGGTGGTCAGGAAACGGCAAGAAGCGCCTGTGCCAAGGCGTACCTGCATCTCTGGGTGTCGCAGTAGGTAGTCCTCAAGACTTCGCGCCACGTAGGTACCCTGACTGAGCACACGTACTCCGTCGGGAACGTATCGACGAATCTTCGGCAGCAAGAGGGGATAGTGGGTACAGCCGAGGATGATGGTGTCAATCTGCGGGTCGACACTCATCAGCTGAAGGATCCGCTTGCGGATGAAATAGTCGGCACCTGCACTGTTGTGCTCGCCGTATTCCACCAGCGGCACCCACATGGGACAGGCCAAGGCCGTAAGCTGCAACGAGGGGTCGATGTTGTGGAGCTCCATCGCGTAACTACCCGAATTGACGGTACCAGGTGTGGCAAGCAGTCCCACATGGTGTGTCCTTGTAAGCGTAGGCACACACTCTACGGTGGGACGAATGACGCCAAGCACACGCCGGTCGGCACCGAGACGCGGAAGGTCGTTCTGCTGGATGGTGCGCAAGGCCTTTGCGGAAGCCGTATTGCAGGCCAGGATGACCAGTGCGCAATCTCGCTGGAGAAGGGCTTCCACAGATTCCAGCGTATAGCGGTAGATTACTTCGTAGCTGTGCGAACCATAGGGTGCGCGGGCATTGTCGCCCAGGTACAAATAATCATATTGCGGAAGCAGTTTCCGTATTTCCTTCAGTATCGTCAGTCCGCCATACCCGCTGTCGAAAATTCCTATCTTCACAGTTCAATATTTTAAATTATCGTAAAGCATGCCGCATACCTCTCACCTTATTGCAACAGTTCCTGCACGTAGGGAGTGGCGTCCTCGCAGACGTCATCATTGAGGAAGGGAATGCTCCCATTGTCCAGGTTGACAATAAATATATATCCGCGCGCACGCCCTACGCGCAAGATAGCTTCGTCAAGTTTCTCACGTACCGGGCGCATCACTTCCACCTCGGCGACGCGCAAGAGGCTGTCGGCTTCATGGCGATAGGCGATGGAACGCTCCATGGCGTCCTGAAGGTCGCGCTGCCGCTTCAGCATGATGTTTTGAGGAAAGTCCTTTTGCCCTTGCAGAAATTCTGCAAAAAGACGTTTGAAAGACATCTCATTGTACTCTGCTTCGGCCTCGTACTGCACCTTGAGCCCCATGAGCCCGTCCACAGCCTGTATGTATTCCGGCATCGCGACAAGAAGGGAATCATAGTGCAGATATCCATAACGTACTTGTGCACGAAGAGCCTGCAGGGAGAAAAGACTTAGACAGAGGAGAAAGAATAGCGATAGCTTCCTCATAATAATGTTTTTTGATGTGCGGCAGAAAGATTTTTCCGCCTTTACGCGGCAAAGGTACACAAAAACATTCAGAAACGCCCCCATTTGCGTTCAGATTCCGATTTTTAGTTGTAATTTCGCGACCGTTTAGAAACGACATGCCCTCGGGCTAATCCTAAAAGAAACAAAAGAAACATGGCAGTAAAAGAACTGAAATCCAAAGCGATGAACAAGAAGAACGTCTTTTCGTTCCTCTTTACCATCCTCGCCACCATCATCGTGTGGAATCTTCCTACGGACTCCTTCGGCATAGACGGACTGACAGTGGTGCAGCAACGCATCATAGCCATTTTTGTCTTTGCCACACTCTCATGGCTGACGGAATCCATCCCAGCCTGGGCAACCAGCCTTGTAATCATCATGACGATGTGTCTCACCGTCTCAAACAATTCCCTGGCTTTCTTCAAGGGTGACGAGACAGATGCAGCCTTCGGCACGTTGCTGAAGTCAAAAGCCATCATGGCCTCCTTTGCCGACCCCGTCATCATGCTGTTCCTTGGCGGTTTTACACTGGCCATCGCAGCCTCGAAGTTTGGACTGGACGTCCTGCTTGCCCGCAACCTCATACGTCCTTTCGGCAAAAAGTCGGAAAACGTGCTGCTGGGTTTCCTGCTCATCACGGGTTTCTTCTCCATGTTTGTCAGCAATACCGCCACAGCGGCCATGATGCTCACGTTCCTCACGCCCGTCTTTGCCGCACTGCCTGCAAACGGCAAGGGACGCATCGCCCTGACGATGTCCATCCCCGTCGCCGCGAACTTGGGCGGTATGGGAACACCCATCGGCACGCCTCCCAATGCCATCGCCTTGCAGCAACTTTCAGAAATGGGCATGAGCATTGACTTCGGCAAGTGGATGATGTTCATGCTGCCACTCGTTCTCCTCCTGCTCTTCATCTCTTGGCGCGTCATCCTCTGGTTCTATCCTTTCACACAAAAGACCATTGAACTCAACATCCAGGGTCACGTGCACGAGGGCTGGAAGATGTGGGTCGTGAGCGGCACGTTCATCCTCACCATCCTGCTCTGGGTACTCCCCTCTGACATGACTGGCATTGACTCCAACACCGTAGCCCTCGTGCCGATGGGACTCTTTGCGCTGACGGGTGTGATTACGCGAAAGGACCTTTCCGAAATCGACTGGAGTGTCATCTGGATGGTGGCCGGCGGTTTCGCCCTCGGTCTCGGCCTCAACGGCAGCGGTCTTGCCGATGCAGCCATTGAGAGCATCCCCTTCGGCGAATGGTCACCCATTGTGATCCTGCTCGTCTCGGGGCTTATCTGCTATTTCCTCTCCAACTTCATCAGCAACACGGCCACAGCTGCCCTGCTCGTGCCTATCCTTGCCACTGTGTGCAAAGGTATGGGTGGCTCGCTTGCCAGCATCGGCGGCACAGCCACTGTGCTCGTTGGCATTGCCGTTGCTGCTTCATCGGCCATGTGCCTGCCCATCTCCACGCCGCCGAATGCCATTGCCTTCTCCACGGGGCTCGTGAAACAGAACGAAATGCTCAAGGTGGGACTCACGATGGGTATCGTCACGATGGTGCTTGGCTACATCCTGCTCTACTTCATCGGTCAGATGGGACTAATCTAAATTATTGCTGTCCGGAAAACGAACGCCGACAGCGTGACG
Organism: Alloprevotella sp.; assembly: GCA_017446765.1. Taxonomy (GTDB): domain Bacteria; phylum Bacteroidota; class Bacteroidia; order Bacteroidales; family Bacteroidaceae; genus Alloprevotella. The sequence continues at coordinate 13,591 of JAFSQD010000047.1, forward strand.
AATCGCAGCCCGAGGTGAAGCAAAACCTCGGGCTTTGTTGTGCACGAATGATGGAACCCCGATGAGTGAAGGATAAAACTGCCGAGCTACTGCCATAGGACTGCTCATTCCAAGCCTTGGAACTCTTTGTTCCAGGCCGCGGAACTCTTTGTTCCAAGCCGCGAAACTCTTTGTTCCAAGCCGCGGAAAAAGTTTGGAACAAGCATTACGCTAATAATCAGCCATATCGGCATCTCCTTCCTGGACAGCAAACTTCAATTTTGAAGGGGCTAAAAAAACTCCGCCGCAAACCTTTTCATGTTTGCGGCGGAGAATTGTCTGATGTTTTCTTTGCGAATGATTTGAAGCTTTTTTAGCTGTTCATTACTTTTGCTTTGATGGCTTCGACCTTTTCCTCAATGGCCTTTACGCGAGCTTTCTGGTCGGCATTGCGCTTGCTCTCGGTGTTAAGAAGCTTTTGGGTGACTTCCATGCCTTGGTTAAGCTGGCAATCCATCAATTCATCCAAAACATTTTCGCCAGCCAGGCTCTTCTGTGTCAGGGAGTCGTACCTCGCAAACCATGCTTCGTAAGCCTGAACGGCTTCTTCGGCCTCGGCATTCACTTCCTCGGCGGCGGGGGCTTCTGCGCCACCTTCTGTCTTCTTTGAGTCTGTGCAGGACATCATCATCATGCCGAAGCAAAGTCCAAGGGTTAAGAATAAAACTTTTTTCATTGTGGTATTAACTGTTTAAAGGGTTGTTGCCTACTCTGTTCGTACGGGGATTTTCGGCATTCTCCCAATATGCGTCCGCAAACATAATGATTTCCATTGATACAAACAAGCTTCAGTAATACTCTTTTGCGGATTGATACCCTGTGGGAAGTAGGCATAAGCAAACAAAACTCCCCCAAGAGAAAAGTCCTAGGGGAGCAAAAAAGCGTATGAAAAAAAATGTTTCTTAGCGCAACTTGGCATAGCCATAGGCAGCCACGTCGCCGAGCTGTTCCTCAATACGGATGAGCTGATTGTACTTAGCCATGCGGTCGGTACGGCTCAGCGAACCCGTCTTGATCTGTCCGCTGTTAGTAGCTACAGCGATGTCGGCAATCGTCGTGTCCTCCGTTTCGCCGGAGCGGTGAGAGGTAACTGTCGTGTAGCCGTGGCGGTGAGCCATTTCGATAGCCTCGAGGGTCTCGGTGAGAGAGCCAATCTGGTTCACCTTGATGAGAATGCTGTTGGCAGCGCCCATCTTGATGCCCTTCTCAAGGAACTTCGTATTGGTCACGAAGAGGTCGTCGCCTACGAGCTGGCAGCGGTCGCCGATGCGCTCGGTGAGTTTCACCCAGTTGTCCCAGTCGTTCTCGTCGAGACCGTCCTCGATGCTGTCAATGGGATACTTCGTGATGAGCTCCTCAAGGTATGCAATCTGCTCTTCAGCGCTGAGCTTCTTACCATTGGGATCCTTCGGCGTACCGTTCTTGAGCTGACGATAGTCGTAGAACCACTGGCCGTTCTCTTGTACGGCGAATTCACTGGCAGCGCAGTCCATGGCAATCTTCACGTCCTTACCGGGCTCGTAGCCTGCCTTCTTGATAGCCTCAACGATAGTGTCGAGAGCGTCCTCAATGCCATCGAAGTTGGGAGCGTAACCACCCTCGTCGCCGACTGCCGTGGAAAGACCACGCGCCTTGAGGAGCTTGGCGAGGTTGTGGAACACCTCTGCACCCATACGGATGGCTTCACGCTCGCAGCAAGCGCCAACGGGGCGAATCATGAATTCCTGGAAAGCAATGGGGGCTGCGCTATGAGCACCACCGTTCACGATGTTCATCATGGGCACGGGGAGCGTGTAGGCATTAGCACCGCCAATGTAGCGATAGAGGGGCATGCAGAGCGCCTTGGCTGCGGCCTGAGCCGTGGCGAGGCTGACGCCGAGGATGGCATTCGCACCGAGTTTCGACTTCGTGGGCGTGCCGTCAAGGGCAATCATCTTGTAGTCAATGGCGCGCTGTGCAAATACGCACTCGCCCTTGAGAGCGGGAGCAATGATGGTGTTGACATTCTCAACAGCCTTCAGCGTGCCCTTGCCAAGGTAGCGGTTCTTGTCGCCATCGCGGAGCTCGAGGGCTTCGTTCTCACCTGTGCTGGCACCGCTGGGTACGGCTGCGCGACCCATAACGCCGTTTTCAAGTGTCACTTCTACTTCCACCGTGGGGTTGCCGCGGCTGTCAAGAATCTCTCTTGCGTGGATTTTCTCAATTTTCATTTTTCTGTAGTTTGGTTATTTAGTGATATATTGTTGTTCAGTTTCGTCCTTTTATTATGCGGGCGCAAAGTTACGAAGATTTTGCTTATCCACGGAACTTTGCGCCTGCTTTTCTATGTCTCTCGCTTAAAAATCAGTCACAGTCGAAAGTGTAATCGGCAATGCCGTCGGCTTCGCGAGGCCATCCGGGATTCTGATAGATGGGGCTCTGGGCAGCAACACCGCCACCCGTCAGCAGAAACTCTGAGATGGGGATAGGCTCGAGGTAATGGGGCTTCGGGAAGTTGTAGCCATCGTAGGCAGCTGATGTGGAGCTGACCTGCAAGGGACGTATATACTTCGAGAGGCTCGATTGCGAAACGATGCTCTCCTCAATCTGCGAGCGTGAATACATCTTGTAGGCCTCGTCCCACAGATTCATGCCTTCGGGCTGATAGTTTACCATGTTGTCGAGGCTGCGCCAGCGCTTCAGGTCGTCGAGGCGGAGACCTTCGGCAATGAGCTCACATCGGCGTTCGCGGCGAATGTTGTAGAGCGTAGCGTCTACGTAGTTGCCACGGGAGTATACGCCAAGGTCGTTCTCTTGAGAAAGGTCGGTGGCATCAATCGTGCGCTGATACTCTGTGCTGACACCTGCACGCTCGCGCAAGGCTTGCCAATACTTCTGGCAGTTGGCGTCAAGACTGTGGTGAAGCTCGTAGTAAGCTTCCAGATAAGTCAGATAGGCCTCGGCGGCGCGGAAGATGGGTACAGCCGTGGTGCACTCGTACTGTATGCGCTGCTGGGCATCGTCTGTATACCACTTGTTGAGGTCATAGCCCGTCGTAGACTTTTCGTTTCCGCTGGCATAGATGGTAGGACGATAATAGTAGATGGTATCGTTGACGTATTTTCCGTCCACCTGTGTGGTCTGGATGTCTTCACCCGCTGTGCGAACGGACTCCGTGAGGCGCTTGTCGCGTCCCTGCACCTCTTGGTAGGGGAGGGTGTCGCCGTTGTAGCCGGAATTGGCATCGTAGATGGGCAGGCCATTTTCCATCAGGAAGGTGTTGACAGCCGCACGCGTAAGGCCGCAGCCACCGCCTGAGCGCAAGTAAGCAGAACAGCTGTGGGATAGCACACCGGTCTTGTAGTAGCGTGCCAAGATGACCTCACTGCCTTCAGGGAACGTCTGGTCCTTGTTGAACATACCCTGATAGTCGGAGGCAAGAGGACGCGCCTCAGCCACGATTCCAGCTGCGTTGACGGCTTCCCGAAGGAAGAATTCCACCTCAGCCTCGGCACTGCCGGCCTTAAACTGGAAGTCGGGCCAAGTGGTCTTCCCTGGCCACTTGTCGTTGCCAGGAACAAAGCAGGTGCCGGCATGGTAGCGTTCCCACGTACCTTCGTAGAGGGCTACACGAGCCTTTAGCAGGAGGGCTGCATCGCGATTGATGCGGCCGCTCTCGGGAGAGGCTACCATCAGCAGCTCTGCGGCACGATCAAGGTCAGAGAGTATCTTGCGGGCCACCTCATTGCGTGGATAGCGTATGCTCTTCTCTGTAAGCAATTTCTGATTGTCTTCAAGCATCACCGTGATGATGGGCACATCGCCGAAGTTTTTCAGCAGGCGGAAATAGTCGTAGGCACGGAAGAAATAACCCTCGCCCAGATAGTGGTTGACGAGTGCGGCATCCTCCTTCAGCTGACCCGCGGCAAGTTTTTCCTCCACCTTGTTGATGTAGTAGTTGATGGCGCGCAGGTTAGAGAACTTCCATTCGGAGGAGTTGACGTTGACCGTCTTCTTCTCGCCTCTGTAGAAGAGGTTTTGCGCATAGGATGCACACTGGTTGTCGCTCAGGTTGTCCTGTGTATAGAGTCCGCCCCACAAAGTGTTGTTCTTCGGGAGTGCACTGTAGAGGTCGTTGACAAAGACCTTTAGGTCGTTGGCATTCTTGAAATACGCAGTTTCGTCGCCGAAGTCCAGCGGCTCGCGATCCAGAAAGTCGTCACAGGACTGCAATGCAACTGCCAACACACATATAATTATATATATATACTTTTTCATGACTGTTGTTTTTGTTGAAAGGGTGACACTGCTTTAGAATGTGAGTTCAAGACCCAGTGAGTAGGTGCGATACTGCGGATATGTCTTGCCAGGTCCCCAGTTGTTGAAGTCACCGACGGCCTCGGGGTCGAAGGTACGGAGACTCGTGAAGGTGAAGAGGTTTTCAAGCGACACGTAGAGGCGCGCTTTCTTCACATACTTGGCCAGTGCCGTGCCTGCGGGCAGGCTGGCACCAATCTGCAGGTTCTTGAGGCGCAGGTAGCTTGCATTCTGTAGGAAGCGGTCGCTCACCTGAATGTTGTTCTGATCTATGCGCAGGCGTCCGAAATAAGGGTCAAGGTTTGCGCCCAGCTCAGAGCCAGCATAGCGGAAGTAGTCCAGGTGGTCAGTAAAGAGCGAACGCTGCCACTCTGCTGCAATGCCGAAGAAGGTAGCACTGTTCGTGAAGAAGAAGTCGCGCTTGCCGATGCCCTGGAAGAAAGCACGCATATCAAGGAACTTCCACTTTGCCTCGAGCGTAAAGCTATAGGCAAAACGCGGTGTGCTGTTACCGATGACTTTCAGGTCACCATGGTCGTCGAGGGTCTGGCTCCCCTTGTCGACGGAGCCGTCGCCGTTCAGGTCGCGATACATCAAGTCGCCACCGCCCCACTTTGAGCCAATAGAACTCTGGTCGTGAAGGGCGAGGTATGCGTTCATCTCAGCATCGCTCTTGGAGATGCCCGCAACTTCAAATCCCCAGATGTCGCCATACGTCTTGTTTTTATACCAGCCGTTGATGTTGCCGTCGGGGGAGTCATATTTCGTCACCACGGTCTTATAGTCACTCAGGTTGAAGGTAATGCCGTAGCTGAAGTCCTGCCCGATACGGTCGCGCCAGGCGAGTTCCAGTTCCCATCCACGTGTGCGGAGCTCGGCATTGTTGGTCTTGGGCGCACTTCCGCCGAATACAGCTGAGAGCGCGTTGGCAGGTCCAACCATATCCTTCGTCGTGCGTTGGTACCAGTCAAACGAACCTGTCAGTCGATTGTTGAAAAAGCCCCAGTCAAGGCCTACGCCGACATTCTCAATGGTTTCCCAAGTGAGCGAGGTGGAATAGGGCGCATACATCGGCAGCACGGTGGCCTGCTGGCCGCCCAGGATGAGCGTGCCGGAATTGGTCTGCATCTGCTGGAAGTAAGGATAGAACGATGTGGTGTTCTGGTTGCCGAGCGTACCATAGGATGCACGCAGTTTGAGATAGGTGAAGCCTTTGTCGTATAGTTTGCTCCAGAAAGCTTCACGGGCAATGTTCCAACCCGCCGAGAAGCTGGGGAAGAAGCCCCAACGCTGGTCGGAAGGGAAGCGGGAGGCGCCGTCGGCACGAAGGTTCACTTCGGCCATATAGCGGTCGTCGAAGGCGTAGTTGATACGGCCGAAGATACCCAGTGAGCTCCATTCTCCTTTCTTGTTGGAGAGCATTGTGGTCTCTCCGCCTATGGTACTGGGCAGGAACGGCTTGCTGGCCAAGAGGATGTCCGAAGATGCCGTGCGCAGACGCTCCATGTGGTAGAACTCACTCTGTTCGCCGAGCAAGAACTTGAAGTAGTGCTTATCTGCAAGGCGCATCTCGTAGTCTGTATACACATTCGTGCCGAAATAGTTCACGCTGGCCTTTGCCTCTTCATAGTAGGTCTCACCCGCTGCGGGATAGACCGTGAAGGTTCCGTCGGAGGCATTGATACGGTGCGTATTCTCCAATCCTTCAAGTACGGTGTAGAACTCACGTGTGCCGTCGGGCTGCTGGATGGAGATGGGATTGAACTGTCGCGTATAGGGATTGTTCTCCAGGCGGCTGTTCAACTCAATGTGGAGCTTCCAGTCCTTAACTGGCTCAATGACGAGGTTTGCCTGATTGTAGATTTGGCGCTGACGCTGACGCTGGCGGCCGCCATCCGTCAGTGAAGGTATCATCGAACGCTTCGTGTATTCGTCATTAGGTGTCTTCAGGGCCTC
>JAFSQD010000048.1 GCA_017446765.1 Alloprevotella sp.
TAGGAAAAAAACGTAAAAAAGTCTGTTTTTTGCTCTTTATCACTTAATTTTGCCGCGCATAATTGTTATTGCTGAAACAAACATGAAAAATATGAAACGAATAGCTACCGCCCTCATCGTGGGCACAATGTACATAGCAAGCACCTTCGCCCAGTCGTGGATAGACGTGACCAGCACCTATCTCAAAAACGCTGACTTCAGTGCCGGCAACTGGGACGGATGGACTGTGAACTACAACAATAACAACAGCACAGGAGGTCCACGCTGCGACTACGGCGCGATGGAACTGTGGTACTGCTCGTTCCGCATGAGCCAGACCCTCACCGTCCCCAACGGCCGCTACCGCGTCAGCGTGCAGGCTTTCTACCGCACACAGGCTCTCGAACAAGCCTATAGCTCCTACGAAGCCAACATGGAGACTATTCCAGCCAAGCTCTTCGCCGGGCAACAGCAGGTGACGCTGAAGAGCATCTTTGCAGAAAGCCGCACGGACCAGGACGGCGAGGGCACTTGGTCCTCTGCAATAAACGACCCATGGGGCGGATGGGGCGGATGGTATGACGAGGAAACCCTGTATTACCCCGCCGACATGCATGCCGGAGCCTATGCCTTCGGGCAGGGCATGTACTCCAACAGCGTGGAAGTGCAAGTGACGAACGGCACCCTTGAAATAGGCCTCATCAACGAGACGTTCCGCAAGGACAACTGGTGCATGTTTGACAATTTCAAACTGGAATACTACGGCACGCCTGTCGCCGCCACATCCGTAAGCATCTCTCCGGCCGAGCTTACCGTCCTCACCGGCGAGCGCCAGCAGCTGACAGCCACTGTGTTGCCCGCTAACGCCACGGACAAGAGCGTCACCTGGACATCCAGCGCGCCGACTATCGCCTCGGTGGACCAGAACGGCATCGTGCGCGGCATCCGCCAAGGCGATGCCGTCATCACGGCCACCTCAACTTCCAATACCAACGTAAAGGCTACGGCTCGCGTGAGCGTGGAACGCAACGATGCCGTGGAGGGCTCGCTTGTCATCAATGAGATCATGACCAGCAACGTAGACGTATTTGTGGATCCTTCCCACAACTACGGAGCATGGCTGGAACTCTACAATCCCACCGAGCGTGCCGTGAGCCTGACAGATTGCTTCATCACCACCGACCCAGCGGACATGCAGCAGCACCCCCTGGACTGGGCCGTACAGATGGTGCCGGCAAAAGGATTCGCCACCGTATGGTTTGACCACCATAGCAAGTACTGCACTACGCAGATTGACGATGAACTGGACGCCAAGGGTGGCTTCATCGCCATCACCGACGGCTACAACATCCTTTGCAGCGAAGAGTATCCTGCCGCGACCCCACGCACATCATGGGCACGGAAGACTGATGGCGGAGACACCTGGGGCACTACGGCCCAGCCCACACCTGGCCTGACAAATGCCACCAGCACGTTTGCCACTGTGAGACTCCCAGATCCCGAACCCACCCTTAAGGGACAAGTATTCACTGGTCAGCTCTCCTTTGACATCGACATTCCCCAGGGAGCCACCCTACGATACACCACCGATGGCAGTGCACCGACAGTGAATACCGGCAAAGAATCTGTAACCGGCCATTTCACGGTCTCACAAACAACGACCTACCGCTTTGGCTTCTTTGCAGACGGAAAGCTGCCCAGCAAGATTGTCACGAGGAGCTTTATCTATCGCGACAAGGAATTCTCGCTGCCCATCCTCTCTGTGGTCAGCGCGCCCGACAACTTCTACTCCGACGAGATAGGCGTCATGGTGAAAGGCGTCAACGGAAAGAGTGGATATGGCTCAAGCGAGAAACGAAATTGGAACATGGACTGGGATCGTCCCGTAAACTTCGAGTTCTTCCCCACCCAGGATCAGCCCGCAGCTTTCAACCAGGAAGCCAACCTCTCTATCTGCGGCGGTTGGAGCCGGGAAAACGAACCTCACTCCTTCAAACTGAAAGGAAACAAAATCTACGAGGGGCTTTCCACTTTGGACTATCCCTTCTTCCCCACGAAACCCTACATCAAAAACAAGACCCTACAGATGCGCACGGGCGGTAACGACAACCGTGCACGCCTCAAGGATCCTGCCCTGCAGACCATCATACAGACCTCCGGCCTCTACGTGGACGGACAGGCCTACCGCCCCGTGATGTCCTTCCTCAACGGTAAGTACAACGGCATCATGAACATGCGCGAGCCAAACAACAAACACTATGCCTATGCAAACTACGGCATTGACACCGACGAGATGGACCAGTTTGAAATCAGTCCCGACTCTCAGTACGTCCAGATGGTGGGCACCGTGGACAGTTTCAACGAATGGCGCCGCCTCTCCGAACAGGCCAGCGACCCTGCGGTCTACGAACAAATATGCCGCATGGTGGACATCGACGAATATGCCAACTACTGGGCATGCTGCCTCTATCTCGGACCCAGCGACTGGGGACGTAACAACATCAAGGGCTTCCGCTACAGTGGCGAAGGCGGAAAGTGGCATCACGTCATCTTTGACATGGACAGTGCCTTCGGCAACAGTTTTTCGGGAAATGTCGACCGTACGAGCGACGGCGGCGACTACATTTGGGAAATCAACGGGCGCCTGGGCGGAGAATTGCCACCTACCATCGTGTTCCGCAACATGCTGCAAAACGAGACTTTCCGCAAGCACTTTATTGATGCCTATTGCCTTGTGGCGGGCAGCGTATTCGAACCCTCAAGGTGCCAGCAGATTGTAGACTCTCTCGTCAACAACATCTACGATGCCGCCTCCTACGAAAGCAATACCAATGCTGTCAACAGCACGGCAAGCTCACTGAAGAGCAATCTTTCCGCCAGCCGACAGAGCACAATGATCAGTCAGATGAAGAGCCACAAACTCATGATGCTTTCAAGCATCAATGGTATCACAGCCAAACTTGCCTCCGAACTTCCCGAAGCACGCCTCCTCGTCAACGGACAGCCCGTGCCGACAAACAAGTTCTCGGGGACACTATTCCCGCCCATCACCGTAAAGGCCGAGGCTCCCGCAGGCTATAAGTTTGCAGGATGGCGCTCCGCTATATCCACCACCACACAGGAACTGTTCGGATATGGTTCAAAATGGAGCTACTACGACCAGGGCTCGCTTGACGATGAGGACTGGACATCGCCCGACTACAAGGAGCTCAACTGGCAGGACGGAGCGACCCCGATGGGCTTTGCCAACAAGGACCTGGGATTCCAGACAAACTTCAACGCAAACGACAAGAAGACCACCTACTACTTCCGCAAGAAATTCAATCTCTCAAAGAAGCCTTCTGCCTCCGACGAGTTCATTCTTTCCTGCAACGTTGACGATGGTGTCGTCCTCTACGTGAACGGCACGGAGGTGGGACGCTACCTCATGCCTGCTGGTGACGTAAGCTACGAGACGCTTGCCTCCTCCTATGCCGGCGACTACGACAATACCACGTTCTCCATCAGCCCCAGCCTCCTCAATGCAGGTCAGAACACCTTGGCCGTGGAAGTGCACAATGTAGGCACGCACTCTTCCGACATCTATTGGGACGCCACGCTTTCCTCTTCTATGAGCGAAGCCGGAGCCAACATTGTCTCTCCCGATGCAGAATATACGCTCCCTGACTACGGTACCGCTGACCTCACAGCCACATTTGAGCAAATTGCCCCCGAAGAACAAGATGCCAGCCAGTTCCATCCGGTGAAGATCAACGAAGTCAGTGCCTCCAACAGCATCTTCGTCAATGAGTTGGCAAAGAAGGACGACTGGATTGAACTCTACAACACGACCGACCAACCCGTAGACGTACAGGGAATGTATCTCTCCGACGATGTGAAGAGTCCGAAGAAGTATCGCATCAACGGAGGTGAAGACGTCAACACCGTCATTCCTCCCTATGGCCATCTCATCGTATGGGCTTCCAAACGTACACAGGTCAGCCAGCTACATGCAAACTTCAAGCTTTCGGCCGCCGACAGTGCCTATGTGATCCTGACAAGTGCTGACGAGGCATGGGCCGACACCCTTGTCTACTGCCTTCACAATGGCGACGAGAGCGTGGGTCTCTACCCCGACGGAAGCAACAATCTCTACGTCTTCAGCCGTCCGACACCTGAAAAGACGAATCTGATGACCACGCAGAGCCTCGCCTATGAGGAATACGTCCTGCCCAACCTCCCAACGGGCATCCGCGAGCAGTTCGTGAGCCGTTCCGGCGGCATGAGCATAGCCCACTATCGCACGTTCCTGCGCGTAAAGAGCGAGTACACGCCGACAGCCATGCTCCACATCTACACTGCTGACGGCCGCCTTGTCCGCCGCGAAAGCCTTGACACGGCTACCGGCTATGCCGACGTAGCTACAGAAGACCTTCCCACAGGACAGTACGTGGCACGTGCTCAGAATGAGGAAGGCGAAAGCTGTGCCGTCAAATTTGTCATAAACCGATAATGACGGGCAATCATGCGACACACAATTAATCTATTATATTCCCCCACCACGGTAATACTGCAAGCAAAGCGTGTTTAACCAGATTTTCGGACAGGAAGAGATAAAACAGAAACTTCAGGGACAGATAGCCACAGGACACCTCCCCCACGCCCTGCTTTTCTGTGGCACACCAGGGTGCGGACAATTCCCCATGGCCATGGCCACAGCCCACGCCTTGCTGGGAGGTGGCGTGATGGTGGAGCGCTTCGTACACCCCGACCTCCATTTTGTCTTTCCTGTGGTGAAGCAAAAGGGACAGACGGGCGATTCCACCAGCGACCAGTACATCCAGCAATGGCGCGAGATGCTAACAGATAGCCTATACTTTGACCTGCCTGAATGGCTCGAACGCATGGGCGTGGACAATCAGCAGGCACTCATCGGAGTGGGCGAAAGCGCGCAAATCCTAAGGAAACTCTCCCTCCGCTCCAGTCAGGGAGGATTCAAGGTGATGATCATCTGGATGCCGGAACTCATGAACCAAGAGACTGCCAACAAATTGCTGAAGATACTGGAAGAACCACCGCAACAAACCGTATTCATCCTCGTCAGCGAGCGCCCTGAGCGTCTCCTTGCCACCATTCTCAGCCGCACACAGCAGATTGAGTTTCCGCCACTCACGGAAAAGTCTCTCGCCGACGTATTGCAACACGACCGTGGGCTCAGCGCCGACGATGCCCTGCGCATCGCCCACCTCAGCGAAGGCAGCGTAGTGCGCGCCTTCCACTTGCTGAAGGCAGACACCCAGAGTATGCTCTTCTTCGACATGTTTGTCAGCCTGATGCGCCTCACCTACCAGCGCAAGGTACGCGAACTCTATGCCTGGGCAGAGCAACTGGCTGGCTGGGGGCGCGAGAAACAGAAGAGTTTCCTTGCCTATAGCCAGCACCTCATCCGTGAAAACTTCGTCTACAACTTTCACCAGCCCCAGCTGAGCTACGAAACACCCGAGGAAGCACAATTCTCCCGGAACTTTGCCCGCTTCATCAACGAGAGGAACATTTTCGCCATCACCGAACAATTTGCTACAGCCGAGCGAGACATTGAGGGCAACGTTGGTGCAAGAATGGTGTTCTTCGACCTTGCGCTGCAAACGGCAGCTCTCATCAGGCAATAACAACAAAGGTAACTCATCCACAAACATACCATAACAAATATATAACACCCAGAAATGTCAGAACTACAATATAAGACTACGGACGCCCTGCGCGGCCTTTGCGCACAAGGTTGCGGCCGACAGGACAAGCAACTCAACATCTATGACTACCTGGCCGACCTTGAAGGCGATAGCCGTCTGGGAGACCTTGTGGAAGTACAGTTCAAGAATACGCGGAAGGGATATTTCCGCAACGACAACCGCCTGGAGCTCCACAAAGGCGACATCGTGGCCGTAGAGGCCAGTCCCGGTCACGACATCGGTGTCGTCACCCTCACCGGACGCCTCGTCCCCTTCCAGATGAAAAAAGCAAACCTCAAGCCAGGGACAGAGATACGCCGCGTCTACCGCCGCGCACGCCCCATTGACCTCGAAAAATGGGAAGAGGCAAAGGCTCGCGAGCATGCCACCATGATACGCTCACGCCAGATAGCCAAGGAACTGGGACTGGATATGAAGATAGGTGACGTGGAATACCAGGGCGATGGCGGCAAAGCCATTTTCTACTACATTGCCGATGGGCGCGTGGACTTCCGCCAACTCATCAAGGTGCTGGCCGACGCTTTTCGGGTACGCATAGAAATGCGACAGATTGGAGCTCGTCAGGAAGCTGGCCGCATCGGTGGCATCGGTCCCTGCGGACGAGAATTGTGTTGCGCCACATGGATGAAGAACTTCTCCAGCGTCAGCACGGCAGCCGTACGCTTCCAGGACATCTCCCCTAACCCTCAAAAGCTGGCTGGACAATGTGCAAAGCTGAAGTGCTGCCTCAACTACGAGGTTGACGTGTACATGGAAGCCTACAAGGAGTTTCCCGAACGCAACATTCCCCTTGAGACAGCCGATGGGACTTTCTATTTCTTCAAGGCCGACCTTCTGGCACGCCAAGCCACCTACAGCAGCGACCGCCGCATGGCAGCAAACCTGACGACGATATCCGCTGAGCGTGCCAGGGAAATCATCCTCATGAACAAAAACGGCGAAAAGCCTCTCCGCCTCTCCGCTGAGGACACCACCCAGCCCGCACGTCCCGTGGATCTCGTAGAACAGGAGAGCCTAACGCGCTTTGACAAAAGCCGACGACGCAACAAAGGAAAAAAACCTCGTCCACGCCCCCAGTCCAAAGGTAAAGCGGAATGACCAAGTCCTGGTTCTTACGTTCTTATATCTTGTGGGTATGTCAACTCGTCAACTAACTAATCATTCATACACACTTTAAATTGTTAAGCACTATGCAAATTCATCCCCTATTTTGGCTCGTACCCGTGGCATCCATCGTGGCATTGAGCATGGCGTGGGTGTTCTTCAAGAGCATGATGAAAGCCGATGAAGGCACGCCCAGAATGAAAGAAATTGCCGAATACGTCCGCAAAGGCGCAATGGCCTATCTGAAACAGCAGTATAAGGTGGTGCTCATCGTTTTCATCGTGCTGGCCGCCTTGTTCTCGTTCATGGCCTACGTGCTGCACGTTCAGAACCCGTGGGTGCCGTTCGCCTTCCTGACGGGCGGTTTCTTCAGCGGTCTGGCAGGCTTCTTCGGCATGAAGACGGCCACGTATGCCAGTGCGCGTACGGCCAACGCAGCGCGCAAGAGCCTTGACGGCGGACTGAAGATTGCCTTCCGTTCGGGTGCCGTGATGGGCCTGACGGTGGTAGGTCTTGGCCTGCTTGACATTGCCATTTGGTTCCTCGTGCTGAGCCAGCTGACCGACAACAGCCTCATCGCCATCACCACGACGATGCTGACCTTCGGTATGGGTGCCTCTACGCAGGCACTGTTTGCCCGCGTGGGCGGCGGCATTTATA
>JAFSQD010000049.1 GCA_017446765.1 Alloprevotella sp.
AAATTGGGCGTAAGAATAGGTGGTTATTGTAAGATGGGGCTCCGTAGCTCAACTGAATAGAGCATCTGACTACGGATCAGAAGGTTGTGGGTTTGAATCCCGCCGGAGTCACAAAGAAAATGAGTTTTGAAAGCTGAGAGCTTGCTCTCAGAACTTTTAAAGCTCATTTTGTTTGTATGACGAGCCCGTGGCAGGGCAGGGAACTGCAAGTCGCCGACTTGCAAATCCCGCCGGAGTCACAAGGCAGAAAACCTCGGAACATCATGACACACGTACACGATGTTCCGAGGTTTTCTGCTTGTCCGACTGTCGTGTCCTTGGCGGGCTTCTATTCCATTGCCTCGCGCAAAGCCTTCTGGGTGGCTTCGCTGGCTGGTACGAGGGGGAGTCGCAGAATGTTTTCAGCTTTATGCTGCAATGCCAGCAGCGACTTTATGCCGGCCGGATTTCCGTCGACGAGCATGAGGCGGTAGAAAGGATTCAGGCGTTGGTGAATCTCGCGCACTTTGGCAAAATCACCTTCGATGCCAGCATGCGTCATGTCTGCAAAAGCTTGCGGAAAGGCATTTCCAATCACGCTGATGACGCCCACGGCACCCACAGAGAGCAATTCGGGCGTGATGCCGTCGTCGCCGCATATCACGTCGAAACCATCGGGAGCATCGCGGATAATGTCTTGTGCCTGCACCACACGTCCGGATGCTTCCTTTATGGCTACAATGTTCTCACACGCAAGCGCCAGGCGAAGTACTGTTTCGGGCATGAGGTTGACGCCCGTGCGTCCAGGTACGTTATAAAGTACGACGGGAAGTGGGGTGGTGGCTGATACGGCCTTGTAGTGTTGGAAGAGTCCTTCCTGCGAGGGCTTGTTGTAGAATGGCGTCACGATGAGGACGCCGTCAAAACCTTCTGTGCTTCCTTTGCGTCGCAGTTCTTCGCATACGGCTTGCGTGCAGTTGCCACCAGCCCCAAGGAGGAGCGGCATGCAGCCTCTTGTTTCCTCTTTGACCGTCTGCTTTATGGCTTCGCGTTCCTCAAAGGTGAGGGTAGGGGTCTCGGCTGTTGTGCCCAGAACGCAGAGAAAGTCTGCACCATTTTCAATGATGTCACGGACAAGCGAACGCAGTGCCGTATGGTCCACGGTGCCGTCCGTGCGGAATGGCGTGGCGAGTGCTACGCCGAAACCTTTAAAAGGATTTGATTTCATATATGGATTGATAGGTTTTTAGTTTGTGGGCGCACCTTAAAACAACGAGGGCTGTTGGGCAGGTTTCTCACCGAGCATTAGCAGGAACTCCGTTTCCGATACGAACGGGACTCCCAGGCTGCGCGCTTTCTCCATTTTGCTGGGACCCATGTTGTCGCCCGCCAGCACAAATGACGTTTTGCTGCTGATGCTTGATGCGTTTCGTCCGCCGTTCTGTTCAATCAAAAGTTTGTATTCATCTCGACTATGGTGGGCGAAGGTGCCGCTGATGACGATGGTTTTTCCGGCAAGGGCATCTCCTGAAGTTACTTCTTCTGGCATTTCCATCTGTACACCCGCCTCACGCAGCCGCTCCACGAGTTTACGGTTGTCGTCTTGTGCGAACCAGGCTACAATACTCTTGGCAATGGTTTGTCCGATGCCTTCAGCGCGCTGGAGTTGCTCCTCCGATGCTGCCTTCAGAACATCCATCGTGCGGAATGTACGTGCCAGCTGGCGTGCAGCCACGCGTCCTACAAAGCGAATGCCCAAGGCATAAAGCACACGATCGAAGCCCACCTTCTTGCTCTGCTCAACGCTCTCCACGATTTTGCGGGCAGAAATGATGCGTGAGGGGTAGCCTCCGCAAATCTCTGCTACCGTCAGATTGTAGAGGTCTGCCACGTTGCGTATCAGGCCTCGGCTGTAGAACGAGTCGGCGGTTTCCGGTCCAAGGGAGCTGATGTCCATGGCATCGCGCGATATGAAGTGTTCAATCTTTCCTAAGATCTGCGGCCGGCATCGCGTGTCGTTGGGGCAGTAGGTGGACGCTTCTCCCTCGTAGCGTATCAGGTGTGCGCCGCATTCAGGGCATTCGGTGATAAACGCTATCGGTTCGCCATCCTTGCCGCTTCGTCTCGACGTGTCAACGCCTACAATCTGGGGAATGATTTCACCAGCCTTTTCCACACGTACAAAGTCGCCGATGTGGAGGTCGAGGCTACGAATGACATCCTCGTTGTGGAGTGAGGCGCGGCGAACGACAGTTCCAGCCAGAAGCACAGGCTCCATGTTCGCCACGGGTGTCACCGCACCGGTGCGTCCCACCTGGTAGCTTACGCTGAGCAATCGTGTCAGTGCTTGCTCGGCCTGGAATTTGTAGGCGATGGCCCAGCGCGGGGTCTTTGCCGTGAAGCCCAGTTCCTCTTGTTGGGCGAGGCTGTTTACCTTCAGCACGATGCCGTCGGTGGCAACGGGCAAACTGCTTCTCCGTTTGTCCCAATAGTCAATAAAGGCGTATATTTCCTCCAGTGAGTGTGCCAACTTTACGTCCTCGGAGACGCGAAAGCCCCACTTGCGTGCCAGAAGAAGGCGTTCGTAGTGGGTGGTGGCGGGTATGTCGTCGCCAAGGAGAAAATATAGGTAGGCATCCAGTCGGCGGCGAGCCACTTCGGCCGAGCTTTTCAGTTTTAGGGTGCCGCTTGCGGCATTTCGAGGATTGGCGAATAGAGCCTCTTCGCGCAGTTCGCGCTCATGGTTGAGCGCGTTGAAGCGTTCCCAAGGCATCAGCACTTCGCCTCGGATCTCAAAGCGGTTCGGAAAACCCGTACCAGGGCGCAGGCTTAGGGGGATGGTGCGGATGGTGCGTACGTTTGCCGTCACGTCGTCGCCACGAACGCCGTCGCCGCGTGTTGCGGCACGCACAAGTTGCCCGTCTTCGTAGATGAGAGAGATGCTAAGCCCGTCGTATTTCAACTCGCAGCAAATCTCGAACGGATCACCATCAAGTCCTTCTTTCACACGCTGATAGAATTCGCTTACGTCTTCACGGTTGTACGTGTTTCCCAGGGACAGCATGGGGCGTTCGTGGACAATGTGTTCAAATTCGTTTGTCAGGTCACTACCTACGCGCTGTGTCGGTGAGTTTGCATCAAACATTTCTGGGTGCGCGGCCTCAAGGGTAGCCAGTTCGTGTAGCAGGGCGTCGAATTCCTGGTCCGAAATGGTGGGATTGCTCAGCACATAATAGTTATAGTTGTGTCTGTTGAGCTCATCGCGCAGTTCTGTGATGCGTGCTTGTGGTGTCGGTTCTGCCATGATGCCTTTTGCTGTCTGAGAGATTTCGAAGCAAAAGTAATGAATTTGCACGGAAAACTTTCTTCGGGTTGTGAAAAACGTTATCTTCGCGGCTTGAAAACAAGAAAACCATGCGAATTGACATCATCAGTGTGCTTCCTGAAATGCTGGAAGGCTTTGTGAACAACTCCATCCTTGCACGAGCCCAGAAAAAGGGCCTCGTTGAAATCCACTTGCATAATCTGCGTGACTATACGAAGGATAAGCATCGCCGTGTGGACGACTACCCCTTCGGCGGTTTTGCCGGCATGGTCATGCAGTGCCAGCCCATTGACGATTGTATTTCCACGCTCTGTGCAGAGCGTGAATATGACGAGGTGATATTTACTACTCCGGATGGTGAAAAATTCTGTCAGCCAGTGGCTAACGAACTTTCGTTAAAGAAAAACATAATCATTCTTTGTGGTCACTACAAAGGCATTGACTATCGCATTCGCGAGCATCTCATCACCCGTGAAATCAGTGTGGGCGACTACGTACTTACGGGCGGAGAGATTGCTGCTGCCGCCATTGCCGATGCGGTTGTACGCCTTGTCCCAGGCGTGTTGAGCGACGAACAGAGTGCCCTTTCGGACAGTTTTCAGGACAACCTCCTGGCTGCTCCCGTCTATACGCGTCCGGCCGAATACAAAGGTTGGCGTGTCCCCGACATTCTCCTCAGCGGACACGAGGCAAAGATTAAGGAGTGGGAACTTCAGCAAAGCCTTGAACGTACACGTAGGCTTCGCCCCGACCTTCTTGGCGAGTGACGCGGGAGCGTTTTTGTCACACAAGCACAAAAAAGCATGCAAAAAACTTGTGCTTGTCGTTTTTCTGCTCTACATTTGCAAGCACGAAACCAAATCGCAACCATAGAAACAAACATACGGTTAAACCTTAAAGACAAACAAAATCCTGACTCATGAAGACAGAAGTCATTATGCAGGCCCTTGAGGCCAAGCATCCTGGTGAGAAGGAATACCTGCAGGCTGTACGCGAGGTGCTCCTCTCCATTGAAGACGTGGATAACCTGCATCCCGAATTTGAGAAGGCAAAGCTAATTGAGCGCCTTGTTGAGCCCGACCGCATCCTGACATTCCGAGTGCCTTGGACTGACGACAAAGGTGAGGTGCACGTAAACCTTGGCTATCGCGTGCAGTTTAACAATGCCATTGGTCCGTATAAGGGCGGTATTCGTTTCCACCCCTCCGTCACACTCAGCATCCTGAAGTTCCTTGGTTTTGAACAGACCTTCAAGAACGCCTTGACTACTCTCCCGATGGGCGGTGCCAAGGGTGGTTCCGACTTTGCGCCCCGTGGTAAGAGCGATGCCGAAATCATGCGCTTCTGCCAGAGCTGGATGCTTGAGGCTCACAAGATTCTGGGTCCCGACATGGACGTGCCGGCTGGAGACATCGGTGTGGGCGGCCGCGAAGTGGGCTACCTCTATGGTATGTACAAGAAGCTGACCCACGAGTGCACGGGCACGATGACGGGTAAGGGCCGCGAGTTTGGCGGCAGCATCCTGCGCCCTGAGGCAACCGGCTACGGTGCATGCTATTTCCTGAAACACATGCTCGACGACCTTGGCATGGACATCAAGGGCAAGACTATCGCTGTCAGCGGATTTGGCAATGTGGCATGGGGTGCCGTGCAGAAGGCTACGCAACTGGGTGCGAAGGTTGTGACCATCTCCGGTCCCGACGGCTACGTGTATGATCCCGAGGGCATCAGTGGCGAGAAGAACGAGTATATGCTTGAGCTCCGTGCAAGTGGCAACGACATCGTGGCTCCCTATGCCGAGAAGTATCCCAGTGCCACTTTCTTCCCTGGCAAGAAGCCTTGGGAGGTGAAGGTAGACATCGCTATGCCTTGCGCTACGCAGAACGAACTGAATGAGGAAGATGCCAAGATGCTTGTGGCAAACGGCGTGCAGTGTGTGGCCGAAGTGAGCAACATGGGTTGCACGGCCGAGGCCATCGACTACTTCATCGAACAGCGCACGCCCTTCGGCCCCGGTAAGGCCGTGAATAGCGGCGGTGTGGCAACGAGCGGCCTCGAAATGACGCAGAATGCCATGCACATCTACTGGACGGCGGAGGAAGTGGACCAAAAGCTCCACCAGATCATGAGCGATGTCCACGAGCAGTGCGTGAAGTACGGCAAGCAGGCCGATGGCTTCATCAACTACGTGCGCGGTGCCAATATTGCCGGCTTCATGAAGGTGGCAAATGCTATGATGCAGCAGGGAGTCATCTGATAGTCCCTACATCAGGCTATATAATATGGATGAGGATGTGTCGCTATTGGCACATCCTCATTTTTTATCTCCCCTTTATACTTTGTCAACAATTGCGAGGGTTTTGTTGGGCGTGGCTGGCTTATAATCCAGCTTGATGCCAAAGGCGCCCGTTTTGCGTCAAGGAGAGAAATCTTGTGGAAGTGGTTGGTATATAGATGCTTAGCCTTTCCTTTGCGTGGTGCGGAGCTTTGTCTGGATAGAGGTGTGCGCATAGGTTGATGCAAGGCATGGTATTGCTTGACGAAAGGCATCCCTTGTCTGAGTGCAAGAGATGGTATGTCTTGAAGGGAGGCATGCGCATGCCTTGAGCGACGAAGTCGGATTTTGGAGGCTCAAGGATCCGTTTTCGAAGTTTTATTCTTTCATTCGTGAGCTAGTTGGTCTATCTCCGTTGTCAAGGATATGGTCTGAGATCTCATCAAAAGCTCACGTTTGGTGCATGGCCCTAAAACGAGAAGTATGGGGCAAGGCGTCGGAAGTCAGTCGTAGAAAAATCGGGTGCGAGGCTGACGTCGTTCCAATCTTTGAGCTTGCCATAGACGCGCCGGTACTGCATGATGACTTTCACTTGCTCGTAGTTCAGGTAGGGGTGGCGTACGAGCTGTTGGAAGGTGGCCGTGTTCACGTTGAGTTTTCGGGGTGTGGAGTCTGCCCCGACGTAGAACCACTGCGCCAAGTCTTCTGGCAGGCCGTCGATCTCCTTTAGCTGGTCGGTGGAGACAAAGCCGCCGAGTCGTTCGCGGTAGTTTGTGATCTGACGGGCTCGCCATGTGCCAATTCCCGGTATGCGCTTGAGGAGGGTGGTGTCGGAGGTGTTGAGGTCAATGGTAGTGCCTACGGGGAGTTTTTCGGGATTGAGGGCGCGCAGACTGTCATGGTGTCGCTGCCACTGGGCCTGTTGCTCAGCCCGCTCGGCCTTTCGGGCTGCGCGCATGAGGGTCGTGCTGTCGGGAGTGATGCTGATGTAGGGACGTAGGCGTGCAAAGTCTTCACGGGAAAGGCCATAGAGATGGCTGAAATGTTCTGCCGAGCGCCATCGCCCGCCATGCCTCACATATTGCCTGGCATTGTGAGCTTGCCAGGGGCGGAGGCCAAGGCCGACGAGTGTGGCCGAGTCGGCAGTGTTGGGGTCAAAGGGGTAGAGCTTTGGTGCCTCTTCGCTGTAGGAACGTTGCTTGGGGAAGAAAGCCTGGGCTCTGCTCGCCGAGTCGCGTTGCAGTTGTCGCTCAAATGCGTCCAGCAAGGCCCGTTCGTCATCCTGGAGCGTGTCTGCACTGGTAGGCTTGTCATGCTTCATGGCCGGCGTTATGATCCAGGCGAGTCCACAGGCAAGAAAGCTGATGACGGCGAAGGCAAGCAATCCCCGCAGGGTCGAGTGAGGGTAGGAAGGGGAGAAGGCTTGGAGCAAGAGTCGGGGCAGTCGTAGGGGTTTCATCGCTGATAGGCAGGCTGCCCCTGTGCGATCCATTCCATGACGCCGGCGGGTGGCCTATTGTGCTGAAGTTCGTATTTCATGAAGTCCATGTAGGGAGCCATATGCTCAAAGTACTTCCGGTAGCCGGCACATAGATAGTTGTGTCCGGGTTCGCCGTCCTCGCTGAAGGAAAATCTCAGGCGGGGACATTCGCCGTGGCAGGCGAACAGCCAGGGGCATTCGCGGCACTGGCGGGTCAGGCATTCGCGCTTGGCGAGCCCGAAGCGGCGCTGTCCCTCGCTATGCATCATGCTGGCGAGGCTTTGCTCGTGGATGTTACCCAGACGGTATTCGGGGAATACGAAATGGTCGCAGGCGTAGACGTCACCGTTGAACTCCATGGCACCTGCGTGTCCACATGTCTCGGCCAGGGTGCAGACACCTGGCGGCACACCCACCCATCCGGACAAGGTGGCATCAAAAAGCTGCACGAAGGTGTCGCCCACGTCGTTGCGCACCCATTCGTCAAACAGTGTGCAGAGGAAGTTGCCCCATTGCTCGGGACTGACGGAAAAGTCGGCAAGTTCGGCTGTGGCGTCATCGATTGGCGTGGCCAGCATGCGTCCGTCAGGATGGCGGCGGAAGCGCTCTACTACGGGAGTGAATTGCAGGTAGTGACAACCTATTTCCTTGAAGAAGTGGTAGAAGTCAAGCGGATAGTCGGCATTGAAATCGTTGACCACGGCCAGGGCATTCCACTCCACGCCATGGCGGTTGAGGATGTCAATGCCCCGCATCACTTGGAGGAAGGACGGACGTCCGCTTCGTGCCCTGCGGTATTCGTCGTGAAACTCTTGCGGCCCGTCTATGCTGACGCCGACGAGGAAGTTGTTTTCACGGAAAAACTCTGCCCACTCGTCCGTGATGAGCGTGCCGTTCGTCTGGATGGCATTGTCTATGCGGCGCCCGGCAGCATACTTGCGCTGCAGTTCAAGGGCTTTCCTGTAGAAAGCAAGCGGGCGCATGAGCGTCTCGCCGCCATGCCATGTGAAGAGAACCTCAGCCGTGGGTTGCATGGCGATGTATTCGCGCGTGAAGCGCTCCAGCAACTCATCGCTCATGACATGACGCGGGTTGCCGGCGTAGAGTTTGCTCTTCTCCGTGTAGTAGCAATAGCGGCATGCCAGGTTGCAAAGCGACCCTGCAGGCTTTGTCATGACATATACGGGGAGGGAAAAGGGGGCGGTGGGCATTGTGGTGTTTGGTTGTTTTGTGGTTTGGTTTTTGGGGTTATCCCACCTCGCTTTTTGTGCCCCAGCCTTTGCCGACTTTGCACGGGGGCAGCGTGCACTGCGAGGTTTGATGACGTGTAGTTCTTGTTAGTTTGTTTTGTCGGGCGCCATCGGCTCAGTCAAACTTAAAGGACTAAGAACCTAAAAACCCAAAAACCAACAACCACGCGGCCAACGGATGCGGTCGCAGTGGTTATTGGTTAAACGGTATAAGGACTTGGTGCTTTATTAGATGAGGTTTTCGCTCTCCACATCCTTGAAGAAGCGATACGTGCCGTGCTTGATTTCCTCGCAGGCAGCCTCGTCACAAACCACGATGCCGTGGGGGTGGAGCTGGAGAGCCGAGATGGTCCACATCTGCGTCACGGCACCCTCGACGGCTGCATGGAGAGCACGGCTCTTGTTGTGGCCGTTGCAGAGGATGAGAACTTCGCGTGCGCTCATGACGGTGCCTACACCGACGGTCAGGGCATGCTTGGGCACATTGTTGGGGTCGCCGCCGAAGAAGCGGGAGTTTGCCACGCGCGTGTCGGTGGTCAGTGTCTTCATGCGCGTACGGCTGGAGAGGGAACTGCCCGGTTCGTTGAAGGCGATGTGGCCGTCGGGGCCAATGCCGCCAATGAAGAGGTCGATGCCACCAGCCTCCTGGATCATCTGCTCGTAGTGCTCGCATTCGGCCACGAGGTCCTCGGCATTGCCATTGAGGATGTGGATGTTTTCGGCGGGACAGTCGATGTGGTCAAAGAGGTTCTTCTTCATGAACGAGTGGTAGCTCTCGGGATGCTCCTCGGGAAGGCCTACATACTCGTCCATGTTGAACGTAAGCACATGCTTGAAGCTGACGCGCCCTTCCTTGTAGGCTTTGATGAGGTTCTGGTACATGCCGATGGGCGATGAACCCGTGGGCAGTCCCAGCACGAACGGCTTCTCGGCTGTGGGCTGGAATGCGTTGATGCGGTTTACGACATAGTTGGCCGCCCAGAGAGACAGCTTTTCGTAGTTCGGTTCAATAATGACACGCATAATCTTTGATGTATTTAAAGTTGTTTTTAGGTTTCAATGCGCACAAAAGTATGCAAAGTTTCCCATCCATGCAATTATTTCGGCAAAACATTTGCCAAGAAGGCTAAAAAATCCCAATTTTGTACCGTGGAATGAAATGTACCGAAAGAACGAAATATCATGATACATAAACTTAATACCCAAAAACAAACAATGAAAAGAAAGTACTTGCTTCTCTTGACACTTCTCGTTCCGTCCCTCACGTGGGGCCAGGATCAGGAAGTCCGGTTGACTACTTCGCGCGCAACAGGTCAGACGCTGACCATGCAGGTGAATCGTACGCTTGACGGCGTGACGGTGGACTGGGGTGACGGAACCCCCGTCGACTATCCTCGCACGGAATCTGCCCTTACCACAATCAGCGGGACGCTGAAGGGGCAGACGGTCGTGCTACGCGGCAGTGCAAGCCTCAATACGCTGATTTGTGAAAATGCCGATTTGACGGAGGCAGAGGTGAAGAATGCTAAATCCCTGCGTTCGCTCTATCTGCAAAACAATAAGCTGACGAACATTGACCTCACGACGCTCGCCAACCTGACCGACCTCGACCTCAGTGGCAATCAAATCACGACGCTAAGCCTTTCCGAGTCGAAGAATCCGAAACTTGAGAATGTGAACCTCTCAGGCAATGGGATGGAGAAGATAGGCTCCAATACGTCCTTTGTGTTCCGTTCCAGTACGCTACAGCACCTCAACGTGAGCGGCAACAAGTTCAAGACAGTCTATACCACGCAGAACGTGAATCTTGACGCGCTTTTCTGTGCCTCCAATCAGCTGACGGTGCTGGACGTGAGCCGTGCCACAAAGCTTTCCACAATCGTGTGCAGCGACAACGCCATCACCCGCATGACGCTTCCCGCCGACGGTCTTCCCGAGCTGTGCCAGCTCGTCTGCGACAACAATGCCATCGCAAGCCTTGACCTCTCTGCCAGCAAGAATCTCGCGGATCTTTCCGTGGCCAACAACGGCATGAGCTCGCTCTTGTTCCCATCGTTGAAGTTCAACAGCTTCTCGTGCGGTGGAAACTCCCTGACGTTCCGTGCTCTTCCCATCGCCCGTAACCAGCCCGACGAAGGCTATTTCTTCTACCTGCCACAGGCTGACTTCGACGTGAGGGACAAGCTCAATAAGAGTACGAAGTACGAAGGCGGCTACTATCTCCCGGTATGTCCTGGCTATTCCAGCCGAAACAATGCGGAATACATCCTTGACCTCTCTGAATTACGCACCGACGGTAGCGGTCGTGCATCGGTCAACTTTGCTGCCGTGAGCATTGATGCAGACGGCACGGAGCATGAGCTGACGCCTGCCAAGGCCGCCGATCCCAACCAGGACTACACACAAACACAGGGTAAGCTGACCTTCCTGAAAGGCTATTCCCGCGTGTGCGTGCAACTGACTCACAGTGACTATCCCGAACTCGTCATCCGCTCGAAAGTCTTCGCCGTGGGCGAGGACAATCTCGTAGCTGTTCAGACTCCCGAATTGAACACGCTTGATGCCACCTTGCCTTCCTACGACCTGCAGGGTCGCCGCGTGCGCGAGCCGAAGCAGGGCATCTACATCCAAAACGGCAAGAAGGTGCTATTCTGATTGTTCTTAACTTTCTGGGAAATAAACATTCAAGTTATGAAGAAGTCTGTATCTTTCATTTGGGCTCTTCTGCTTTCCTCGCTGCCTGCGGCTGCACAGGACGTGCTTCCGCAAGGTGCCACGCCCCTGCTCTTGGCTGCTCACAACCAGACAATTGACTATCAGGAGCGCACGCTGCATTTTGACATCACGGCGAATGTGGACTGGACGTGCAGCGCCGACCAGGAATGGGCTCAGACGACTCGCAGCACGAATGGCGTGTTTGTCCATGTCCCCACGAACTACACCTCTGAGACGCGTACGGCGACGCTGTCGTTCAAGAGTGCCGATGGTCACACGTCGCAGGAGCTCCTCCTGACGCAGGGACCCAACAATGCCGCAGCAAACCTGCCCGAGGACAAGGTCGTGAAAGCCTCTGTCGTCACGGCCAATAATTCCCAAAGCGGAAGTGCTGCCTCCAACATGCGTGATGGTGACTACAGTACGTTCTGGCACACCGCCTATGGGAACAACAAATTCGTTGTCAGCGAAAGCAATCCGGCCATAATAACGTTCAGTTTCAACGGCGTCGAGCGAATTGATTACATCAACTACGTACCCCGTCAGGACGGCACGCGCAACGGTGACTTCAAGCGCGTGGAGATGCTTGTGCAACTTCAGGGCGAGTCAGGCTATAAGAGTTACGGTACCTTCGTATGGGCCAGCAATGGCTCTACGAAAAGCATTGAACCCTCCGAACCTATCCTCAATCCCAAGAGCATACAGTTCAAGGTCTATGAGGGGGATGGCGACTTTGCCTGTTGCGCCGAGATGGAGTTCTGTGTGAAGAGCCAGGGCAATGCCGAATACGACATTTTCACCGATGACCTCTATACGTCACTCAAGCCGGGCTTTACGCAGGCCGACCTTGACCTGCTGACAAATCCTCTCGTGCAGTCGCTGGCTTACCAGATGCTCAATGGCACCTATTCCATGGCCTATCGCGCGGCTTCCTACGAGTGCCACAATTCGCCGCAGTACTATTCCAACCTGTGGAATGCCCCTGGCAAGTACTACGACCAGATAGCCGGAGTCACAGGTATCCACATTGAGAAAGGCAAGCACGCCATCGTCGTTCGCGATATTCCAGCCGACATGAGTGTGACGCTGAAGGTCGTGGCTTGGTACGTGGGGAAGGATGGTGGTAATTTTGACGGAGGCAATCCCAATACCACCGAGTTTAGCCTCCGCAATGGGCTGAACGTCATTAACTATACCTACGATTGGCCTGGCCTGGCCTACATATGCTACTACGACGGCAACGGAAATTCATCTTCGCGCGCGCCCGTACGCGTACATTTCATTAATGGAGTGGTAAATGGCTATCTTTCCCGTGACAAGTCGAACGACGAGATGCACGAGCTCACCGAGAATGCCGTCAACACGTGTATGGATGTCGTGGGTGAAAAGGTGCACTCCGTATGGACATCCAAAGGACTCCATGACTACTGTAAGAGCATCGACGGAAAAGTGGGCTACCGCCAGTACATGAACGTCCTCGACTCCCTCATCACATGGGAACAGGACCTGCTGGGCTTCTACAAGTACGACCGTGTCCCCGACCTTCGGACGATGGCCTATACGAACTACACCTACTACATGTTCCAGGGTGGCTTCGGCGTCAGCTTCCACCACGACCAGGAACGTCGCGTCCTCAATTGCAATACCCTCGTCAACAACGACGAGGATGCCATCTGGGGACTCTCCCACGAGTGGGGCCACCAACACCAGATGGCACCCTACTTCAACTGGGCCGGCATGAGTGAGATAACGAACAACATGAATTCGTACTACAACATCATGCGCATGGGGTACAAGAACTCACGCGATGCCAACAACTGGAAGAATACGGCCAAGATCATCCTCAATGATGATACCTACAAAGACGGCAAGCACGTCAGCGAGCATCGTAAACAGGCCTACCTCAACCGAAACGAGGTCAGCAACGTGAAGCTCAAGGCTCTTGCCATGAGCATGAAGGACTCCATCATCCATGCTTACAGTGAGAATCCCGACCTTGCAGTGGCCTTCCAGGAACTTCCCTCAGTGGACCACAGCCTCGGAGGCTTCGTTCGCTTCTACTGCTACTTCCGCGACCACGGATGTCCCGACATTGCCAAGGACTGGTATGAATCGCTTCGTCAGAACAACAACGCCAATGGGTCGCAAGTAGAGAAAAAGGGCGGAGTGGACAAATACGAACTACTCTGCAGTGCACAGATTGGCGACAATGCAAAGTGGACAGAGTTCAAGCAGAGCTATCCGCAGTCTGTATGGACTAAGAACAGCTATGTGACACCCTCAGCCGGATGGTATGCCAATAGTGTGCCTGCCATCCTCAACTGGATACGTAAGGTGTCCCGCCTCACGGGCTACAACATGGTGCCCTACTTTGAGAAATGGGGCTTTATCCGTCCCATCGCCATGCGTGTCGGCGACTACGGCAACAAGTGGTACCTCATGTCTGAGGACATGCTCTCAGAGTTCAAGGAAGACATGGATGCCCTTGTTGACAGCGGAGAACTCAAAGTGATGCCTGAAGGCATGCTGGAAGACATCACCAACTATGGCGACAAGTACTTCACCCGTCCTACGTTCCCGAACTAATTATATTCCGAACTTTTCATGAAAACAATATCAACAATCGTTCTATCCTTGGCAAGCATTCTGGGCATTCATGCCCAGAATGTACTGCCCGAGGGTTCTACGCCACTGCTCCTGGCAGCTCACAATCAGACCGTCGGATATGCCGAGCGCACCCTCCATTTTGACGTCACAGCAAACACCGAATGGAATTTTTCGCTTGACGCCGATTGGGCTGAGGCTACGCGCAGCTCCAATGGTGTGTTTGTCCATGTGCCCACAAACTTTCTCGGCACCCCCCGTACGGCCACGCTGACCTTTACCAGTGCCGATGGACATACGACGCAACAACTCCTGTTGACGCAGGAAGCCAACAATGCTGCTGGAGACCTGCCATCCGACGATACCGTCAAGCCCACTACCGTCACGGCCAACAGTGCCCAAAGCGGGAATGCTGCCTCTGCCATGCGCGACGGTGACTATAGCACCATCTGGCATACATCATGGAGCGGCTCGGGCTTCACCGTGACTACAGAGAATCCAGCCATCATTACTTTCAACTTCACTGACGTTGAGCGCATAGACTATGTAAACTATGTGCCTCGTCAGGATGGGTCGACCAACGGCAACTTCCGCCGCGTGGAAGTTTTCACGCGCTGCCAGGGAGAGTCGTCCTATACAAGCCGAGGCACCTACCAGTGGGCAGCCACCTCATCACCGAAAATCGTTGAGTTTGCAGACGGCCTGCAGAATCCTGCGAGCATCCAGTTTAAGATCTACGAGGGTGAAGGTGACTTCGCCTCGTGTGCCGAGATGGAATTCTGTGTCAAGAGTGCTGCCAGTAATGAGTACGACATCTTTACCGACGACCTCTACACAGCACTCAAGCCTGGTGTTACCATGGCCGACGTAGAGGTGCTGACGAACCCTCTCGTACAGTCTCTTGCTTATCAGATGCTGCAGGGCACCTACACAACCGACTATCGTGTGGGCACCTATAAGTGCTACAACTCCCCTCAGTACTATTCCGCCATCTGGAACGCTCCTGGCAAGTACTACGACCAGATTGCCGGTGTCACCGGCATCAACATGACGAAAGGAAAGTATGCCATCATCGTGCGCGACATTCCCAACGATGCAGATGTTTCCCTAAAAGTCGTGGCATGGTATACAGGGCGCGAAGCGAATGACCTCGGAGCTGGAATCAGCCCCAACACGAGCAGCTATGCCCTACATAACGGCATCAATGTCATTGACTATACCTACGAGTGGTCTGGACTCGCCTACATCTGCTACTACGACCACGACGGACTCTCCTCAAAGATGGCACCCATCCGCGTACACTTTGTGAACGGAGAGATCAACGGCTACCTTTCTCCCGACAAGACCAATGAGGAAATGCACCAGCTCACAGCCAACGCCAAGAACCTCTGCATGGATCTTGTGGGTGAAAAGGTGCACTCCATATGGACAGCCAAGGGACTTCACAGCTACTGCAAGAACTCCTCCGGCACCGACATCGGCTATCGCCAGTACATGAACCTTCTTGACACCCTCGTGCGCTGGGAGCAGGACCTGCTGGGCTTCTACAAGTACAACCGCGTGCCCGACCTTCGCACCATGGCCTACGTCAACTACACCTACTACATGTTCCAGGGCGGCTTCGGCGTCAGCTTCCACCACAACACGGAGAGCAGCGTCCTGAGCTGCAAGACCCTCATGTACGACAACTACGACATGGTATGGGGACTTTCCCACGAATGGGGCCACCAGCACCAGATGACGCCCTACTTTAACTGGGCCAGCGAGACGGAGGTGACCAACAACATGAACTCCTACTACAACACCGTCCACATGGGCTATACCAACTATTCGCACGGAGGCATGCCGGCCGATGGACTCAAGCTCTACAACGAGGACAGTTCCTTCATCACCCAGCGCGACCAGACCACCTATACCACGGTGGAGAACAACCGTAAGGAAGCTTACGATCGCGCCAGCGAATACTCGTGGAACACCAAGCTGTACCAGCTTTGCCAGTCCATGAAGGACGACCAGTTCACGGCCACCGACGAGAACAAGCATCTTGCCTTCAGCTTCAACAACTACTACAATCTCCGTCCATTCCTCGGACTTTATCAGTATGCCGTATCCAAACTCGGGCTGACCGACTTCGGACAGGACCTCTACGAAGCCTTGCGCCAGACCGACGATCAGAACGGCTCGCAGATAGAGAAGACTGGCAGTGTGGACAAGTACGAGCTCATCGCCTCTGCACAAAACTACAACAAGGGCGGCAAGCTCTCTGTCCTGCAGAGCAGCTATCCTCAGAGCGTGTGGGTGAAGAGCAAATACATCACCTCCGACCACTGCAACCGCTACGCCAACAGTGCACCGTTCATCCTCAACTTCATCCGCAAGGCATCGCGCCTGACGGGCTACAACCTCTTCCCCTACTTCGAGAAGTGCGGATTCCTACGCACCGTAGCGCTGCGTATCTATGACGGAAACTGGTATCTCCTCACGCGCGAGATGTACGACGAGTTTGAGGCCGACATGAATGCACTTGGACTCAAGACTTGCGACGATGCGATGATCAAGGCTATCCTTACCGAGCCCGTGCCCAGCATCAAACGCCCCACAATCCCCAACTGATGCCAGGCCATAGTCTTACCATCTGGTAAATTCTCTTTATCCTTTGCCTTGACAACATAAAGGAGAAAATCCTATCTTTTATAAAGCCACAGCTGGGCTTGCCAACTCCCTCCCCCCTATGCATGGGGGCTCTGAGGAGTTCCAACCCCGCTGTGGCTTTACCGTTTTAATAGAAAATTCTCCGTAGATGGCTTTGACGTGTCACTCCTTTATGGCCTTGATGCTTTTTATTTTCTTCTTGCCCGTGTAGGTGACGGTCACGGTCTGACCCTCCTTGGCACAGGACGGTGAGATTGTCCAGTTCTCAGCGTCGTCGGTGCCGTCGGCAAGGGTCACGGCGTAGCAGCAATGACGTAAAGATACGGAAAAGCCGCCCGGGAGCCTTCTCATGAGGACTCTCGGACGGCTTGGTCGTGCTTGCTATGGTCACGGGATGTTAGGGTTACTCCCATATCACGCTGTGACTTTGCCCTTACCGTCTGGCGAGCCTGTGCTGTCAGACGGTATTGTGCTTGCAAGAATTTGTGTCATTGGTTCAAAGAACGCAGTTTCTTTCTGTAAA
>JAFSQD010000050.1 GCA_017446765.1 Alloprevotella sp.
GGCAGCCGCCGTGTTTAGAGAGTCCTCTCTGACTGGCATCAGTCGGGGAGGACTTTTAAGTTATAGCCACGAGGGGACTATTCATCGGCGCCTTGGCCGATGGTGGGTGCTTCTCCACAAGACGTGAGGGCAGGCAGCCGCCGCGATTGGGGCACACCCTCGGGCATGAAGCTTGAGGGACGTTTTTTTTGGTTAATGGAAGGCCGGGGCAGGTCGCCAGGGACATGCCAGCGGCGCCAATGCCAATGGTGGGTTGCCTCTCCACAAGACGTGAGGGCAGGCAGCCGCCGCGATAGAGACACACCCTCGGGCATGAAGCTTGAGGGACAGTTATTTTATTATTATGCTGACACGCAACGAAATTAAGGAAATACGCAGTCTTGGAAGGAAACGAGAGCGCGATGAGATGGGACTTTTCCTTGCTGAAGGCCCCAAGGTCGTTGGCGACTTACTGGGGAAATTCCCCTGCCGTCTGTTAGTATATACTGATGCTTTTTCTGAAGAATTCGGTTCGTCATTGTCGTCAGCCTATGCCGAGGATGCTCGTCAGGTGACTCAAAAAGAGTTGGAACGTGCATCCCTATTGCAGTCTCCGCAGGGAGTGTTGGCGCTATTTGAGAAGCCTGTTGCGGAAAAGGTAGATGCTACATTGCCCAGTCGCGAACTATGTATTGCCCTTGATGGCGTTCAGGATCCAGGTAATGTGGGTACGATTGTGCGCATCGCTGATTGGTTTGGCATTCGGCATGTGTTTTGTTCACCCGATACGGCCGACGTTTTTGCCCCTAAGGTGGTTCAAGCCACTATGGGTGCCATCGGACGTGTAAAAGCGCATTATCTCCCTTTGCCTCAATTCTTGCAGGAAGTGGGTAAGCGTGCTCTGGTGATGGGCACTTTCCTTGATGGTGCGAACATCTATTCAACGCAATTGCCCGCAACGGGTGTGTTGCTCATGGGAAGCGAGGGACATGGTATTTCCGAAGCATGTGCTCGCATGGTATCCCAGCGTCTGCTCATCCCCGCTGCACCCCATGAAGCAGATGGCAGTGAGAGCTTGAATGTAGCCGTTGCTACGGCAATATGTGTTTCGGAATTGCGCAGGTATCTATTGAGAGGTTGAGAATATGGTTAATTTGGCTTTCACAGACCTTCCACATGTTCTTTTGGGCCTAATGTTCGTATGCCTTTTGCTGCTCTATCGTTGGCAATGGCGCGACTACACAATTCTGCCTGGTGCCTACGGGCAGGTGGAGGGTAGGGATTGTGAGGCTCTGCCACGTCTAAGCATCATAGTACCCTATGTCCAGCACCAAATGGGGGATATAGAGGATTTTCTGGCATCGCTCTATACTTATGATTACCCGGACTATGAAGTCATACTGACAAAATGTGACACAGAGGGCATTGACAAGGAGCGTCTGGCCCACCTTTGCAAACGCTTTCTCCATCTCCGAAGTACGGGTATACCCAAGGATTCGCCCTATGCAAACCCTTATTGGCTCGGTCTTACCTTGGGGGTGCGTGCAGCCTATGGCGAATGGGTCGTAGTGATGCCACCTGGCGCGTTCGCTGCATCAACCGATTGGCTGCAGCACATGATGTCCCTAGCTCTTCGAGAGCATTTACAGGTTGTGCAGGCCTATGTGAATTTCGCGGATGAGCACACCCGTCGCTCCCGCCGTGCGGTTTATGAACGCTTGCGTCAACAACTTATGCGCCAACGTGCCTCTCACCGCGGTCGTTCGGTTGGTTCGGAAACAACAGGTGTGTTGATGCGTAAGGATTTTTTCATGTCTCATTGCCAGTCTCTAAGGAATATGCGTAGTCCCTTTGGCGGTTTGGATTATATGCTTGACGGACAGCCCGAAAGCGGTAAACTGCATGTGCTTCTTTCGCCCGAAACCACTTTGCTGCAACCGCTGCCATCAAGGAGGGTGATGAAGACATATCGACATACTATCCGCAAAGCGAGTCAAAAGAAAAGTCTCCGGTTCCAGCTATATCGCCTGCGCAGTCACGGGGCTCGACTCTTACTCTGGTGCCATCTCTTGCTGGCCATTGCCTATACTACATTTAGTGTTCATGATTTTGCCAGAACACATTGTTATACGCTGTCAGCACTTATGCTTGATAGTGTTTTTCTGCTCCTTTTTGTAACAGCACTATTAGTGCCGACTTTGCGGATGCGCCGTTGTGTGAAACGACTCGGCGAACGGCGTTTTGGCCTCTATCCCTATTTTTTCGACTTACTCCATGTATAGAAAATGCTGTTTTATAGACTTAAGAAAGGGCAAAGTGAGTATAGATTGGCTAAAAATTGCGCATGAGGGTGTGCGTTATTTCAAAAATATAGTATCTTTGCAGCCGCTATGGACGTAACTATGCTCCAACGCATTGATTTGCGACGTGTCTCTGAGACGCACGAGGCGCTGAATTTCAGTCTTGATGCCGCTTTTTTTCAGAGTTTGGATCAGACGGAAATCCTCGGCGGAGATGTTTCGTTAACTGTTACAGTACGTCAGACGGCAGGTGGCATATATCAAGTGCAATTGTATGCTCAAGGAGTTGTGATGACGCAGTGCCACCGATGCCTTGACCCCGTGAGCCTACCCATAGAGGTTGACGAGACACTACGTGCTGTGCATGACGATGAGGACTTTGCTGGTGAAGCCGACATTCTGCTTACGGATCGTTTATCCGATAACGCAGATTTGCGCTGGGCAGCCTATGAAGTCATCGAAACGTCGCTCCCTATTATGCGCTACCATGTTGACGGGGAATGTAATCCCGATATGTTGGCACGCATCAGTGGTGTAGTTGACACTACAGCTCAGAAGGAAATAAATTAATAATAAAAAAATATAAACGAAAATGGCACATCCTAAAAGAAGACAATCGAAGACCCGTACGCTGAAGCGTCGTACACACGATGGAGCAGTTGCTCCTACATTGGCCGTTTGCCCCAACTGCGGCGGCTGGCATATCTATCATACCGTCTGCCCCACTTGCGGCTACTACCGTGGTAAGCTGGCAGTCGCAAAGGAGGAAGTTGCCGAATAATCACAGACAAGAAAAGACGACGGATTGCGCGAGTTCCGAGAACGGAGTCCTCGTGTAATCCGTCGTAGTTCATTTAGGTAGGTTAAAAGACTTTTCTTTAGAAATGGAAAAACTTAACGCTATCATAACTGGCGTAGGCGGATTCGTACCCGAGTATGTATTGAACAACGAGGAACTTTCCCGTATGGTAGATACAAACGACGAGTGGATCATGTCGCGCGTGGGCATCAAAGAGCGCCGCATACTCAACGAGGAAGGCCTCGGCACAAGCTATATGGCACGAAAGGCTGTGAAGCAGCTTCTCGCCAAAACGGATACGGACCCACTGAGCGTAGAGGCAGTCATCGTGGCTACCACTACGCCAGACTATCATTTTCCATCCACATCTTCAATTCTTATAGGCAAATTAGGCATGACGAATGCCTTCGCTTTCGACCTTCAGGCCGCATGTAGCGGCTTTATGTTTGCCATGGATCAAGCTGCAAGTATGATTCAGAGTGGACGCTACAAGAAGATCGTAGTCTGCGGTGCTGAGAAGATGTCAAGTATGGTGGACTATACAGACCGTTCCACCTGTCCGCTTTTTGGTGACGGCGCAGCAGCGGTGCTTGTGGAGCCGACGACGGATGACTTAGGCTGGAAGGACTCCATCCTGCGCACAGATGGAAAGGGTCTTCCATTCCTCTGCATGAAGGCAGGCGGCTCGGCATTCCCCCCTTCCTACTACACAGTAGACCATCGTATGCACTATGTTCATCAAGAAGGCCGCACAGTTTTCAAATATGCCGTGACGAACATGAGCGAACTGAGTGCTACGATTGCCGAGCGTAATGGGTTGACGAAGGATAACCTTGCCTATGTGTTACCCCACCAAGCCAATATACGTATCATCGAGGCTGTGGCGAACCGTCTGGAACTTCCGATGGAGAAAGTTCTGGTTAATATCCAGCGCTATGGTAACACCAGCGGCGCGTCCATACCTCTTGCCCTTTGGGATTTTGAGCGTCAGCTCAAAAAGGGAGACAACCTTATCCTGACTGCTTTTGGTGCAGGATTCACCTATGGCGCTGCCTACCTGAAGTGGGCATACGACGCAAAGTAATCAACACAGACGTGCAGTCCCTTTCTGTCACCAATGGGCGGGAAGGGACTTGCTGTAGTCACTTGTAACATTCATCGGGCATTAAGCATAGAAGCGCAGCCTACTCGTTACTTGTCACTTACGACTCTTCACAAAAAATGAAATCAGGTTTCGTCAACATTGTCGGTAATCCGAATGTGGGAAAGAGTTCGCTGATGAACCTCTTGGTGGGGGAGCGTCTCTCCATCGCCACGTTCAAGGCACAGACCACGCGCCACCGCATTCTCGGTATCGTCAATACTGACGATGCACAAATTGTGTATTCCGACACTCCGGGTGTTCTCAAACCCAACTATAAGATGCAAGAAGCCATGCTGACCTTTTCCGAGTCTGCATTGGAGGATGCCGATGTGCTGCTCTACATGACAGATGTAGTGGAGAGTCCCGATAAAAATGCCGACTTCCTGCAAAAGGTGGCACGCATGCGAGTACCCGTATTGGTGTTAATCAACAAGATAGATTGCTTGACCCCTGAGGCCGATGTAAAGGGTGGGGGAAGCAGCCAGGATAAGCTTGTAAGCATCGTTGAGAAATGGCATGAGCTGTTGCCACAGGCCGAGATTATGCCACTTTCCGTGAAAGCACGCTTCAATGTTGATGCTTTGCAGCGCCGCATCATGGAGCTCCTGCCTGAACATCCCAATTATTTCGAACGCGACCAGCTCACAGACAAGCCGGCACGCTTCTTTGTCAATGAGATTATCCGCGAGAAAATACTCCTTTACTACGACAAGGAAGTGCCCTACAGTGTGGAGGTCGTTGTGGAAAGCTTCAAGGAGCAGAAGCACAGCATACATATCCGTGCCATCATCCTTGTGGAACGAGAAAGCCAAAAGGGCATCATCATCGGTCATGGCGGAGTTGCCTTGAAGAAGGTCTCCTCTGAGGCGCGTAAGGCGTTGGAGCGTTTCTTCCAGAAGAGTATTTATCTCGAGACCGTAGTCAAGGTGGACAAAGGATGGCGCAACAACGAGCGTCGCCTTGAGGCCTTCGGATATCACGACATATAATGGGGCTTGCACGCCTAATGAACCTCAAAAATGAAATGAAGGAATCATGAGTAAACTAGTCGCCATCGTCGGACGCCCCAATGTGGGTAAGTCCACGCTCTTTAATCGCCTCACAGGGACACGTGCGGCCATCGTCAGCGAAGAAGCTGGCACTACGCGCGACCGCCAATACGGGAAGTGTGAATGGTGCGGACGTGAGTTTTCGGTCGTAGATACAGGAGGTTGGGTGGTTAATTCGGATGACATCTTCGAGGAGGAAATCCGCAAGCAGGTACTTGTGGCCACTGAAGAGGCCGACCTCATCCTGTTTCTTGTAGATACACAGAATGGTATCACCGACCTTGACGAGGCCGTGGCGGCCATCTTGCGCCGTCACAACCGCGTCCCCGTCATCCTTTGTGCCAACAAGGCCGACAATAATCAAGACCGCTACAACTCGGCTGAGTTTTATTCCTTAGGACTTGGTGATCCTCAGTGTGTCTCCGCTGCTACGGGCAGTGGTACGGGCGACCTCTTGGACCTTATTGTCAAGACGTTGGGCCCCGACAGCCAACAGGATGAAGAAGAGCGCCTGCCTCGCTTTGCTGTCGTGGGACGTCCCAATGCCGGCAAGAGCAGTCTTATCAATGCCTTTATTGGTGAGGACCGCCATATCGTGACCGACATAGCCGGTACGACGCGCGACTCCATCCTGACGCGCTACGACAAGTTTGGCTTTGACTTCTACCTTGTGGACACAGCGGGCATACGAAAGAAGAATAAGGTCAATGAGGACTTAGAGTTCTACTCCGTCATGCGTAGCATCCGTGCCATTGAGAATTCAGATGTTTGTATTCTCCTCCTTGACGGCACGCGAGGCATTGAGGCTCAGGACCTCAATATTGTTCATGTCATCCAGCGCAACCGAAAGAGCCTTGTTGTCGTGGTGAATAAGTGGGACCTCGTAGAGGACAAAAGCCAGCGTGCCATAGACTACTACGAACAGACCATCCGTGAGCGTCTGGCTCCCTTTGACGACTTCCCCATTATTTTCGCTTCGGCTCTCACCAAGCAGCGCATCTATCGCATTCTCGAAACGGCAAAGGACGTCTACCTGCACCGCAAGTTCCGTGTTGGAACGTCAAAGCTCAACGAGGAGATGCTGCCCATCATCGAGGCCTATCCACCACCTTCGATGAAGGGAAAGTTCATCAAGATAAAGTATTGCACGCAGGTGCCGGACACTCAGATACCGACTTTCGTGTTCTATGCTAACCTTCCACAGTATGTCAAGGAGCCCTACAAGCGATTCCTTGAAAATAAGATACGCGAGCGGTGGAACTTCAGTGGTACTCCGATGCACATTTTTATTCGCCAGAAGTAAACAGGCTTCTTGGCTTAGGTCGCAGAGCGCGGGACGTGTCATTGTGATACGTCCCGCATTGATTATGAGACGTATCAGACCAGAGGAAAGATGGAGAGACGTACACATGCTTCCAATAACATGATATGCTAAGCAGCCCGTTCCACCTTTGAGGGGAACGGGCTGCCGTTATGGAATAAGAGGATTTGTGATGACTTACTTCACCACCTTTCGGCCTCCGATGATATAGACGCCGTGCTGAGTGGGCTGGCTGATGCGCATGCCCTGCAGGTTGTATATGCGGCCAGAGAGGCTTGTAGTGCTGACTTCCCCGATGCCATCGGGAGTAGCTGTCGTCACGACAATCTTGTCCAGCTGTGTGTTACCGGCGATGCTGACCACAACCTTCTCGGCGTTGCCCGTCCATGTGGCGGGATTGCCGGCGGTAAGGGTGCCGCTGTCGGCTGTATTGCCTTCGTTCCATTTGCCGTTGTGGAATTCGATCGTCGTCATGGGGCGTCCCTCTTCGCTCTCGAAGGTCAGCGAGCCTCCATAGAGGCGGAGCTGGATCTTCTGCGTGGTATTGAAGAGCCAGAAGCGGTTGGGCGTATTTGCCTCGCTGGGGCTTACGGTGAGGGTGACGGGACCTTCCTCTATGACGAGGTCGGTGGTGATGTCGCCGTCGTGTGTGTTGCTGGTGGAGTAGGGGGTTGTTTGCGTGTCGTAGGCGTTGAAGTCAAAGCCGCTGCCTTCAAGGATGATGGGCTCTTCACCTTCAAGTTCAATCCATGTGATTTCGCTTTCGTGTGTCTCATCATTGGCGGTATACATGCTCTTCACGCCGAAGCGCTTCCAACTGGTCACGTCGCCGTAGAGGTAGAACGTGATGGGGGAGCCAGAGTAGATGTCCCATCCATCGGTGAAGTCATAGGCGAAAGTGCTCATGTCGGCATCAAGCTTTTCGTATTCGTCGGCTTTTGCTACGTAGAGTGTTTCCTGCCCGTCGCCCATGTCGTAGTAGAGCTGGTAGCTGAGCTGAGCTGGTTTGAGGGCGTAGCCGTTGGTGTCGGCCATGGGCAGGCAGAAGGTCGTGACGTATCCATATTGATCTTTTTCGAGAATGACCTCTTCGGGCGCGGCAGGCGTGGCTGGGCCTTCGATGGGTTTTTGGAGAACGGCGAACATGTATGCATCGAAGTACTCAAAGGATTCAGGCTCTCCGCTCACGAAGATATCGTGTTCTGTCTCAAAGATGTTGTCTTCCGTGTTGAGGTAGAAGACGACATCGTCGACGGTGATGTCTTCATCGCCCTCAAGGCCGCCTACGAAGAACATGGGATAGTCGGTGCCAAAGTAGTTATAGGCACCAAGATATTGGCCGGAGGGAATGGTCAGTGCATTTTCTTCAAGCGTTCCCTTTACCCAGGCTTCGGGCAGGTAGCTGCTAAAACCCTGCACGTAGATATCCTGACCGGCAAAGATGATGTTGAGAGGCATGCTGACGTTACGGTAGCTTTCCTCGTTGCTGGTTTCGCCTTCGCCCTCTTTGGGTGTCATGCCCATGAGAATCCATTGCTCAGCCTCAATCTCGTCTGGAGGTGTCACAACCTCTACGCCTCCCTTCGTCAGTGTGAGCGTCTCCCAGTAGGTGAAGGCCAGCACGCTCTCAGCTTCTCCGGTTTCCAGGATGACGACGCTCTCGTCAAGGGTGAGCGTACCGCTTTCTGCCTCATAGTTGAAGACGATGTCCATTGTCTCGGTGCTTGTCTCATCCGTAGCACTGCCACCTACGATGTATTCGTCACCTTGGCTATCTGTGCCGACAAATTGTCCCGACGGGAATACCACGCGCCCCGTACCATCCATTGTACCTTTGATCCAAGCTTTGGGGAAGAAGTAGGCAAGACCTTGGATGTAGACATCCTGTCCGCTGAAGGCCACCTGCATGGTGACGGGGAGGTTGACTTCGACCCATCCGGAGCTTGCATAGCCAAGCAAAGTGCCGGAGGGTGTGTAGGTCTCCACCTGTGCGCCGTCTGGAACTTCCACCAAGGTGGTGGCTTTTACCGTGGGAGCTTGCAGGCGCATGGCCTTCATGGTGCGCGGAGCTGCCTTCTGCAGGGTGCTGGCCGTGCGCATGGGCTTTGCAATGCCCGCAGGACGTTGTGCTGTCACCATCATAAAGGAAAGCGACAGCACGATAAGTGTAAAGAGTTTCTTCATAAGCATTAAGTGTTTTGGTTGAAAATAAAAAAGTGTGTTGTCTGTGCAAAAGTAATGCTTTTTTCGATAAAATGTCTTTGTCGTCCTATCTTTTTCCGCACAAACAGCTATTTTTGCCCCTGAAAAGAAATAGCGTGACAAGTGACGAATGACAAGTAAAAACCTAAACAATTAGATATGACAGATTTCAAAGCATTGGCGGCGCAGTATCGGGATGAACTCCTTGAGCGCGTAGTGCCTTTCTGGCTGGAGAAGTCGCAGGACAAGGAGTTCGGCGGCTATTTTACGTGTCTCGACCGCGACGGCTCGGTCTACGATACGGACAAGTTTGTGTGGCTGCAAGGCCGCGAAGTGTGGATGTTTGCAAAGCTCTACAACGAGGTGGAGCCGCGTAAGGAATGGCTCGACTGCGCCATCCAGGGGGCAGAGTTCCTGAAGGCTCACGGTCACGACGGAAATCTCAACTGGTATTTCGCCCTCGACCGTGAAGGCCGTCCCCTCGTAGAGCCCTACAACATCTTCTCCTATACCTTCGCGGTCATCGCTTTCGGCCAACTGGCAAAGGCTACAGGCAACGAGGAGTATGCCCGCATTGCCAAGGACACCTTTGACATTGTCCTCTCCAAGGTGGACAATCCCAAGGGGCGTTGGAACAAGGCCGCCCCAGGCGCACGCGCACTGAAGACCTTTGACCTCCCTATGATTCTTTGCAACGTGGCGCTTGAGATTGAGCACCTCCTCGAGCCCGACTTCCTCAAGCAGACCATTGACACTTGCCTTCACGAGGTGCTCGATGTGTTCTATCGCCCCGAGCTCGGCCTCATTGTCGAAGCACTGGGCAAGGACGGCCAGCTCGTCGACTGTCTCGACGGTCGCAAACTCAATCCTGGCCATGCCATCGAGAGTTGTTGGTTCATCATGGATCTCGGCCGTCGTCTCGGTCGTCAGGACCTCATCGAGAAGGCCGTGGAGATATGCATTAGCGAGGCCGAATACGGATGGGACAAAGAGTTTGGCGGCATCTACTACTTCATGGATCGCCTCGGCAAACCGCGTCACGAACTTGAGTTCGACCAGAAGCTCTGGTGGGTGCACCTCGAAGCTCTCATCTCTTTCATCAAGGGCTATCAGCTCACGGGCAACCCCAAGTGCCTTGAATGGTTTGAGCGTATTCACGACTATACATGGAACCACTTCCGTGACGAGGAATACCCCGAATGGTACGGCTACCTCAACCGCCGCGGCGAAGTTCTCCTGCCCCTAAAGGGCGGAAAGTGGAAAGGATGCTTCCACGTGCCTCGCGGTCTCTTCAACGTCTGGCGCATCCTGGAGGAACTTGGACAGCGCGAGGGATAAAGCCTCGCGTTTCGCCGAACGGATGCAAGGCCTGCGGCCTTCCCGCGTGGATTGCAGATGAGGGGGCATTTGGGGAATAGGTCTTCAACCCCTGTGGGGTTGTCTCCCCACGCCAACAAACCAACAGGGGCGTTGCCCCTGCCTAAGTTCTGCAAGGCCTGCGGCCTTCTCGCGCGGATTGCAGATGAGGGGGCATTTGGGGAATAGGTCTTCAACCCCTGTGGGGTTGTCTCCCCACGCCAACAAACAAACAGGGGCGTTGCCCCTGCCTAAGTTCTGCAAGGCCTGCGGCCTTCTCGCGCGGATTGCAGATGACGGGGCATAGTTGGAGAATTTCAAGGCCTGCGGGTTTTGATACCAGCATATAGCCGAATGTACCCAAGGCCGGAGGCTATAGGAAACGAACATGTTGCCGAATGTACCCAAGGCCGGAGGCCTTCTGAGAATTTAGGCAGGGGCATCGCCCCTGTATACAAGCGCACAATGATTGTACCCTGTAAGGGTACAAGATACAGCGTTTGAAGGACAACGATAAAAACGCAAACCATGGCAGACACATTGGTAAAATTAAATACCCACATCATCTTTCACACAAAGAGCGCGGGTATAGCGATGCGCGAGTGCGACCTTTCCCGAGTGTTCTCCTATCTCGGAGGGATTATTCGGAACAAGGGAGGAATTGCCTTTATCGTCGGCGGGATGCCCGACCATATCCATATTCTCACCACACTGCCCAAGACGATAAGCCTTTCGGATTTTGTGCAGGCAATAAAGAAGGACAGCAGCAAGTGGATAAAAACACTATCCCCGTACTATCACTCGTTTGCATGGCAAACCGGATATGGGGCGTTCAGTGTGAGTCCGTCGCAGATGGAAAATGCCGTACGGTACATCCAGCGGCAGCCCGAACACCACCAAAGACGTTCGTATCGCGAGGAACTGAAAATGTTCTTGGAGGCATACGGTGTGGAATATGATGAGCGGTATGCATTTGAGGAATAGGTCTTCAACCCCGGTGGGGTTGTCTCCCCGCGCCAACAAACCAATAGGAGCGTTGCCCCTGCCTAAGTTCTGCAAGGCCTGCGGCCTTCCCGACGGAACCAATAATCAAAATAAACCAAAATAAACCAAAATAACAACAATGATACTCGCAAACATGCAGGATGCAGAGCGCTACTACAGTCTGCATCCACTCCTCAAAGAATTGTTTGAATACGTGCGCACGCACGACCTGAGTCAGGTGCCCGCTGGTCGGGTGACGCTCAAGGGCGACGAACTCTTCATCAACGTGACCGACGCCACGCTCCTTCCCCGCGATGAGCGCAAGATGGAAGTGCACCGAGCCTACATGGACGTACACATACCCCTCTCGTGCGCCGAAGAGTTCGGTTGGCGCCACACCGACAGCCTCCCTGCCTCCGATGCCCCCTTCGACGAGGCTGCAGACTGCGCCCTCTACTCCCAGCCTGCCACCGAATACTTCACGCTTCGCCCAGGTCAGTTCTGCATCGT
The DNA here is from genome assembly GCA_017446765.1 of Alloprevotella sp. Lineage (GTDB taxonomy): Bacteria > Bacteroidota > Bacteroidia > Bacteroidales > Bacteroidaceae > Alloprevotella. The sequence goes on from JAFSQD010000050.1 coordinate 11,645, forward strand.
ATACCCTGAGGACGCACATGCTCCCATGATAGGGGATGGCACAGAGCGCAAACTCATCGTGAAAGTACGGCTCTGAGCCGCATCACGTGCCTTTTGATAGGAAGAGAAAGGCACTTTGCTCATAAACCACAGACGTGGAATGAAAAACCACGTCTGTGGTTTATGCTTTTCAAGGCTTTCGGGTGGGCTTCTTATGGGATTTCGTGAAGTCTTTCTCCCTTTCTTGGAGGAGCGAAAAGTGAAGATAATGAGAGGATAACTTGTGTATTTAAAAAAAATAATATTAAGTTTGCCATCGAAATACCATAAAACAAATCTTTAACCGCGCCTTGTTATGTATGTAAACCCAGTATGCGCCTATAGATTTTTCCTTGTAGCTTTTGCCCTTCTTTGGGCTGTACAACTTCGTGCCGACGGTGAGGAGCGTAGCCTCGAGGACAGTACGCAGTGGGTAGATCCCGTGGAGTACTTTGAACTTCAGGACATCACTACCAGTGACCTGCAGCGCGACTATGACCAGGGCGACATCGATTTCAACAAGGTGCTGAAGGCAAAGGGAAAGAAAGTCTATGGACTCAGGCTGAAGCCCATTGCCGGAGCCTTTATTGTCGATAAGTTCATGTCCAAGATGCAACCTCCAGGTTCTACGTTGGATGTACCTCACCAGAACCTCTATGGTGTGAAAGGACATCCTATCCACGAGGCGAGTTTCTGTGTCTATATGGACGAGAGCGTAAGCCGTTCTTATTCCACCACCAATACTTACAAACTTACCTATAAGAGCGGGGCGACGGAGGATATATCAAGTACCATACAATTCGATATCACGAACCTTCGCCTCGTCCCGACGGCATCGGGCCTTGGTTTTTCGTATGCATTTAAGGCTAAAGAGTCGGGTACGATTACGATGACAAGTAAGAGAGGAAGGGTCAGAAAGCAGTCCACGAGCGGCACCATGAAGAAAGACGAAGGCGTGGATGAGAAATTGGGGCACTTCATATACTATCAAGGTGCCCGCGAACTACTGGTCATCCTCTCGGCACCCCATCGTGCACACTCTCGGGCGAGCGCAGAGGAAAAGGCTATGGCCAGCAGGCCGTGGAACCGCGTATACTTTATCGTTGAGGAGATACTCGTTGAGAGTGAGGGCGGTGCTTTCCTTTCCGAGGAAGACAGGCAGACCTTTGTGAATTATCTCAACGACCTCACCACCTGGCTCTCTGGAGAAGGCGACCCCTTAGGCCTTGGCGAGCACACGGATGCCAAAACCTCTGCTGTCATTAATACCATAGGTACGGTGGCAGCCATACTCTTGGGCAATGGCTTGGCCGGCATCTTGGGCGGCGGAGCAGGTGGTTTTACGAGTGCACTGACGGGTGGCATAGCCGGTAGTATGCCGCCTCCCCCTGCGCCAGGCTCTGCGCCGTCGTCTCCCGACCTGCCCGACGTGCGTCGTCCCGAGGAGGAGGAAGGTGAGCAGCCTCAGTCTGGTCCTCCGTCTCCCCCGGAACCAGGCCACGAGTTTTTTGACAAGTATGCCCGCACCGATGCCGACGGCGACATCTGCGTGAAGGATCCCGTGACGGGAAATGAGACGCTGTACGTCAACAATGGCGACGGCACCTACCGTAACCTGACGACCGGTCAGGACTGGACGCCCGCTGAGCTCAACGAACGCCTACGATACCGCGACGAGAACTCGGGTGTGTTGAAGCAGGATGCCGACCAGGCCGCCCGGAATGCGACCGAGCAGCATGCGCAGTGGGAGCAGGAGTCTCAGACCCTCTCCCAGGACGGCCAGGACTACCTGGAGTGGAAGCACGAACAGGAGGCGGCTGAAAGGAAGCGGGAACAGGTAGTGAAACTTGCCGAGAAGTATGGCGTGTCGCCTGACGAGCGTATTGTAAGGAATACCATCAGGCACGAGCAGGAACTCAACCAGATAGACTCGGAACTTAACAAAGAGGAGTCCGACATACTGGAATCGAAGGAGAAGTATCTGGAGACCGTGGACAAGACCTGTGAGATAGGTGTCAACGTGATGTCTAACTTTGTTCCCGGCGGTAACCATGTGAAGGACGTTTACACGTTTGCGAAGAGCACGCTCGTCGCCACGAGCGAGGCCATCGCCGATGGCAAGAGTGCCGGCGCGGCCGTGGGTCATGTCATGGTAGGCATCACCGACGGGGCGTTGGGCGTTATCCAGAACCGTGCCGGCGACCTTGCCGGCAAAGGCCCCAATGCGCTTGGCAAGGAATACGGCATTACGATTCTCACGGAGAACCTGAAGGAAGGCATGAAGGAATTGTACAAGACTGGCGACTTCTCCAAGGCCGGCGCGGCCATGATCAACGCCACGGGCAAGAAGACTGCCGAGTTCGCCTTCAGCAAGACGCTCAACTACGGCCTCGGCAAGATGAAGGACTCGGCCACGAAGGCACTTTCCGGCGGCGACAGCAAGATGAGCGAAGGCATGGCCAAGAAGGTTGACTACTGGTTCAACAAGGACCACGTAGGCCATCTCGGAAAGCGTGCAGAGGTGTTCAAGATAAAGGTAAGCGATTCAGGCAAAATCTCATGGGGCGGCAAGGGCCCGGGATTCAGCACCTTCTACAGCGGCAAGGTCAACTTCGGCAACATGGCGGAAGGCGCCGTCAACGAGGCGATGAACCAGACGGGCATGCACGACTGGGCAGGTCGCGCGGCAACGGGAGTCAGCGACTTCGTTTCCGGGAAGGCCGGTGAGTATGCCTACGATGCGGCAAAGGCCTTTGAGGAATCGGGCGGCGCGGATGTTTTTTCCACACCCTCGCCCGAGCACTACAAGGAAGTCATGGAGTTCGCACAGAACGTGAGGGACTTCTCCGAGAAGGCCGCAACGTATAGGAAACAATAGCCGATAAACAATAAACAGAAAACGATATATGAACCAGCAACAACAACCCGCAACGCCAGAGCAACGCGTTCACGTTCTCGGGCATTACGAAACGCTGACGGAGGCCCTGGCCATTGCCATGGCGAAATGCCTCGTGTGGCGCGAAACGGACGAGGGCACTCCCTATTCCATAAAGGAGCTCTTCGCCTTCGCCCAGAAACACGACAGGGAGAACCCGCTCCGCCCCGAACAGTTCTACATGGTGTCGCGCGAAGGAGCCATCGGCATCAGCCCAGGCTTGGAGTGGATGACCGTGTGGATATTCATCCCCATGGAGCCCTGCCGGGAGCGCGACTTTGCCCTGCGCAACATGCTCGAGGAATACCACACGGAGACGGAAGTCGAGGAAGCCCTTGAAAAGGCTGTTACTGAAGGTCTCGCACGCGAGAAAGCCGCAAAAGCTGCTGCTGCCCAAGCCGCCGTCCGTCCTCAGGCACCGGTGCCGCCCCCAACCCTGGGGTTGGCAACACCTCCGCCCCCGGCGCCCCCTATGCCAAGGCGATGAATTCGGGGACAAAGAAATGATTCAAAATTGTAACGTGATAACGGAAAAAGCAATATGGAAAGTCAACAAAGAATAGGCGTTGGTCAGTACTTGAAAAACGCCATGAAGCAAGGCTTGCAAGTGTTCAAGAATCCGCTGAAACTTCTTCCCACACTTGTCATCGGTGCCGTGTGGATCGTCATTGGTTATCTGTCTGCCAAGATGCAGCCCTTCCCCATGCCGTTGAAGATTGCCAGTTTCCTCTCGTACGCTGAGGGCGGACTTTTCGGTGGTGTGCTGGGAGCAGTCGGAGGCATTGCCGGCAAGGTCGTGATGGCCGTGTTCATCAACAGTCTCATCCTTCCGCTCTTCGAGAAGAAGTTACCCTTTGTGGGGGTGGCTGGTGGCATCAAGGGTATGTTCACCAGCATGTCCAAGGATACCGCACGCGGCATCGCCCCGCTGCTGAAGGGTTTGGGCTTTGCGTTGCTCATCTACGTATTTTTCAATATCAACCAAGGCCGTCAGAACTCCATCGTGGGGGTTGTGGCGCTCGTGCTTCTGCTCCAGAATATCGGCAATCAGGGTGGTTTCCTCTTCGGTCTGCTCTTCAGCCTTGCCAACTCTCTCTCAAAGGGTAAGGTGCCCAAATATATTAACATCACGCGCTTTCTCACGGGCATGACCTTGGGCTTCACACTTGCCGTGGGTCTCAGCGTGGCAGGCTTCCACTGGTGCCTGTGGCTCGGCCTCCTGTTTCTGATCCTTGGTTTCTTTTTCGGCCTTATCATTCGTGAGAAGAAGCAGCCGATGCAGCCACAGACGGTTCAAGGACAGATGCCTCAGCCGCCGATGCCAAGTATGCCGCAGGCACCCATGACAAACCCCATGCCGCCCACGTACGGCGCACCTCAGATGGCACCCCCTCCGCCCCGCAGATAAGTGACGAATAAGAAAGCCCGGAATCAGGAATGGGCAGAGGAGGCCTTCTGGCCAGACCACTGCCACTATCAAGCAAAGCACTAAACTACTCGTTACTTGCCACTTGTCACTAAAGGTAGCTCCCAATTATACTTGCGAAACTTGAGTGAATAAATAGTTCTCACTATCATTATCGTTAATAGTTAAAATCATGGAAGACAATACACTTTCTCCGCAGGAGCAAAACCATGAGTGGGCAGAGGAGGCCTTCTGGACAGGCCACTGCCACTATCTCCTGCAAGCCCTCGCCCTTGCCACGCAACGCTGCCAGGTGTGGCGCCTGCACGATACGGGCGACGTGTTCACCCTCATCGAGCTCTTTGACTTTGCAAAAGCCTACGACGAGGAACATCCTTTGCGCGAAGGCGAATTCTATCGCACGACGGTGGAAGGTGCCATTGGGTTGAGTCTTGGAGCTGAATACCTGACGAAATGGCTCTTCATCCCGATGGAGCCAGGAGCCGAGCGCGATGCCCTGCTCAAAGAGCTCCAAGAAAAGCTCAACGTCATGGAATTGAAGGCAAAGCTTCCACCCGTCCCCAAGAGTGCACCTGCCAAGAAGCGCGTGCCGCCTCCCGTTCCTGGAAAGAAATAGCCATACCCTAATGCGATTCCACATGAGACACACTTTTTCCATAGTTATTTTCCTTGGTTTGTTCCTTGTGTGCCACACTCTGCCCGCACGTGCCGACGGCGAGGACAAGGTGGAGCCGGGTACGCAGTGGGTGGACCCCGTAGCGTTCTATGAACTGCAGGACGTCACAACGGCTGACCTGAAACGCGACTACGACCAGGGCGACATCGACGTCAACAAGGTGATGAAAAATAAAGGGGTAAAGATCTATGGTCTGAAACTGAAGCCCATTGCCATTGCCGCACATATACCTGGAGAGCAAGAAATAGGACAGAAAATTGATTATACCAGAACACTATCTTATGAGTATCAAGACATCATGGGGATTAAAGGCATTGCCCTGAACGAAGCAAACTTCTGTGTTTACTCTGATGAAAGCGTAAGTCGTACCTACTCCGGAGAATACAACATGAACGGACATGTTCACTATGTAACGCATTCGGATGTATTGACGGATGACGATTTTGTAAACAGAGCTAACGTAAACATAACGATATCTTCCTTGCAGATTGTTCCTACAGATGACGGTGTCGGCTTCTCGTATGCACTAAAGGCCAATGTAAGAACCAAAACTGTTTCCTATAACGGGGTACATGAAAAAGATGAATTCAAAGGCAATGGTTGGGTGTGTAGTAAACCTGCAGGAGTCAATGCCAGCTTGGGACACTTCATCTATTTCAAGGGTAGCCGTCATCTGATGGTAATCTTGGGAGAAGATCTGATGGATGTTTTCAACCAATATAAAACTGAAATCTATAGTAGTTATAAGGTTCCTCCAACCTCTCATCAATTAGAGATGCTCAAGCGTCCGTGGGCGCGTGTCTATTTTGAAGTGACCGAAATGCTGGTGTCAGAGACCAAGGGACTTTCCGAGGAGGAACGCAAGGCACTGATAAAACAAGGTGACGGCTTGATGGCGTGGCTCAAGGGCGAGGGCGACCCGCTCGGGCTGGGAGAGCATACCGGTCCGATGACCTCGGCGGTCATCAATATGCTGTCGACCATCGCTTCCATTCTCATTGGCAATAGTATCGTCACCCTTGCAGGCGGCGGAGCCGGCGGTTCGCTGGCAGGTATGCTGCAGACCGCAGGCGGACAGCAGCCTCCCACTCCCCCCGATGCGCCGCGCATGGATGCCCCCGACCCCAAGAAGAAAGATGACGATGACGAAGAAGGCAATGGCGGTACACCGCCCGACCCCAACAAGTTTACGCCGACCAACTATCCCGACCTCTGCAACCAGTATCTGACGCAGCAACCCGACGGCGACATCGTGGTGAAGAGTCCTGTAACGGGCAAGGACCAGCACTACTACAACCAGGGTGACGGCACGTGGATCAGCGACAGCGGCATAGCCTATGACAAGGAGGACATCGAGAACCGCCTTCGCTACGAGGCAGAGAATGCGGGTACGCTGAAGCAGGATTACGACCAGGCCGACCGGAACCTTGCCGAGCAACATGCCCAGTGGGAAAAGGAGTCCAAGCAACTCTCCAAAGACGGCGAAAACTACCTGAAGTGGAAGCACGCGCAGGAGGAAGCCGAGCGGAAGCAGGCAATACTGAACGAGCTCGGACTGAAATACCATGTGGCTGATCCTACGGAGGAGAATATCACGAAAGCCATTGAGGAGGAGAAGCAGAGGGCGAAGGACCAGTTGCTGTGGGCGATGAAGCGAGACGTGAAACTCTCTGCTATCATTACCGGACTTGAAGTGGTAGATAAAGGTGCCGAAACCTTTGTATATGCCGCCGGAAATGCTTTGGGACCTGGCATGGGTGCAAATATCAGGGACCTCTATACCATGGGTAAGGCAGTAGGCGTGGCAGGTATGGAAGCTGTCATAGACAAGGACAAAGGTTTCGACCATGTCTTCAGAGGTGCGGTGAAAGGTGGCGTCGGCATCCTTCAGCACCATGCCGGCGACATCGCCAAAGGGCTTGTCCCGGGAGGTGGTGCCATGCAAGATTTAGCCCAGGGTAGTATATGGGTTGGCAGCAATAGCATTACGGGCGCTCTCAATGCCTACGAGAAAGCCGGCAGCGATGTCTACGATGTAGCGCAAGGTGCTCAGACCGGTCTGCGGATGAAGGGTGCGGCTTGGGTCATCAGCAAGGTTGCCAGCGGAGGATATAATGCTGCTTCCGATTTTGAAGCCAAACATAACTTCCTGGGTGTAGCTATTCCGAAGGAGATACAAACAGATTCGGGCGTATTTAACGTAGGCAAAGCCACTGGAACGGTAGCCGCCAAGACCATTATGGCTATACCCGACCTCTGGAATTCTGCAAAGGAGATATCGAATGCCGCCAGCAACTACGAAATTGCTAAGAATTTATAGAACATACCCTAAATAGATGACTATGGAACAGAAGCAAGAACAACCGAGATACAGGCTGGTGACCGTCCACTCCCCATCGCTGACGCATGCATTGTCGATAGCCATGACCCGTACGGCAGCATGGCGTGATTTTGAGAATGGCGATGCCTATTCGCTCAAGGACCTCTACGAGTTTGCCAAGCGGCATGACAAGGAGTATCCTTTGGAGGAACCCAAATACTATATCGTGTCGCTCGAAGGAGCCATCGGCATCAGTCCGGGTTTGGAATGGCTTACGACGTGGATGTTTGTGCCGATGGAGCCGGGCGAGGAGCGCGACCGCCTGATGCATCAGATGCAGGAAGCCTTGCAGTACGAATCTGCCGTGCGCGACAACCTGGAGAAAAAAGTGCTGCAAGCCCTGAAGGCAGAGAAAGAAGCCACGGCGAAAGGTACGCCGCCACCGCCGCCACCACGGCTCTAAGCTACGGCCGCTTTGCCCATAAAAAAATCTCCCCGCTGCGCTCATAGTCGCAGCGGGGAGATTTCTGTTTGTGTCCGAATTATATCAGTCGTGCTCTTCGAGGGAAGCGGGGAGCATGACGACGGTGCCACAGTTATTCTGCTTGAGCAGGATGTCGCGGCAGAAGGCCTGGACGTCGGCGGTCGTGACGCTCTTGATGGCGTCTTCACGACCGGCACGGCGGTCTACGTTCCAGAGCACCTTGTTCTGGATGAGCCCTTGCCAGTAGCCGTTGTCCTTCTGGTTGTCGGCATATTCCTTGAGTTCAAACTCCTTCACCTTGTTCAGTTCTTCCTCGGTGACGCCGTTCTTGGCAATCTCCTCGATGCCCTGACGCATAAGCAGCAGTGCGCTGTCGGCCTTTGCGGGTTGTACGGGGCAATAGATCTGGAGCGTGTATTCGTCCTTGTGACCATAGGAAGCACCGGCCGTGGCGCCGCAGCTGTAGGCGATGCCGGCATCTTCGCGAATGCTCTTCAGCAATCGCTGGCTGAGGATTTCGCCCAAGGCGTTGACCACCTCGGCATTCTTTGCCGTGAAGGCCACGGGACCGTGCCAGAGCTGGACGATGTTGCCCTTCGGGGTTTCCATCTCGCGTACGAAGCGATTGTTCAGCACGCCGTCGGCGAAGTTGAACTTCGGGTCTTGCTTCTTCTCGGCGGTAGCTGCCTTGGGGATGGAAGCAAGGTAGACTTCCGCATATTCGCGCAGGGAGTCCACGTCGAAGTTACCCGTGATGAAGAACTGGAAGTCGCTGGGCGAGTTGAAACGTTCGGCGGCAATTTGCTTCATGCGTGCGTAGTCGGCCTTCTCGAGGTCGGGCACCTTCATGCGGCGTATGCGTGCGTCGTGATTGTAGAATGTGGCCTGTACAGAGTCGGAGAATGCCACCTCGGGCACCTTCTCGATGTTCTCAAGCTGCGTCTTGAGCATCGTGATGAGCGACTGGTAGGCTTCGGGGTCATCGCCAGGAGCGGTGAACTGCAGGTGGAGCAGCTCGAACATCGTGCGGAGATCCTTCGGCGTGGCATTGCCGTTGATGTTGTCCTCGTCGAAGTTCAATGCCACGTTGACGCTGGCCTGTTTGCCGGCAAGTGCTTTCTGGAGTTCTGTAGCCTTGAAGTTTCCGAGACCCGTAGAGTTGCGTACGTCACTGGCCAGGCGGACGTTGAGGTTTGTGACCTCGTCAGTCATGTTGTATTTGTTGTAGCCACCCCAGCTACGGGCGCTCATGAGTACCTGGCTCTCGTTGAAGTCGGTCTTCTTGAAATAGAGCTGTGCACCGTTGGAGAGTGTCCACTTTGTATAGCCGAAGTCCGCAGCCTCTTCGCTCTTCACCTTGCCGCGCTTGGGCAGCTTGGCGATGAGGGGTTCGTTCTTCACGTTGTCCACGTAGGCTTCAATCTCTGCGCTGACGGCTTCCTGGACGGCACCACGCAACAGATCGGTGGTGGGAACCGTGACATCGTCCTTTTCGGGATAGAAGGCAAGGGCTACGAAGTTTTTCTCTGTGCTTCCTGCCAGTTCGGCAAAAGCACCATTCACCATGGGTGCCAACTGCTTGGCTTGGCGGAGTTGTCCGGAAATGCCCTTCATCATCTGGTACTCCATCTCAATGCTGGGGATGGCATCGCCCTCGAGGAAGTGGCGGTAGTACTGGGGGATGAAGAAGCTGGAACGCTGCTTCTCGCGGTTGTCATACACTTTTTCGAGGCGGCTGAGGTATTCCTCGTCGGCACGAATGAGTTCGGTCTCATTGAAGCCGAAGCGCTTTGCGCGTTCCACTTCCGTCATGACGGCGCGCAGGGCTTCCTTGTCCTGTCCGCTCTTCGGCACGATGTATACGGTCAGTGCGTCGCAGGTTTTCGAGAGCAGGTAGCTGCCGTAGCCTGTTCCGGCCTGTACGAAGGGACAGTCGGGCTTCTGGCTCAGTTCGCCAAGGCGCTCGTTCAGCGCGGAGGTCATGAGGTCGACGATGTAGTTCTGGATGAGGGCAATCTGCGTGCCGCGCATCTCGCGGGGCAGGGGCTCGGTCTTGTACATGACCATGATCTGAGCATTCGTCTGTTCCTTGTCCTTGTCAACGACGTAGATGGCCTGCTCGTTGTCGGGCACGGGGTAGAGCTCGTACTTAGCCTCGTTCTCGGGATTGGGGATGTCGGAGAAGAGAGCCTTCACCTTGTTCTCCACCATGTCCACGTCAAAGTCGCCGACAACAACGATGCCTTGGAGGTCGGGGCGATACCACTTCTTGTAGTAGGCGCGAAGCTCTTCGGGCGAGAAATTGTCTACGACGCTCATCAGGCCGATGGGCATGCGCTTGCCATAACGGCTTCCGGGATAGAGGGTCTCGAGGTTGCGGTTGAGCATGCGCTGCATAGCGCTGCTGCGCAGGCGCCATTCCTCGTGGATGACGCCACGCTCTTTCTGGATTTCCTCTTCTTCCAGGTCAAGATAGCCCGACCAGTCGTGGAGGATGAGGAGGCAGGAGTCGATGTTGCTCTCTGTGACGGGCACGTTGTCAATGTTGTAGACCGTCTCGTCGGTGGAGGTGTAGGCATTGAGGTTCTGTCCGAACTTCACGCCGATACGCTCGCAATAGCTGATGAGGCTGTTGCCCTTGAAGTTCTGCGAACCGTTGAACGCCATATGCTCCAGAAAGTGAGCCAGGCCACGCTGGCTTTCCTCCTCCTGCACGGAGCCCACCTTCTGGGCAATGTAGAAGAAGGCTTGCTTCTCGGGCAGGGCGTTGTGGCGGATGTAGTAGGTGAGGCCGTTAGGCAGCACGCCTACCCTGACTGCCGGGTCCGTGGGGAGCATCGGCATCTGCTGTGCTGCCGCAGGCATCATGATGGCTGCGACGAGCAACAGTAAGAATAGTCTTACGCTTTTCATTGTTTTTTTGAATTGATATGATTGAGTTCGTATAAGTATAAACGTTTTGACGCCAAGGCTGGAAATTTGCTTTATGGCTTCATGGTTCCGCGATGACCTTGTTTTGTCGGGAAATAGTCATCATGCGACCGCGCAAAAGTACACAATACTTTTAAGAAATACACGTGCGAAGAACTAAAAACGGCCTTTTTCACATTATTTAGAAAAACATTACGTACTTTTGCGGGCGCAAAGTTAGGAAGAACAATGATACGTAAGTTTGATTTTCTGGTCATCGGCTCTGGCGTAGCAGGTATGAGCTACGCCTTGCAGGCGGCCGCCAGCGGGAAGGGGAGGGTAGCCCTCGTGTGCAAAACCTCCATTGAAGAGGCCAATACGGCAAAGGCTCAAGGTGGCGTGGCCAGCGTGACAAACCTTGAGGTGGACAATTTCGAGAAACATATTGAGGACACCATTGTGGCAGGTGATTATATCAGCGACCCTGCCGCTGTGCGCCAGGTGGTGGAGAACGCTCCCGCCGGCATTGACCGCCTCGTACGGTGGGGTGTTAACTTCGATAAGGATGAAAAAGGAAAATTCGACCTTCATCGCGAGGGCGGACACTCGGAGTTCCGTATACTTCACCATGCCGACGACACGGGTTTTGAGATACAGCGCGGGCTTATTGAGGCTGTGCGCCGCAACAAGCGCATCACCGTGCTCGAGCATCACTTTGCCATCGAAATCATTACGCAGCACCACCTTGGCGTGGAGGTGACGCGACGTACGCCCGACATCGAATGCTACGGTGCCTATGTCCTTGACCCCGATACCAAAAAGGTGGACACCATCCTATCGAAGGTCACGGTGCTTGCCACTGGCGGCGTAGGTGCCGTCTATGCTTCCACGACGAATCCCGACATCGCCACCGGCGACGGCATCGCCATGGCCTATCGTGCAAAAGCCACCGTTCAGGACATGGAGTTCGTGCAGTTCCATCCCACAGCACTCTTCCATCAGGGCGAGACCCACCCCGCCTATCTCATCACCGAGGCCATGCGTGGCTATGGCGGCATTCTCCGACTTCCGACGGGCGAGGAGTTCATGCAGAAGTACGACAAACGCCTCTCGCTGGCTCCGCGCGACATCGTGGCACGGGCCATCGACCGCGAGATGAAGATACACGGCCTTGACCACGTCTGTCTTGACGTGCGCCATAAGGATGCAGAGGAAACCAAGAAACACTTTCCCAATATCTACAAGAAGTGTCTTTCCATCGGTATTGACATCACGCGCGACATGATACCTGTCGTGCCCTGCCAGCACTATTTCTGCGGCGGTATCAAGGTGGATCTCAACGGCCTCTCCACTATCCGCCGACTCTACGCCATCGGCGAATGTAGCTGTACGGGGCTTCACGGCGGCAATCGCCTTGCCTCAAACTCCCTCATCGAGGCTGTGGTCTATGCCGAGAAGGCTGCGCAACACAGCATCGAGCACATCGGCGAGTATGCGTTCAATACCGCCGTACCCGAATGGAATGACGAAGGCACCATGACCAACGAGGAGAAAGTGCTCATCGCCCAGGATGCCAAGGAGGTGGGGCAGATCATGTCCAGCTACGTAGGCATCGTGCGCAGCGACTTGCGCCTCCACCGCGCATGGACACGCCTTGACCTCCTCTACGAAGAGACGGAGGAACTCTTCAAGCGTGTCAAAGCCACTCCCGACATCTGCGAACTTCGCAACATGATCAACGTGGGCTACCTCATCACCCGGCAGGCTTTGGAGCGCAAGGAAAGCCGTGGCCTCCACTACACCATTGACTATCCCCGTCACGCCTACGACCAGAAGTGACAGCTCCAGCCCAGTAGCTTCTCTCTGCCCCAAAGGGCGAGAGGGGAGCAGGATAGAAGTGACAAGTGTGGAGAAACAAGAAAAGAAGTGGGATATGTCCCAGGTTTCGCAAGTGAGAACACCGTCTATCTGGGAACGCCCCAAAGGGGCAGAATCATGGACGGCGCCGTTTTCACGTCCGTGCACATCATGGATATAGAAAATGTTTTTTGCGCAAAAAACTGCGACCTCTGCTACCCAGTATTTGTATGTGATTCATCTCCAGCATGTTGCAAGCATCGTGCGGGTAGCAGTAGGTAGCAGTGGGGAACTTCAAAAACTGCGCTTAGCGTGTCGCCATCATGCACTTGGGCTGTCTTATTTTAAATAAGGTTGATACCAAAAGTTCAAGAATTATGGTTAAACAACCTATTGAAAGTTGTTACGTGAAGTCCTCCAAACGTATCAACGAAATGCGTCAGGTGTATGAGATGCGCCACTTGCACCACCTCA
>JAFSQD010000051.1 GCA_017446765.1 Alloprevotella sp.
GTGGTCATGCCGTCATCAGCATCGGCCACTCACACCCGCACTACATAGAAAAGGTAAGTGAGCAGCTCCAGAAGATTGGCTTCTACTCAAACTCAGTGATTAACAAGCTGCAAGTGGAACTGGCAGAGCGATTAGGCAAGGTCTGCGGCTACGACAACTACCAGCTGTTCCTCATCAACAGCGGTGCCGAGGCCAACGAGAACGCGCTGAAGCTGGCGTCGTTCAAGACGGGCAACACCCGCGTGCTGAGCTGCGAGAAGGCTTTCCACGGGCGTACTTCCCTGGCCGTCGAGGTAACGAACAATCCGAAGATTATCGCCCCCATCAACGACAACCACCACGTGCGCTACCTGCCGCTGAACGACTTGGAGCCGTGGGTACGCGAGCTGTCGAAGGGCGGCGTGGCAGCCGTCATCCTGGAGTGCATCCAAGGTGTCGGCGGCATCCAAATGGCCACGCCTGAGTTTGCCCAGGGACTGGCCTACGCATGCAAGCGCTACGGCGCAGTCCTGATTTGCGACGAGATACAGTGCGGCTACGGCCGCAGCGGAAAGTTCTTTGCCCACCAGTGGTTGGGCATACGCCCCGACATCATCACCGTGGCCAAGGGCATTGCCAACGGCTTCCCGATGGGCGGCGTGCTCATCTCACCCGAGTTCCAGCCCGTCTATGGACAGCTGGGCACGACGTTCGGCGGCAACCACCTGGCATGCGCCGCTGCACTGGCCGTACTCGACGTGTTCGAGCAGGAGCAGCTGGTGGAGAATGCCCGCGTTGTCGGCGACTACCTGATGGAGGGCATCCGCAACATCGGCAGCTCCCACATCAAGGAGGTGCGTGGCCGCGGCCTGATGATTGGCATCGAGCTTGACATGCCGCACGCAATGGTGCGCAAGCCGCTCATCAAGCACGAGCATTGTTTCACGGGCTGTGCCAGCCAGAACATCCTGCGCCTGCTCCCCCCCCTGTGCCTCACGAAGGCAGAGGCCGACGACTTCATTGAAAGGCTGATAAGGGTAAAGCCGGAAGATGAATGAGGAATACCAGACAGACACAGGTTACGTCTTCCTTGGCGTTTTGACCTCCAGCAGTCCGACAGCACCCACATCGTGTGGGAGCGCGTAGCCGACAAGTGCGACCTCAGCAACCTGGGCTATCTGCAGCAGCTCAGGCACTGAGATTTCCCGAAATGGACTGAATCGAAAGAATATAATATTTCTTAAATTTCACAAGTTTGTGATTCACAAACTTGTGAAATTTCTTTCTTTTTGTTATCTTTGCCCTCAAATACAATAAGTTATGAAGAAGAGCTTTGTCTATGGAACAGATGATGAATTTTGCACCCACTTTTCTTCGCGCACGCGAGCGCGCATAATGCGCGAGCACGCGCGCAGATATAGCTTAGAAAAAGTGCGTGCACTTCCTGCACTTTCTGCACCTAAATTGCCTGGCTCCTGTCGGAAAATAAGAGGCTTTTCTTGGAAAATAAGAGGCTCCTCTTGGAAAATAAGAGGCTCCTGTTGAATGAAAAGAGCCTCCGCAGCATCCAATTCTCTCGAGAATTCAACCAATAACTGCCAGACATCCATATACGTCCTGCCCTGTA